>CACEJV010000004.1:0-81584 GCA_902559905.1 uncultured Bacteroidota bacterium | reverse complement strand
TTAGGTTGTTCTCTTACAATTGGCTTTCCAGCAAGCCAATCATTAACTAGATCTTGAGGTAATATTTTTTCATCAAAGGAATATGAATCAGAACCATCTTTTTTAATCATTCTAATTGCTTTCGTAAGTTTTTTCGAGCCAGTTTGTAAACTAGCAACAGCTTTTTTTGCCATCTTATTTAATTTCTTTGTGAACAGTCATCTTCTTCAAAATAGGGTTGAATTTTTTAATTTCAAGTCTATCAGGAGAATTCTTTTTGTTTTTAGTAGTAATATATCTAGAAGTACCAGGCATACCAGAATCTTTGTGTTCTGTACACTCTAAAATTACCTGAACTCTATTACCCTTTTTTGCCATGATTACTTAATTTTTCCTTGTTTTCTTGCCTCTTTCAAAACTTCAGAAATACCCTTCTTATTTATAGTCTTTAAAGCAGAAGCAGAGATTTTAAGTGTTATCCACTTATTCTCATCTGGAATAAAAAAACGTTTCTTAATAAGATTCACATCAAACCTTCTTTTAGTTCTGTTTAGAGACTTTGAAACATTGTTTCCAAACATAACTTTTTTTCCAGTAATTTCGCAAGTTTTAGACATGACGTACTAAATTTTATGACGTGCAAAACTAATGTATTTAACTTTAATAAAAAAATAATTATTGTATAATAATTTTATCATAGAACAGTTGAAATGAGATATTTTTAACTGCCTCAATAAAATCCTCTCTTGACTGATTTACATTGAATTTTTCACAGAAAATTTCATTTTCTGATGAAATAGCTATAAAACAATCACCAACATTTGATTTTTCACCATCAGTTGAAGGTCCAGCATTACCAGTAATAGAAATAGAGTAGTCAGATTTAAATTGTTTTTTTACATTCTCAGCCATAGTTATTGCAATTCTTTCACTTACAGGAGAGTATTTATCTAAATCCAATTTGTCAATATTTAATAATTTTTGTTTAGAATAAGTACTGTAACTAACTATTGAACCAAGAAAAACTTTAGATGCACCTGGTATCATTGTTAAAGAAGATGATAAGGCCCCACCAGTACAACTTTCTGCAAATGAAATTGTTTTATTTGTTTTATCTAAAAAATTAAAAATCTCATTAACCATTGTCATTTTATTTTTAGTGAAAACATTTTTTTGGAATTAATAAACCCTTCTAGAAAATCCCCACTTATCACTTTGGAGACTCCAGATGGCGTTCCAGTAAAGATCAAATCACCAATCTTTAATGTAAAATATTGAGAGACATATGAAATAATCTCATCTATTTTCCACAGCATATTAGAAGAATTACCTGATTGAACAATGCTACTGTTTTTTTTGAGCTCAAAATTTATGTTTGAGATATTTTCAATTTCTTCAACGTTAATAAAATCTCCTACCATACAAGAGTTATCAAAAGCCTTAGATTTTTCCCAAGGATGACCTTTCTCTTTTAATTTATTCTGTATATCTCTGGCAGTAAAATCTATTCCTAGACCAATTTGATTATAGTACTTATTTGAGAATGATTCATCTATATATTTACCAACTTTATTAATCTTTACAACTAATTCAACTTCATGATGTATCTCATCGGAAAACGCGGGTATTATAAAGTTTTGATTTTTAGCTATTATTGAGGAATCAGGTTTAATAAAAACAACAGGTTCTTTAGGTCTTTCATTAGATAATTCTTTTATATGATCGGAATAATTTCTTCCTATGCAAATTATTTTCACTTTATTTTGAATTTAATAAACTAAGTTTTATTTGTGTAAAAATTTTCTTTGTATACTCAGGGAAATCACCATTCATTATCCATGAATAATAACCTTTATCAGTTTTAAATACATCAATAACTTTTTGACCAGTATATTTACCAAAAGCAAATACTGCATCATTATCAGAGTCTACCCTTATTTTTCCAGCAAAATCTAAATTATCATTTCTCTTTGTGAACTCACTCAGAAAATCAATATTTGGCTTAAGATCATCATATTTTTCTAATTGAGCTTTAAAAACTTCATATGTTGCTATTGTGTCATCCATTGCAGAATGTGCATTTTCTAGATCTTTATCACAATAAAATTTTAAAGCTGCTGTAAGATTTCTTGGCTCCTTCTTGTGATATATTACTTGACTATCAATTAATTTAATTTTTGTAAAATCAAATTCTATTTCTGCCCTGATTAGCTCCTCTACAAGTATTGGAACATCAAATTTTATTGAATTAAATCCAGCTAAATCACATCCCTTGATAAACTCATAAATTTCTTTTGCGTAATACTTAAAGTTTGGCTCATCCTTAACCATTTCATTTGTTATACCGTGAACATTAGTAGCCTGGAATGAAATCTCCATTTCAGGATTTATTCTCCAAACCTTCTGTGACTCGGATTTATCAACATCTACTTTAAGAATCGCTATTTCGACAATTCTATCTTTACCAACTTTAGCACCAGTTGTTTCAAGATCAAAAAAACAAATTGGTCTATCTAGGTTTATTTTCATTTTAGATTGTTTGATTCATATCCCATTCTTCAAGATATTCAGCAACTCTTTTCACAAAGCTCCCTCCTATTGATCCATTAATAATTCTATGGTCATACGTATGCGAGAGTATTAGTTTTTTTCTAATTCCAACAAAATCTCCTTTATCAGTTTCTATTACAGATGGAAGCTTTCTTATTACTCCTATTGCTATTATACCAACTTGTGGCTGATTTATAATCGGTGTACCCATTATTGATCCAAAATTACCAACATTTGTAACGGTATATGTGCCATCTGAAATTTCTTCAGGTTTTAATGAATTTGACCTAGCCCTTTTTGAAAGATCATTAACGGCTATTGCAAGTCCTTTTAAGTTCAGATGATCTGCATTTTTTATAACCGGAACAATTAAATTACCATTATCCACAGCAGTTGCCATTCCGATATTTATTGATCTTTTAATAACAATTTTATCATCAACTACAGAACTGTTTAAAATTGGAAAATCCTTTAATGACTTGACTACTGCGCTAATGAATATAGGAGTGAATGTAAGCTTTTGTCCTTCATTTTCTTGAAATGATCTTTTATATTTTTCTCTCCAGTCCCAAACGTTTGATACATCAACCTCAACAAATGACTGGACATGAGCAGAAATTTTCTTAGAATCTGACATATGGTTGAAAATAATCTTACCCATCCTGTCTAGTTCTACAATCTGATCACCAACTGAGGATTGTGTTGGCGCATAACTATCATTAGTAATTCCAGATTTTATATCACCTTTTATATAATTTAATATATCCTGTTTGGTTACTCTACCATCTTTTCCTGACCCAGATATCTGATCTAGTTCCTTTAAACTTATATTTTCCTTTTTAGCGATACTTTTTACTAATGGTGAATAAAATCTATCACTTTTACTTATTTTATTTTCAGATTCAATTTTTATCGAATCGTCAAGCAGTTTAATTGAAGGTATTTCCAATTCAGGAATATTAGACTCTACCTCTTCAACATTCTCGTTTTCAACTAAAATATCTTCTTGTTTTTTTGGAGAATTATCTATCACTTCATCGTCATTGTCAATTGAATCGGTTTCTATCTCTGCTATTGTATCACCAACTTTCACAATATCATTAACCTCAAAATTCTTCTTAATTAACTTTCCTTTAAATTCAGAAGGGACATCTGAATCTACTTTATCTGTGGCAATCTCAACAATTGATTCGTCAACTTCAACTATATCTCCAACCTCTTTCAACCATTTAGTTATAGTAGCCTCAGCAATACTCTCTCCCATTTTTGGGAGTTTTAATAGATATTTTCCCATTACTTAAGTATTTGCAAATTTACAATATTAATGATTAATGATTTGAAAGATTACTTTCATAAGGGCGTCTATTCTGAATACTTCTTGCCAATGTAACTTCGTCAGTATATTCAAGTTGGTCACCAACAGGGATTCCTCTGGCAAGAACAGATACTTTAACATCAAGGTTTTTCAAAGTTTTAAAAATATAAAAGCTCGTTGTATCTGCCTCAATAGTAGCACTAAGTGCAAAAATGACCTCAACTATATTTTTTTCAGATATTTTTTTTTCGAGAGTTGAAATGTTAAGATCCTCAGGGCCTATTCCCTCAATTGGAGAAATCACACCACCAAGTACATGGTAAACTCCCTTATAAAGGTTAGTGTTTTCTATTGCAATTACGTCTCTAATATCTTCAACTATGCAAACTAGTGACTGATCTCTTGAAGGATTTAGACAGATATCACAAACATCTTTATCAGATATATTATGACACTGTGAACAAAATTTAATTTGAGTTTTAAAATCATAAATACTCTCTGAAAGATCTCTCGAATATTCTTTTGGTTTTCTTAAAATTTCAAGAGCAATTCTTAACGCTGACCTTTTTCCAATTCCAGATAATTGGGAAATATTATACACTAAATCCTCAAGAAGTTTAGAAGGAAATTCCATTGAACAAATTTAGAAATATTCATGTAAGTTCTTTTGTATATTTACAAAATGTTATCTCCACAAATAATTTTAATTGCAATTATATCCTACTTTGTGGTCCTAACTGTCATTTCTTACTTTACAGGAAAAGAAGATAATAATGAAGTTTTTTTCAATGCAAAAAGAAGCTCTAATTGGGCAGTAGTTGCGTTTGGGATGGTTGGGGCATCTCTTTCTGGAGTAACATTTATATCAGTCCCAGGATGGGTTGGCGACTCTCAATTTACTTATTTTCAAGTAGTTATTGGTTATTTAATTGGATACCTAATTATAGCTAATATTTTATTACCATTATATTACAAGCTTGGATTAACATCTATATATGAGTATTTACTATCAAGATTTGGTAAAAATTCCCATTATGTAGGTTCTATTTCATTTTTGATTTCAAGAATATTAGGTGCTTCTTTTAGATTATTTCTCGTTGCAATTGTTCTTCAAGAATTTGTTTTTAATGATCTTGGAATTCCATTTGAAATTACTGTTATCATATCAATTCTACTAATTTGGCTATACACTAGAAGAGGTGGCATAAAGACAATTGTCTGGACTGATACAATTCAAACTACGTTGATGATACTGGCTGTAATACTATCAATATATTATATAAATAACAATCTAGGCTGGAGCTTAAATGAGCTTTTATCATCCACAGAATTTAATGAATACAGTAAAATCTTTGTTACTGATAGCTTCATGGATCGTAGTTATTTCCTAAAATCAATAATTGGCGGGGCTTTCATAACCATATGTATGACTGGATTAGATCAGGACATGATGCAGAAGAACTTGACCTGTAAGAACATTAATGAGGCAAAAAAGAATATGATAGTATTTAGCTTTATCCTTACAGCAGTTACGTTCTTATTTATTGTTTTAGGTGCATTATTATTTATTTATGCGAATCAAAACGGAGTTAGCATTCCTTTACTTGATAACTCACCAAGGACAGATTTATTATTTCCAGAAATTGCTTTAAGGTCAGGATTAGGTGAATTTTTAGGAATTGTATTTATTTTAGGACTTATTGCTGCTGCATATAGTAGTGCAGATAGTGCTTTAACATCCTTAACTACTTCATTCTGTATTGATATATTAAAAATCGATAGCTCTAAAGAATCATCTAAAAAAACTAGAAAAATTATTCATGTATTGATGAGCATTCTCTTAATTATAGTTGTCATAATCTACAGATATGTATTGGATAAAAATGTAATTGATTCTCTATTAACAGTTGCTCAATATACGTATGGGCCTCTTCTAGGTCTTTTTGCTTTTGGAATATTTACTAAATATAAAATAGATGACAAAAAGGTATTTATTGTCGTAATTATCAATATTATTTTAATTATAGTAATTGGAAATCTTCCTAAGGAAATGCTTGGAGGTTATTCCATAGGATATGAGCTTTTACCTTTCAATGGTCTCCTTAATTTTGTTGGACTTTACTTAATTAGAAAATAATGCCAAAATGTCATAAAAAAACATTGGTATTTTTTTTGATAAATATTAATTAAAAAAATTATGGCAAAAGGAAAAATTAATGTTTCAGTTGAGAATATATTCCCACTTATAAAAAAGTTTCTATACAGTGATCAAGAAATATTTTTAAGAGAGCTTATTTCAAATGCAACAGATGCATTAACTAAAATTCAACATTTATCAAGTATTGGAGAAGTTAAAGGTGAGATTGGTGATCTTGGTGTTGAATTAAAAATTGACAAAAAGGCAAAAAAACTTCACATTATCGACAACGGTGTAGGAATGACTTCAGATGAGGTTAAAAAATACATAAACGATGTGGCTTTTTCAGGAGCTGAAGAATTTCTTGAAAAATATAAAGAAACTTCAAAAGACACAGGTATAATCGGACATTTTGGACTTGGCTTTTACTCCTCGTTCATGGTCTCAGATAAAGTTGAAATTATTACAAAATCATATAAGGATGAGCCAGCTGCTCACTGGATATGTGATGGGTCACCTGAATATACCATAAAGAAATCTGAGAAAAAAGAAAGAGGTACAGAGATAATTTTACATATATCCAAGGATTCCAAGGATTATCTTGAGGAAAGTAAGATTTCAGAGTTACTTAATAAGTATAATAAGTTTATGCCTCACCCAATTAAATTTGGCACAAAAGAAGAGACTATTCCTGGAAAAGAAGGTGAAAAAGAAGAAAAGGTAACTGTAGATAATATAATAAATAATCCTAATCCTGCGTGGACTAAACCTCCTGCTGATCTCAAAGATGAAGACTACAAGCAATTTTACAGAGAGCTTTACCCTTATCAATTTGATGAGCCATTATTTCATATTCATTTAAATGTAGATTATCCTTTTAACCTTACAGGTATTTTATATTTTCCTAAAATATCAAATGATCTTAATCTACAAAAAGACAGAATTCAACTTTACCAAAATCAAGTATTTGTAACCGATAACGTTGAAGGTATTGTACCTGAATTTTTAGGACTTCTCAAGGGTGTTATAGATTCTCCTGATATACCACTTAATGTATCAAGAAGCTATCTGCAGTCTGATGCGTCTGTAAAAAAGATTACTAATTATATCACTAGAAAAGTTGCAGATAAATTAAACTCAATATTTAAAAATGAAAGAGAGAATTTAGAAAGTAAATGGAATGATATAAAAGTTGTAATTGAATATGGTATGCTCACTGAAGATAAGTTTTATGATAAAGCCGAATCATTTAACCTATATCCAACAGTAGATGATAAATATTTTACTTACGAAGAATTAGAGAAAAAAATTAAAAAGCTTCAAACAGATAAAGATGGGAATTTAATTATTCTTTATGCTCAAAATAAAGATGAGCAGTATACTTACATTGAATCTGCAAAAGAAAAAGGTTACGAAGTTCTTCTCTTAGATTCTCCCATAATTCCTCATTTAATGCAGAAGCTTGAATCAAAGAAAGAAAAAATTAAATTTTCTAGAGTTGATTCTGATACTTTAGAGAACTTGATAAAGAAGGATGAAGAGGTAATTTCAAAATTGACTGATGAAGAAAAAGAAAAGTTAAAACCAATGATTGAGAATGCAGTTGAAAATGAAAAATATACTGTTCAGTTAGAGGCCTTAGATAGTAATAGCATGCCTTTTATGCTTGCTCAACCTGAATTTATGAGAAGAATGAAGGAAATGCAACAAACTGGTGGTGGAGCAATGGGTAACTTGCCAGACATGTATTCATTGATTGTAAATACAAATCATGAATTAGTTGGTAAAATTTTGAATACAAGAACTGAAAAAAAGAGAAATAGTTTAATAAAACAGTCAATTGATTTAGCAAAACTTTCTCAAAACAATCTTACTGGAAAGGATCTTACTGAATTTATAAACAGAAGTATAGATTTAATCAAATAGGTAATTAAGAACTGCTGCTAGCCTTAAGCCACCCTTAAGGATTAGATCTTTTACAGCTGAAAAGTTCTTATATTGGTATTCGTATCCCAAATTGTCTCCATTTGAAACATCTTTATATATATTTCGAGTATAAGAGTGAATGTCATTAACCCAATCAATTAGATCATCTCGTTCAAATTCAATTTCAAGTTTTTCAGGAGCAGGTAAATTTTTAGCAAATTCACTGTAACTCATTCCATAGCTGTTAATCATGTCTGAATCCCATAGTCTATGAAGATTAGTATTTCTTCCAAACCATTTAACATTAACTCTATTTCCACCCCTATCCTCATATCGTCCAATATGCATTGGCTGGTGTATATCTCCAACAAAGTGAATCAGTAATTTTAAATAAAATGATTTATCTGAGTCTGAAGTAGATTCACTCTCTAATATATCTATGCATGTATTGATTGCCATAAAGACATCACCTGTTTCAGATGGGACTATATCTTTATAATTTTCATCTAATTCCATATTTACAAAATGCCAACTATAATATTTATCATATCTACTATCTGATTTAATATCATCTGCATACGTAGATGCGGTAACAATTGTTTCACCATCTAGGATTTCATTTATTTTTTTCTTTGCATTTTCAGTTAAATAAAATGAAGCAACCTCAGCCAAAGCTCTGTGACCAGTGGATCCCCAATTTAAAAATGAAAGAGCTCCAATAAAAAATATTATGATAAGTCTCATGAACACATTAAAAAATTAATCAAATATAATATTATGTAAAATATTATTTATTTAGTTTTGAAATATTACTTTTAAAAAAAGCCTTTTTTTGAAAAATAAATTAATTCTATTTGTTATTTGTTTTTCCTTAAACTATTCATTTTCTCAAGATTATTTTGTAAAATATATAAATAGAGAAATAGAAATTGATGGGGTTGAAGATAAATTATGGTCTGAAGTAAGTAAAAGTTCTGATTATTGGCAATGGAGGCCTAGTGACTCAATAAAAGCTAAAAATCAGACTAATTTTAAAGCTTTATACGATGATAAGAACCTATACTTTTTAATTAAATCAAATATAAGTGGCAATAATTTCACTGTATACTCTTTAAAAAGAGATTTCGAAACCGCAAGTGCTGATTATGTTCAATTAATTTTTGATACGTTTAGTGATGCTACAAATGCATTCCAATTTCAAACTAATCATATCGGCTTGAAAGGTGATCTTTTGGTATCTAATGGTAATAGAGATCCAAGGCTTGATAGGAATAAGTCCTGGGATGCAATCTGGTATGTTGAGTCTAAATTATATAATGATTTCTTTTTAACTGAGTTAAAAATTCCTTTAGATCAATTGTATTATGGTAACAACTCTAAAAAATGGAGATTTAATATGTATAGAAGTGATACTAATGGTCAAGAACATTCAGTTTGGTCTAAAGTACCTCAAAATCAAAGCATTGGAAATCTGGCATTTATGGGTAATTTAATTTTTGAAGAACCTTTAGGTAAACAAAAGAAACCCTCTGTATTAATTCCATATATAAATATTTTAAATGGTAAAGAATTTACACCTAATAACAAAGTGAAAAGAAATCAGGTTGGAATTGATGTTAAAATACCAATTGCAAATTCACTTAACTTAGATTTTACACTAAATCCTGATTTTTCTCAAGTTGAGGTTGATGACAGAATTGTGAATACATCTCAATGGGAAGTTAGACTTCCTGAAAAGAGGCAGTTTTTTACCCAAAATTCAGATCTATTTTCTGACTTTGGTACAAGTAGAGATGCTCAACCTTTTTTCTCAAGAAGGATTGGCATTTCATCAAATAAAGATGGAGAATTAATTGAGAATAAAATTATATCTGGTATTAAATTAAGTGGAAAGATAAATGACAAAACAAGGATAGGCTTGCTTAATATTCTCACTGATGATGACATGGAAAATGAAATAGCAAAAAATAACAATACACTTCTGACTTTTAGAAAGAATGTTTTCAATGGCTCAAATTTTTCATTTTTTTTCTTAAACAGAGAGTCAGTTAAAGAATATTCATTTTTGAATAATAAAGAAAAATATAATAGAGTATTGGGTGGAGAATATAATTTAGCCTCTGGAGATGGAAAGTGGTTTGGTAAAGCTTTTGTTCATAAATCTTTTAGACCTTCAGAAATTGATAATAAACAAAATATATCATCAGGTATAATAATTACTAGAAATACCAAAAAAAGTCTAATTAGGTTTTATTCCGCATACGTTGGTGATGATTTTAGATCAGACTTAGGTTATTACAGAAGATATGGCATGTATAAGTTTGAACCTAATTATAGATTTCGTATTTATCCAGATAACCCAAAAATTCAAGAGATTGAATTGTCTCATTATGCTGCATGGGTTTTCAGGACAGAATTAGAGAACAAATATGAGGGCAATATTCATTATTCTCAGATACAATTAAAATATTTAAGTACAAGTAGATTGAGTCTCCAACGAAGGCAATCAAAAACATATTTATATTACGATTTTGATCCAACAAGATCCTTAAATGGAAACCCTTTACCCAAGAATAATTTTTATGATTATGTCGATTATATTTTTTCATATAAATCTTCCTCAAGAAATATTTTTAATATTGATTCAAGTATTTCATATGGAGGTTTTTTTAATGGGAATAAATTTTCATTTTATAATGAATTAGCTTTCAGAAGACAACCAATATTTAATACATCATTAAAATTTAATTTTGACTCTATAAAACTACCAAGTCCTTATTCTTCAAAAGACATATGGTTAATTAGTCCAAAGTTTGAATTTACATTTTCAAAAAAAACTTTTTGGACAACTTATATCCAATACTCCTCACAATCAGAAGATCTTGGGATAAATTCTAGACTTCAATTTAGATTTGCACCTTTATCTGACTTATATTTGGTATATAATGATAATTACTACGCTTCAAACTCAATTATGCCTCGATTTAGATCTATTAATTTAAAACTGACATACTGGTTTAACATTTAAAAAATGAAAAAAGAATTTTTAATATTTAGCCTTTTGATTTTAACTTTTAGTTGCTCGACTAATGAAAAAAAGATGATTGTGTCAGGAAATATTGATGGGCTAAAAAAGGGTACTATTTATCTTCAAAAACAACAAGATTCTATTATCATATCAATTGATTCAATTCTTGTTGAAGGAAATAGTAATTTTATGCTAGAAACTGAAATTAATGAACCTGATATTTACTACTTATACCTTGATAAAAATGATGGTGATTCACTAAATGATATTATTACTTTTTTTGGTAATAATGGAAAAATTAATATAAAAACCCGTCTTAAAAATTTTGATTCGAGTTATGAAATTTCTGGATCAAAAAATACCGAGCTTCTTCAAGAATATTTATCTATTATAAGGAAGTTTAATCTTCAAAATCTAGACTTACTTGAAATATTCTACAAAGCACAAATAGAAAATAATCAAGCAAAAATTGACTCAGTTAACACACAGATTGAAAATTTAATAAAAAGAAAGTATCTATATACTTTAAATTTTGCAATAAATAATTCAGAATTTGAAATATCTCCTTATTTAGCAGTAAGTCAAATTGCAGACGCGAATCAAGAGTTCCTCTTAAAGCTTTATGATACTTTACCTGAAAAAATAAAAAACTCTAAATACGGTAAAATTCTAAAGACATTAACACTAGATTAACCGCTATACTCTACGAAATTTCTTGGAGTCTCGTATAAAGTAATTTTTAACTTGTATGAGTCATCAAAATATTTAATCAATCTATTATAGATTAATACAGCTATGTTTTCTGCAGACGGATTTAAATTCTTAAAATCATCGATATCTAAATTAAGATTTTTGTGATCTAAGTAATCTTCAACTTCAGATTTTATTATACCCTTTAACTTTCCGAGATCATAGACATAGCCAGTTTCCTTATCAATTTCTCCGGTAAGACTAACAATTAACTCATAATTATGACCATGAAAGTTTTTATTAGCACATTTTCCAAAAACTTCATCATTTTTCTGATCTGTCCAATCAGGTCTATATAATTTATGAGCTGCATTAAAATGAGCTCTTCTACTTACTGTAACTTTCATTTTTTTAAATAATTATAAAAATAGTCAAAAGCTATTTTAAACCATACAGTATATTGATCTGAATTATTATCAATATCATTTTTAAGTGTTTCCATGTCAATCCATTTAAAGTCATCAGCTTCTTCTTTATTTAGAATTGGGTCACTGTCATAGATACCATAAAACACATGATCAAATTCATGTTCAGTTAAACTATTACCGACCTTTGCTTTATATATGAAATCGTAAACTTTTCTCAAGCTTGTTTTTATTCCCATTTCTTCATCGAGTCTCCTAATAGCAGCACTTAAAGTGTCTTCACCTTCTTTAGGATGACTACAACAAGTATTTGTCCATAATCCGCCTGAATGATACTTGGAAACAGCTCTTTTTTGAAGTAAAAGTTGATATTTATTATTAAAAATAAAAACAGAGAATGCTCTATGAAGAAGACCCTTTTCATGAGCCTCAAGCTTTGGCATTATACCAACTTGATTATCTTTTTCATCAACAAGAATTACATTCTCTTTTGACATATTGCCAATTAAAAGTTTAATTCCTCTTCCTTGTTTATAAGCAAACTATTATACTCATCTTTTGGACCAACAATAATATCATCGTATTCTCTAGTACCTGTTCCAGCAGGAATTTTATGACCTACGATAACGTTTTCTTTGAGGCCTTCAAGATGATCATTCTTAGCATTAACAGCTGCTTCATTTAAAACTTTAGTAGTTTCTTGGAAAGACGCAGCTGAAATGAAAGATTTAGTTTGAAGAGATGCTCTTGTAATACCTTGTAGCTGAGTAGAGGCAGTCGCAGGTTTAGCATCTCTAGCTTCAACCAGATTTTTATCATCCCTTTTAAGAATTGAGTTTTCGTCGCGAAGCTGTCTTGCTGAAACAAGTTGTCCAACTTTTAAATTTTCGCTGTCACCTGCCTCTTCGATGACTTTCATTCCATAAAGCTTATCATTTTCAGAAATAAAGTCATCTTTATAAGTTAATTGATCTTCAAGGAATAATGTATCACCTGGATCAATAACTTTGACTTTTCTCATCATTTGTCTTACTACAACTTCAAAATGCTTATCATTAATTTTGACACCCTGGAGTCTATAAACCTCTTGAACTTCATTAACCAAATACTGCTGGACAGCAGATGGACCTTTAATATTTAGAATATCATTTGGTGTAATAGAACCATCTGATAAAGGCATTCCAGCTTTTATGAAATCATTCTCTTGAACAAGGATTTGATTAGAAAGTTTTACGAGATATTTTTTAATATCTCCAAATTTTGATTCAACAATAATTTCCCTATTACCTCTTTTAATTTTTCCAAAAGATACAACTCCATCAATCTCTGATACTATAGCAGGATTTGATGGATTTCTTGCTTCAAATAATTCAGTTACACGTGGAAGACCTCCTGTAATATCTCCTGATTTAGCAGATTTTCTAGGAATTTTTATTAGAATTTTACCTTTATCTATTGTCTCATTTTCTTCAACCATAATATGAGCTCCCACAGGTAAATTATAAGATCTTAGAGTAACTCCTTTTTTGTCTTGTATTAAAATTGTTGGTATAAGTTTTTTATCTCTCGTGTCCGTTATTACTTTTTCTTTAAAACCAGTTTGTTCATCAATTTCAATCTTGTAAGTTTTACCAACTTCAATATTCTCATAAACAATTTTACCAGCAAATTCTGATACTATAACACCGTTGAATGGATCCCATTGACATATAATATCGCCTTTAGATACTTTTTGACCATTCTTAATATTTAAATAAGAACCATAAGGGATATTATTTGTACTTAAGACATTTTTAGTTTTGGAGTCAAGAATTTTAATTTCAGTAGTACGAGAAATAACTATATTAGAGCTGTTACCATCGCTATCTTTAGACTTAACTAGTTTTAAATCTTCAATTTCTGAAGTTCCGTCAAATTTGGCTATCAATGAGTTTTCCTCAGAAATATTTCCAGCAACACCACCAACATGAAATGTTCTTAATGTTAATTGAGTACCTGGCTCTCCTATGGATTGAGCGGCAACAACACCAACAGCCTCTCCAATTTGAACTGCTTTTCCAGTAGCGAGGTTTCTACCGTAACAATTTACACATATACCTTTTTTGGATTCACAGGTTAAAGGAGATCTTACTTCAACGGAGTTAATTAAAGTATTTTCAATCTTGGAAATAATCTCCTCATCAATTAGTTTTGAACCTTCTAAGATAACTTCATTTGAAGATGGATCAATTATATCATTTAGAGCAACTCTACCTAAAATTCTTTCACCTAGAGTCTCAACAATTTCTTCATTTTTCTTTAGAGCAGTAACTTCAATACCTCTTAATGTTCCACAATCATGTTCATTTACAATTACATCTTGTGATACATCAACTAATCTCCTTGTAAGATATCCAGCATCTGCAGTTTTAAGTGCAGTATCAGCTAAACCTTTTCTTGCTCCATGAGTAGAAATGAAATATTCTAAAATTGAAAGACCTTCTTTGAAGTTTGAAAGTATAGGGTTTTCAATAATTTCTCCGCCACCTACATTAGATTTTTTAGGTTTTGCCATCAAACCTCTCATACCAGTAAGTTGTCTAATCTGTTCTTTTGAACCTCTTGCTCCAGAGTCAAGCATCATGTAAACAGAGTTAAATCCTTGTTGATCTTCACTTATTTGCTTCATTGCAAGCTCTGTAAGTGTTGCATTTGCAGATGTCCATACATCAATTACCTGATTATACCTCTCATTATTTGTAATTAGCCCCATATTATAATTACTTATAATTGCATCAACTTGCTTATTGGCATCATCAATTAAATTCTGCTTTTGTTGAGGAATAATAATATCACCTAAACTAAAAGACAATCCACCTTTGAAAGCAAATGAATATCCAAGATCTTTTATTTTATCAAGGAATTCAGCAGTTTCAGGAACACTTGTGTTTTGAAGAATTTTACCTATAATTTCTCTCAAATTTTTCTTTGTAAGAACTTCATTAAAGTAACCAGCTTTGGAAGGTACTACTTCATTAAAAAATACTCTACCTGGGGTGGTTTCAATAATTTCATAGGAATTTTCTATGTCAGAAGTTTTTACTCTACACTTTATTATCGCATTTAGATCAACTTTTTTCTCATTATAGGCCATGGTTACTTCTTCAGGAGAAAAGAAAATTGAGCCCTCTCCTTTAAGCTTTAAAGTATCCGATGATCTTCTTGACTTAGTCATATAATATAGTCCTAAAACCATGTCCTGAGATGGAACAGTAATTGGAGACCCATTAGCAGGGTTAAGAATATTATGCGATCCTAGCATAAGTAGTTGAGCTTCCAATATTGCCTCTGGGCCTAATGGAAGGTGAACTGCCATCTGATCACCATCAAAATCTGCATTAAATGCAGTACATGTTAATGGATGAAGTTGTATTGCTTTACCTTCAATAAGCTTTGGTTGAAAAGATTGTATACCAAGTCTATGAAGAGTTGGTGCTCTGTTAAGAAGAACAGGATGACCTTTAAGCACATTTTCAAGTATATCCCAAACAACTGGCTCTCTCCTATCAATAATTTTTTTTGCTGACTTAACAGTTTTTACAATGCCTCTCTCAATAAGTTTTCTGATAATAAATGGTTTATATAGTTCTGCGGCCATATCTTTTGGTAGTCCACATTCATACAATTTTAGCTCTGGTCCAACAACTATTACTGATCTTGCAGAGTAATCAACTCTTTTACCAAGTAAGTTTTGTCTAAATCTACCTTGCTTACCCTTTAATGAGTCTGATAAAGATTTAAGAGGTCTATTAGATTCTGTTTTAACTGCAGAAGCTTTTCTTGTATTATCAAACAATGAATCAACAGATTCTTGAAGCATCCTTTTTTCATTTCTTAATATTACCTCAGGTGCTTTAATTTCAACTAACCTTTTTAACCTATTATTTCTAATTATTACTCTTCTATACAAATCATTAAGATCAGAAGTAGCAAATCTACCACCATCCAATGGAACTAGAGGTCTTAACTCAGGTGGTATAACGGGAATTACTTTAACAACCATCCACTCTGGCAAATTCTCCTTTCTCTCGTTCCCTTCTCTAAAGGACTCTACTACCTGAAGTCTTTTTAAAGCTTCTGTTTTTCTTTGTTTAGAGGTTTCATTATTGGCTTTATGCCTTAATTCATATGAAAGAGACTCTAAATCAATGCGTGATAACAGTTCAATTAGACATTCAGCGCCCATCTTAGCAATAAATTTTCTCTCATCACTGTCTTCAAGAAATTGATTATCAGCAGGAAGTGATTCCATGATAGACAAATATTCTTCCTCAGTCAAAAAGTCCATTTTATTTAATACTTCTCCTTCTTCACTCTTAGCTTCACCAGGTTGAATAACTACATATCTTTCATAGTAGATAATCATGTCAAGTTTTTTTGATGGTAGACCCAAAAGATATCCAATCTTATTTGGAAGAGACTTAAAATACCAAATATGAGCAACTGGAACAACTAGGTTTATGTGTCCAACTCTGTCTCTTCTTACCTTTTTTTCAGTTACCTCAACTCCACATCTATCACATACTATACCTTTATACCTAATTCTTTTATATTTACCACAAGCACACTCATAGTCTTTTACAGGGCCAAAAATTCTTTCACAAAACAATCCATCCCTCTCTGGTTTATGAGTTCTATAATTAATAGTTTCAGGTTTAAGAACTTCACCTCTAGAGTTCCCAAGTATAACCTCTGGAGATGCAAGTCCAATTGAAATAGTATTAAATTTTTTTTGAGTAATTAATTCTTTATTTTTTGACATCTTTATATTTAATTTTATTTTTCTTCTAATCTAATATCTAATCCAAGTCCTTTAAGTTCATGCATTAAAACATTAAATGACTCTGGAAGGCCAGCTTCAGGGAGATTTTCTCCCTTAACAATAGATTCGTATGCCTTGGCTCTACCAATAACATCATCTGATTTAATTGTTAAAATTTCTTGGAGTGCGCTAGATGCTCCGTAAGCTTCTAAAGCCCAGACTTCCATTTCCCCAAATCTTTGACCACCAAACTGAGCTTTACCACCCAATGGTTGCTGTGTAATTAAGCTGTAAGGTCCAATTGATCTGGAGTGCATCTTGTCATCAACCATATGCCCAAGCTTAAGCATATAAATTACACCAACAGTAGCTGGTTGATCAAATTTTTCTCCAGTTCCACCATCGTATAAATAAGTATGACCAAATCTTGGTACATTTGCCTCATCAGTTAATTTATTTATTTCATCTAATGTTGCTCCATCAAAAATTGGAGTTGAAAATTTTCTACCAAGATTCATACCTGCCCAGCCTAATACTGTTTCATATATTTGGCCAATATTCATTCTAGAAGGAACGCCTAACGGATTTAGGACAATATCAACTGGTGTCCCATCTTCAAGAAATGGCATGTCTTCTTGTCTAACGATTCGTGCAACAATACCCTTATTACCATGTCTACCAGCCATTTTATCACCAACTTTAAGTTTTCTTTTCTTAGCTATGTAAACCTTTGCCAATTTTTTTATACCTGGCGGTAATTCATCACCTACACTAATTGTGAACTTTTCTCTTCTTAATGCTCCCTGAATGTCATTTTCTTTAATTCTGTAATTATGAAGAAGAGAGCTAATTAGGTTATTAGTAACGTCAGATGTAGTCCAGACTCCTTTAGTAAGATGAGTATAATCCTCAACATTAGCTAACATTTTTGTAGAGAACTTTTTACCTTTTGGTAATACTTCATCTCCAAGATCATTAAATACACCTTGACAAGTCTTACCACTTACAATTGATGAAAGTTTATCAACAAGTTTTAATCTGTGATCATCAAGAATCTGATCATACTTAGTTTCTAAAATTTCAAGATCAACTTTATCTTGTGATCTTCTTCTTTTGTCCTTAAATGATCTTACAAATAATTTTTTATCAATTACAATTCCGTTAAGAGAAGGGGGTGCCTTCAAGGATGCATCTTTAACATCTCCTGCTTTGTCACCAAATATTGCTCGTAAAAGTTTTTCTTCAGGAGTAGGATCAGATTCACCCTTAGGTGTGATTTTTCCAATTAATATATCACCTGGTTTAACATCTGCACCAACTCTTATCATTCCATTTTCATCCAATTCTTTTGTTGCTTCCTCGCTAACATTTGGAATATCATCAGTAAGCTCCTCTGAACCTAGTTTAGTGTCTCTTACATCTATGGCATATTCATCAATATGAATTGATGTGAAAACATCATCTCTTACAACTTTCTCAGAAATCACAATTGCATCTTCAAAATTGTAACCTTTCCAAGGCATAAATGCAACTTTAAGATTCCTTCCCAATGCAAGCTCACCATTTTGAGTTGCATAACCTTCACAGAGTACTTGACCCTTAGTAACTTGGTCACCTTTTTTAACAATTGGCTTAAGGTTTATACATGTCCCTTGATTTGTTTTCTGAAACTTAATAAGGTTATATGTTTTTCTATCTTCATCAAAACTTAAAAGTTTTTCTTCTTTAGAAAAATTATATTTAATAATAATTTTCTTGGAATCAACGTAATCAACAACACCATCTCTTTCTGCATTTAATAAAACTCTTGAGTCAGAAGCAACTGATTTTTCTAAGCCTGTACCTACTATTGGTGAATCTGGTCTCAAAAGCGGTACAGCTTGACGCATCATATTTGAACCCATTAATGCACGGTTAGCATCATCATGTTCTAGGAAAGGTATTAAAGATGCTGATATTGATGCTATTTGATTAGGAGCAACGTCAGTATAATTTATAGTATCGGGAGTCACAACTGGAAAATCTGCTTGGTCTCTAGCAATAACCTTTTCTGATGTTATCTTTCCAGTTTTATTATAGTCAATGTTTGCCTGAGCTATTAATTTATTTTCTTCTTCCTCTGCAGTTAAGTATGTTACTCTATTTAAGTTGATTTTACCATCTTTTACTTCTCTGTAAGGCGTCTCTATAAAACCAAGATTATTTACTCTTGCGTATACGGACAATGAGGATATTAAACCAATATTTGGACCTTCAGGTGTCTCAATTGGGCAAAGTCTTCCATAGTGAGTGTAATGAACATCTCTTACCTCAAAACCAGCTCTTTCTCTTGAAAGACCCCCTGGCCCTAATGCAGATAAACGTCTTTTGTGAGTTAACTCTGCAAGGGGATTAGTTTGATCCATAAACTGAGATAATTGATTTGTACCAAAGAAAGTGTTTATAACGGAAGATAATGTTTTGGCATTGATCAGATCAATTGGAGTGAATACTTCATTATCCCTAACGTTCATTCTTTCCCTGATTGTTCTTGCCATTCGTGCTAAACCAACTCCAAACTGAGAGGATAACTGTTCTCCAACTGTTCTAACTCTTCTATTAGATAAATGGTCTATATCATCTATCTCTGCTTTGGAATTAATAAGTTCAATAAGATATTTGATAATTGTAGTAATATCATGACGAGTTAGTGTCCTCTCATCCATGTCAACTTCTAAATTTAGCTTCTTATTCATTCTATATCTTCCAACTTCACCTAGGTTATATCTTTGATCAGAGAAAAATAATTTATCAATAATACCTCTAGCAGTTTCTTCATCTGGTGGCTCGGCATTTCTTAACTGTCTATATATATACTCAACGGCCTCTTTTTCAGTATTTGTTTGATCTTTTTGAAGTGTATTGTAGATGATTGCATAATCAGAATTTTGAGAATCATGCTTATGAAGTAATACAGTTTTGACATCTGAATCTAATATCTGTTGAATATGTTCCTCTTCAATTTCAGTATCTCTATCAAGAACAATCTCATTTCTTTCAATAGAAATAACTTCACCTGTATCTTCATCAACAAAATCTTCATGCCATGTTCTAAGAACTCTTGCTGCTAATTTTCTATTTAAAATCTTTTTAAGACCAGTTTTTGTAACTTTTATCTCTTCCGCAAGATCAAAAATTTCTAAAATTTCTTTATCCCCCTGATAACCAATGGCTCTAAAAAGTGTAGTGACAGGTAACTTCTTCTTTCTGTCAATGTATGCATACATTACATTATTAATATCCGTTGCAAATTCAATCCAAGACCCTTTGAATGGTATTACTCTTGCAGAATATAATTTAGTTCCATTTGCATGAAAGGATTGTCCAAAGAATACTCCAGGAGATCTATGAAGCTGAGATACAACAACTCTTTCAGCACCATTAATAATAAATGTTCCACTTGGAGTCATATATGGAATAGAGCCAAGAAAAACATCTTGAACTATGGTTTCAAAATCCTCATGTTCTACATCAGTACAATAAAGCTTTAATCTAGCTTTCAAAGGAACAGAATAACTGAGACCTCTTTGAATACACTCATGCATAGAGTATCTGGGTGGATCAACAAAATAATCAAGAAATTCCAACACAAACTGATTTCTTGCATCAGTAATAGGAAAGTTCTCCTTAAAAGTATTAAATAGTCCCTCTTCAACCCTTTCATCGGACTTAGTTTCAAGTTGAAAAAAATCTTGAAATGATTTTATTTGAATATCTAAAAAATCAGTTTCAATATTTGGATTTTTTGAATTTGAAAAATTTGTTCTCAATTTATTATTAGTCATAGTTTAGAGTTTAGTTCAAACAAGGATAGGCCTTTAGAATTTATCTAAAAGCCTTATAATGAGGTTATTTTAATTTACTTAAGTTCAACCTCGGCTCCAGCTTCTTCAAGTGATTTCTTTAGTCCTTCAGCATCATCTTTAGATACTGCTTCTTTTATTGAGCTTGGAGTGTTGTCAACAAGATCTTTGGCTTCTTTTAGACCAAGACCTGTTAACTCCTTAACTAATTTTACTACTGCAAGTTTTGAACCACCAGCTGATTTTAATACAACATCAAATTCTGATTTTGCATCACCTGAATCATCCCCACCAGCAGCAGGACCTGATGCTACCGCTGCTGCTGCTGCTGCTGCAGGTTCGATACCATATTCATCTTTTAGAATATCAGCAAGTTCGTTAACTTCCTTAACTGTTAAACCGACTAACTGTTCTGCGACTTTTTTTAGATCTGCCATTATTAGAGTTTTAAATTATTAATTATACTTAACTTTTATTTAGACTCATCGTTAGATTCGTCTTCAGAGGTTTGTTCCTCTGATTTATTATCTTCTTCTGCAGGCTCCTCCACCTTAACTTCTTCTTCTGCAGGCTTCTCCGCCTTAACTTCTTCTTCTGCAGGCTCCTCCACCATATCGCCATCCGTTGGATTTTCACTTAATGTTTTTACTAGACCCGCAATTTTTCCACTACTTGACTTAAGAGCAGAAATAACATTTTTAGCGGGTGACTGAAGAAGAGTAATAATCTCACCTATAACTTCTTCTTTTGATTTAAGCTTAAATAGAGCTTCAATTTGATCATCACCAATATAAATGGCCTCGTCAACAAATGCACCTTTTAATATTGGTTTTTCTCCATCTTTTCTAAATTTCTTGATAACCTTTGCTGGACTATTTCCAGATTCAGATAGCATTATAGTTGTATTACCTTTCAACATGTCCTTTAACTCTCCAAAATCCATATCAGATTCAGACATTGCTCTTTCTAAAAAAGTATTCTTTACAACAGAAAGTTTTACGTTGGAGTTAAAGCACTCTCTTCTAAGTTTAGAGGTTTGCATAGCATCAAGGCCGGCTATATCAGTTAAATAGATTGATTTACAACCATTTAACTGGCCCTTAAGTTCTTCAACAACTTTAACTTTTTCTTCTTTATTCATTATTATTCAAATTTAGAATCAATTGCAATCCCTGGACTCATAGTGCTAGACATCGAAATACTTTTAATATATGTTCCTTTTGCAGATGATGGTTTGAGTTTAACAATTGTCTTTATTAACTCATTTGCATTATCTTTTATTTTATCCGCAGTAAAAGAAACCTTACCAACAGAGGCATGCACTATACCGGTTTTATCAACTTTAAAGTCAATCTTACCACCTTTTATATCAGAAACAGCCTTGGCAATATCCATTGTAACGGTTCCAGTTTTGGGATTAGGCATAAGTCCTCTTGGACCTAAAACTTTACCTAGAGGTCCTAGTTTACCCATAACACTTGGCATAGTTACAATTACATCAACATCAACCCATCCCTTTTTAATTTTTTCAATGTAGTCATCAAGACCAACTAAATCAGCACCAGCTTTCTTAGCTTCATCTTCTTTATCTGGTGTTACTAAGGCTAATAATTTTAATGATTTACCTGTACCATGCGGAAGAGATACAACTCCTCTTATCATTTCATTAGCTTTTCTTGGATCAACACCAAGTCTAATCGCAAGATCAACTGAAGAGTCAAATTTAGTTGTTGTAATTTCTTTTACTAAAGAAGAGGCCTCTTCTAAACTATATGACTTATCTGAGTCTACCTTCTCTATTGAAATTTTTCTATTTTTAGTAAGCTTTGCCATAATTATTCTGTTGGAGGTTCACCTCCATTAACTTTAATACCCATTGATCTTGCAGTTCCTGCTACCATCTTCATAGCTGAGTTAACTGTAAATGCGTTCAAATCTACCATTTTATCCTCAGCGATTTTTTTAACTTGATCCCATGATACTGTTGCAACCTTTTCTCTGTTTGGTTCCCCAGAACCTTTTTTTGCTTTTGATGCTTCTAGAAGTTGAACAGCAGCAGGAGGAGTCTTGATGACAAACTCAAAACTCTTGTCTTTAAATACGTTAACAACAACAGGAAGAATCTTACCAGGTTTGTCTTGACTTCTTGAGTTGAACTGCTGACAGAAATCCATAATGTTAACACCAGCTGCACCTAATGCTGGTCCAACAGGTGGAGATGGATTTGCTGCACCTCCTCTAATTTGTAATTTTAATACCTTATCTACTTCCTTTGCCATAATTATAATTTTTCAACTTGCATGTAACTTAATTCAAGAGGAGTCTTTCTACCAAAAATCTTTACCATAACCTCTAACTTTCTTTTTTCTTCATTAACAACATCAATTGAACCTGTAAATCCATTAAATGGTCCATCTATAACTTTTACGCTTTCACCAACAGTAAATGGAATGTTAATTTGTTCTCCCGAAATTGCTAACTCATCTACCTTACCTAGCATTCTATTTACCTCAGCTTGTCTTAAGGGAATTGGATCACCTCCTTTGGTCTCACCAAGAAATCCTAGAACATTTGAAACAGACTTAATCACATGCAAAATCTCACCTGATATATCAGCTTTCATCATAATGTAGCCTGGAAAATATGTTTTTTCTTTTGAAACTTTCTTTCCTTTTCTTATTTGTACAACTTTTTCAGTAGGCACAATCATATCTTCGATTTGTTTGTCCAAGCCAACCCTTGTAACTTCAGTCAATATGTAGTCTTTTATCTTAACCTCTTGACCAGTTACCGCTCTTATTACATACCACTTTTTTTCAGCAACTTCCACCATTTATCCTATTAGATTAAAATATAATTTAACAACTCTAGATAATATTGAATCAGCGCCCCATATAGCTAAAGAGAAAATCACTGAAAAAACTATCACCAAAGCAGATAAATTTAACAACTCTGAACGGGGTGTCCATTTGACATTATCCCTCAGTTCTGTTACAGATTCCTTAATAAAGTTTATAATCGACGTCATATTTATTTGTGCACGGGTTGAGAGACTCGAACTCCCGACACCTGGTTTTGGAGACCAGTGCTCTACCAACTGAGCTAAACCCGTTTATATTTTACACAAAAGGTATCATGCAAAAAATGCAAGACACCCTTAGAGTTAATTAAACTTTGTTTATTAGTCTAAAAGTTCAGTCACCTGACCTGCACCGACGGTTCTACCACCTTCGCGGATTGCAAATCTTAGACCAACATTTAGCGCAATAGGTGAAATTAACTCAACCTCAATAGTTAAGTTATCACCCGGCATCACCATCTCTACACCATCAGGAAGCACAATATTACCTGTAACATCTGTAGTTCTAACATAGAACTGAGGGCGATAATTGTTGTGGAATGGAGTATGACGACCACCTTCTTCTTTTTTCAAGATATACACCTCAGCCTTAAATTTAGAATGAGGAGTAACAGAGCCTGGCTTACAAATAACCATACCTCTTGAAATATCAGTTTTTTCAATACCTCTTAAAAGGATACCGGCATTATCACCAGCTTCTCCTTTATCTAGTATTTTTCTAAACATCTCTATACCTGTTATTGTTGATTTAAGCTTTTCAGCTCCCATACCAATAATATCTACTTCATCACCAGAGTTTGCAATACCAGTTTCAATTCTACCAGTTGCAACAGTTCCTCTACCAGTTATTGAGAATACATCTTCTACAGGCATAAGAAAGTCTTTATCAACTTCTCTTTTTGGAAGCTCAATATAACTATCTACACCTTCCATAAGTTTTAAAACACTATCAACCCATTTTTGTTCACCATTTAAAGCACCAAGAGCAGAACCAAGAATTACAGGAGTATTATCTCCATCATAATCATAAAAAGATAGAAGATCTCTAACTTCCATTTCTACTAATTCTAAAAGTTCAGCATCGTCTACCATATCTGCCTTATTTAAAAAGGCAACGATTCTAGGTATACCTACTTGTCTTCCTAGTAATATGTGCTCTCTAGTCTGAGGCATTGGTCCATCAGTTGCAGCAACAACTAGTATAGCACCATCCATTTGAGCAGCACCAGTAACCATGTTTTTTACATAATCAGCGTGACCTGGACAATCTACGTGAGCATAGTGACGGTTTGCTGTTTGATATTCAACATGTGATGTGTTAATTGTAATACCACGTTCTTTTTCTTCAGGTGCATTATCAATTGAGTCAAAACTTCTAGCTTCTGACAAACCAGCGTCAGCTAAAACCTTTGTAATTGCTGCAGTAAGAGTAGTTTTTCCGTGATCAACGTGACCGATAGTACCAATGTTTAAGTGTGGTTTCGATCTATCAAAATTTTCTTTAGCCATAACAGTTTATTTTTCTTGTTTTTTTACGAGCTGCAAATTTATAATTTTTTTCTAAAAAAATAAGCTATTTATCTTTTTTTTTTCATTGTATAAAAAAATTGCTTTTTTTCTGTGTTTACCATATCTTCAAAGTATTATGAAAAGAAGAAAATTTATAAATAATTTGTTGATTGGATCAGCAGGATTATCATCATTAAATTTTGCATATTCAAATTTTAGAAACTATTTAAATTTTCCATATAAACTATCATTAGCACAGTGGTCATTTAATAGATATATTTTTAGCGGTAATTATAATCCTTATTCATTTGCAAAATCAGCTTATGAGCTAGGATTTGAAGGTCTAGAATATTTAGCAGTTGCCTACAGAAATGACTTATTTAATTCAAGTTTAAGTAAAAAGAAATTTGGTTTAAAAGAGGTTAAAGAGATTGCCTCTAAATCACTTTCCAGGTCCAATGAATTTGGTCTTAAAAATTTATTAATTATGGTGGATGGTGAGGGTAACCTTGCAAATAAGGATAGAAAATTTAATGATCTTTCTGTTGATAATCATAAAATTTGGATTGATTGTGCCCATGAAATGGGTTGTCATTCAGTGAGGGTAAATCTCGATAGCGATGGTTCATTTGAAGACTGGAAAAATAATTCTATAATTAGTTTAAATAAATTATGTGAATATGCTAGGCCCTTAGACTTAAATATAATAGTAGAAAATCATTCTACATTTTCAAATAATGGGTTGAGTTATGCAGCAAATGCGGATTATATTATAGACGTAATTGAAAATATTGATTATAAAAATATTGGAACATTACCTGACTTTGGAAACTTTTGTCTAAAATTTGGTAGTAAAAATAGTATTTCAAAAGTAATTGAGGGATTAGATTCAAATGAAGTGAAAATTCCATCATATTATGATAATTGTGAACTTAGATATAATATGTATAAAGGAATAAGGAAACTGCTTCCATACGCAAAAGGTATAAGTGCAAAAACACATGGTTTTGATGAAAATGGCAATGACATAAACATTAATTACGTAAAAATGTTACAAATATTGAAAGATTTCGGTTATTCAGGCTTTATAGGTGTCGAACAAGAGGTATATGGACTTGATCCAATTGAATCAATACAATTAACAAAAAATCTTATATTTAAATCTTGGAATAAATTATCATGAAAATTATAAATACGATATTAACTGTTGTTGTTTCTTTAACAGTCATC
Source organism: uncultured Bacteroidota bacterium (assembly GCA_902559905.1). Lineage (GTDB taxonomy): Bacteria > Bacteroidota > Bacteroidia > Flavobacteriales > Flavobacteriaceae > Marisimplicoccus. The sequence continues at coordinate 55,292 of CACEJV010000004.1, read as the reverse complement.
AATGTTTGGCTTTTTAGATCCAACAGGTCAACATCTTACAGAGGTGGTGATGCAGCCAGTCTTCTGGAAGAATTTCAAGTTTATGGACTTGAAGATTATTTTTTAATTATTGGAATTATTAAAGTTTCTCTTGCAATTATGCTTCTTTTGAGTTTATATTTTAAGAAACTGAGCTTTTTCGCCTCTTCAGGTATTGGCATAATGATGCTTGTTGCGGTTTATATGCATATTAATGTAGGAGATGAACTCATTAAATCTATGCCCGCATCAGTAATGCTAGCCAGTTGTCTAATCATAGCATACTATTCAAAAAAATCTGTTAAATGATTTTACAGCAATAGTGTTATATAATATATTTGGGTAAATCAAATAAATATGAAAGCATCAAAAGCAAATTTAATTAACTCATTTAGCCTAATTATTTTTGGAGTATGGGGATATATTGATAGTTCATCAATTACTGCTCTTATACCTGTAATGATTGGAGGGCCTCTTTTAGTCTGCACAATTGGAATTGAAAAAGGTAATAAGGTTATTTCTCACCTAGCTGTATTTGCAACACTGTTAATACTTGTAGCATTAATTGGGATGAGACTCCCTAAATCACTTGATCAAGGAGGAGTTGGTTTATTTAGAGTAATTGCCATGATCTCTACTTCTTTACTTGCAATGGTTGCATTTGTAAGAAGTTTTATAAAAAACAGAAAGTCAAAATAATTGATTTTTCGTAACTTCTAGTTATGAAAAAAATCGATAAGTCATACCTTCAAAAGAAAATAAATAAACTGAACAAAAAGATTCATAGAGCTGAAACTCAACTAGAAGAAAATAAAGTTTGGTGGAGAAAAATTAAGCTAAATAAATTGAAGGATAAACTACACCATACTGATCGATAATGAACAAAACACTTTTACTTACATTCACAATAATATTTGTTTCATGTAATGCTATCAAGCTTGATTATGATTATATAACATCATCAAATCAAGAAATCAAAAGTTCACTTAGCAAAAATGATAAAAAAAATTGGCATAATCTTGATATTGAAAAGGACTCAGTTCCTGGAACTAGTGTTGAAAGAGCCTATAATGAACTTCTTAATGACCTAAAAGGTAAGAAAATAATAGTAGCAGTTATTGATACTGGTTTAGATATTGATCATTCAAGTCTATCTGAAAATATATGGGTTAATAAAGATGAAAAAGTAAATGGAAAAGATGATGATAATAATGGATATATTGATGACATACACGGCTGGAATTTTTTAGGATCTTCATACAATGAGACTAGAGATATGACAAGGATATTAAGAGATAATAAGATTAATAACAGAAAATACAATCTTGTAGAGGAGGAAATTCAAAAAGAAATAAAAAATTCCAAAGAACAATTAAATATTTTGAATTATTACATTCAAATTCTTGATGAATCAAAAGAGCTTCTATCAGATTATCTCGATAATGATAATTTTAGTATTCAGGATATTAATAACATTGAAACAGTTGATCCAAAATTAAATAGAGCTAAAAATATTTATAAAGACTTCGACTTTTATGGATATACCAAGGAGTATTTAAATGAGGGTATTGACCAATACAATGATTTCATTAATTATCACTTTAATGTGGAATTTAATGGTAGAACAACAAATGATGATATATATGATATTAATGATAGAAATTATGGAGACAACAACATATATATAACAAAAGAAAGTGAATCTCATTCTACTCATGTATCAGGAATTATATCTGGAAATAGAAAAATTGAAAATGGTAACAAGGGGATTAATAATTTAGCTGAAATTATGGTGCTAAGAGCTGTACCAAATGGAGACGAATATGATAAGGATGTTGCATTAGCTATAAGATATGCTGTTGATAATGGTGCGAAAATAATAAATGGAAGTTTTGGTAAATACTTCTCATCCAACCCTGAATGGGTTATTGATGCTATTAGATATGCTTCGGAGAATGATGTTTTATTTATTGCCGGTGCTGGAAATGAGTCTAAAGACCTAGATTCATTATCTAACGACAACTATCCAAATGATCAATACTTTAACAAAGATGAATTCTCCGAAACCTTTATTAAAGTTGGTGCATCAAGCATTAATTTAGATGAAAATTTTACAGCATATTTTTCTAACTATGGGAAAATTAATGTAGATATTTTTGCTCCTGGTGTCGATATTTATTCTTCCATGCCAAATAATAAATATAAATTTCAAGATGGGACTTCAATGGCTTCACCAGTAGTAGCTGGGATTGCCTCACTTATAATGTCATACTTTCCACGATTATCTGCTAAAAAGGTCAAAGAGATTATTTTAGAATCTGGTATAGATATAGATTTAGAAATCGCAAATCTTGGAGATAAAAAGAATTTTAAAGAATATTCCAAGTCTGGAAAATTAGTAAATGCATATAATGCATTGATTCTAGCTTCCAAAAGCAGAAGAAAATAGCTTATTATTTATTTGCTAACTGTCCACAAGCTGCATCAATATCATTCCCTCTTGATCTTCTAATCGTTACCGTAATTTTATTCTTCTCTAATATATTCTTGTATAGATTAATAATATTTGGACTAGCAGACTGAAAATCTTGATCACCTATTGAGTTGTATTCGATTAAATTTACTTTTGATGTAATTGATTTACAATACTTGACCAAGGCGTCAATATCCTCAATACTATCATTAATTCCTTTCCACACAATATATTCAAATGTAATTTTTCTCTTTGTTTTTGTATACCAATATTCAAGTGACTCCTTAATATCATCAAGTGGAAATTTTGATGAAAATGGCATAATCTTATTTCTAGTTACCTCAATTGCTGAGTGAAGTGATAATGCAAGATTTACCTTAAGATTTTCATCAGCTAGTTTTTTAATCATCTTGGGTATACCAGATGTTGAAACAACAATTCTTTTTTGTGAAATGTTTAATCCTTTGTCAGAAGAAATCATTTCGATAGATTTAACAAGATTGTTATAATTCATTAATGGTTCACCCATCCCCATAAATACGATATTTGAAAGTGGACGATTAAAATATTGAAGACTTTGTTTATTAATTGTTACAACTTGATCATAAATTTCATCAGGATTTAAATTTCTCATTCTTTTCAGCTTTGATGTTGCACAGAACTTACAGTCAAGACTACATCCAACTTGAGAAGATACACAGGCAGTAGTTCTATCATCAGTTGGAATTAAAACTGATTCAACCGTATAATCATCAAATAATTTAACTGCGTTTTTAATTGTTCCATCTGAGCTTTTTTGAATCTTATCAACTTCAATATGGTTGATTACAAAATTTTCATCAAGCATAAGCCTTAAGTCTTTTGAAATATTTGTCATGTTATCAAATGTATATGAGGACTTCTTCCATATCCACTCATAAACTTGTTTACCTCTATAACTGTCAAAACCTTTTTTTACAAAGAATTCACAGAGTTTATCTTCACTAAGACTTCTAATGTCAATTTTCATTACCAGGGTAAAATTAAACTAATTAGTTAGATTTGCAGATATGAAAAATTCTTATGCCCTTATAACAGGTGCAACATCAGGAATAGGACTCGAGATTTCAAAAGATCTTGCGAGAAGAGGTTTTAATTTAATATTAGTTGCAAGGACAACAAAAAAACTAGTTCAAACATCAAATGATTTGAGTCAAGAATTTAACATAAAGTGTGATTATTTTTCCTCAGATTTAACATTGATTGATTCACCTGATGAAATTTATCATTTTACAAGTCAAAAAAAATACGATATAGATATACTAGTTAATAATGCTGGGTTCGCCTTACCAAATGCTTTTCATAAAAATTCTATGGAGGATGAAGAAAAATGTCTTAGAGTTCTAGGTACATCTGTTATTGCACTCACAAAAAAATACATAAATGACATGATCTCAAATGGGGGAGGTAAGATTATGATTGTATCATCAGTAGCTGCATTTGCACCTGCATCATCTCTTCAGTCACTATATGGCCCAGTTAAAACTTTCATGAATAGATTTAGTGAATCATTAAGTTTTTACAATAAATATGGAATCACTTCAACTGCAGTTTGTCCAGGATATACAGTAACAAATTTTCATACAGCAAGTGGAGTTCAAGCAGAGATGGACAGTGTTCCTAGTTTTCTTAAAAAAAGTGCAAAAAGGGTTGCAGAAGAAGGAGTAGATGCAATGATGAGAGGTAAGAAAGTATCTGTTCCAACAAAAACATGGAAAATAATAGTTTTCTTATTAAAATTTATACCACATTCTGTTTTTAGATTTGTAAGTGGTTTACTAGCTCCTGGAAGATATGATGATATTTAATAGGATTGTATTATTTTAGATTATTAATCTTAAATCAATAAAAATGAAATATATATATACAATTATGTTCAGCATACTCTTAATTAGCTGTAATGAGACAAATCATGCAGTTGTTAAAGTTGATGATGAACTAAGCTCAAATATCAAATTACTTATTGAAAAATATGTAGAAAATGATTTTGATGTATCAGATTATTATACTGATGATGTGATTACTAGAATTAATAATCTAGAGATATCTGGTTATGATAATTTAATGCAAGGATTTCAGGCTCATCATGATGTATTATATGATAATATAACTATAGAAGACTTATATGTTCACACAAATTACTTTACAAGTGGTGATATATGGTCTAATGCATGGTTTACATGGAAAGGAACTGGTAAAACATCCGGTGAAGAGTACTCTAACAGAGGTCATTTTGATTATAAATGGGAAGATGGTAAAATAGCGATCTTACAGGCCTATTACAGTGAATATGCTGAACAAAATGAGGCTGCTGCTTATGCCGCTTCTCAAAACTAAAATTAAAAACCCACTCTATGAGTGGGTTTTAATAAGATTTTAATAAGCCTCCATCAATTGGTATTGAAGCTCCGTTGATATATGATGCATTATCTGAACTGAGAAATGAAATCAAATAACCATATTCCTCAGGTTGACCAAGTCGTGAAGCAGGAACTAATGATTTCATTTTATCAAGTACTTCAGTTTCTGAAATATTTAATGACTTAGATTTTTCTTTATTTAATTCTTTAATTCTCTCAGTGTCAAAATAGCCCGTCAAAATTGAATTAACAGTAATTCCATAAGAACCAAGATCTACTGACAGACTTTTTCCCCATGCAACAACTGCAGATCTTATACTATTGGATAAAACAAGATAGTTGAGAGGTTCCTTAACTGATACTGAGGTAACATTAATAATTCTTCCCCATTTATTTTTTTGCATATTTGGAATGACTAATGAAGTAGTATGAACAACACTTTTGAATAATAAATCAAATGCTTCTTGATAAGAATCAATATTCTTTGATAAGGAATTTCCTGCTGGAGGTCCCTGAGTATTATTAACTAAAATATCTACCTGATTATCCTTAGTATATTCTTCTATCTTAATTTTATATTCTTCAAATTTTGAAAAATCTACAACTAAATAACTATGATTACTTGAATTGGGAAGTTGATCAACAATTTCTTTTAATCTTGATTCATTTCTTGCCATTAAACAAACGCTTGCACCAGATTCTGCAAGCTGTTTAGCAATTCCAAGGCCAATTCCCTTACTACTTCCACCTACTAGCGCTTTTTTTCCACTTAAATCTATTTTCATCCTAAATCATCTCTTTTTGGACTGAACACGTCCATTAAAATACAATCTGTAATTGCTTTTCCAGAATGGGGAACATTAGATGGAATCAAAAATGTAGACCCCTTTTTACAAATATTTTTTTCTCCATGAATTGTAAATTCAAATTCACCCTCTAAAACATGCATCAGTTGTTCATTTATATGATTGTGTTCTTGAAGGCTTGCTCCTTTTTCTATCTCCCAGTAGACCCAAGTAAAATCTGAGCCATGAATTATTCTACCTTTAAATCCAGGCATTACTTCAATTGATTTAATTTTCTTTATATCCATTTTTTATAATTAATTCAATTTACAAAGTTTATTACTAAAAAATACCAAGCATAAAAAACATTAGCACCATAACTAAAATTATAATTATAAAGCTGAGTAATATCCTTTTAGCAACCTTAACAGCTATACTATTTTTACCTCTTTCCTTAATAATCTCTTATCGTATTATTTTTTAAATTAAACAAAAATTCTAATTTTATAGACATCTAAAAGAATCAACATCTCTTTTTAATAAACATTAAGTAAAAATTTATTTATGAGCGGAAGTTTTGAATTAATAGACTATTTAATTTTTGGTCTATATGCTGTTACAATTTTATCTATAGGGCTTTGGGTTTCGAGAGATAAAAAAGGAAAACAAAAAAATGCTGAGGATTATTTTTTAGCTAGTAAGTCCCTGCCATGGTGGGCAGTAGGAGCTTCTTTAATTGCAGCAAACATATCTGCTGAGCAATTTATTGGAATGTCAGGATCAGGTTTTGCTCTAGGATTAGCAATAGCATCTTATGAATGGATGGCAGCAATTACACTATTAGTTGTTGGAAAGTATTTTCTACCAATTTTCATTGAAAAAGGGCTTTATACTATACCTGAGTTTATTGAAAAAAGATTTAGTACTAATTTAAAAACTATACTTGCTGTATTTTGGATTGCTCTTTTTGTCTTTGTAAACCTTACAACAGTTCTATTTCTTGGAGGTAAAGCGTTAGATACTATTGTTGGTGTTGGCGATGGGTCTATTATCTTAAATAGTATAATTGGATTAAGTTTATTTGCACTTGCATACTCTCTTTGGGGAGGGCTTGCTTCAGTAGCTTGGACAGATGTAATTCAAGTTGTAATATTAATTTTTGGTGGACTATTAATGACGTATTTTGCGCTTACTAATGTGACAGATTCAGGAGGAGTTATCGATGGATTAAAACACGTATTTGAAAAGGCACCTGAAAGATTTTCAATGATATTATCAAAAGGTGAGATAATAACTCCTAACGGAAGAGACGCATGGTTTGACCTTCCAGGCATTGCAGTTTTAATTGGTGGAATGTGGGTTGCAAACCTTTATTATTGGGGTTTTAACCAATATATAATTCAAAGAACTTTGGCTGCAAAGAGTTTAGCAGAAGGTCAAAAGGGTATTGCTTTTGCTGCATTTTTGAAGTTAATTATTCCTGTAATTGTTGTTCTACCAGGTATTATTGCATATGTAATGAATTTAGATGATACAGGTATGCTTACTGCAGCTTCAGTTGACCCAGGTTTTATATATTCAGACGGTAGTTTTGCAAATGATAATGCAGCTCCATGGTTAATTAAGAATTTTATTCCTGCTGGAGTTAAAGGTTTAATTCTTGCAGCTTTAGCTGCAGCTATCGTATCATCTTTAGCTTCAATGCTTAATTCAACTTCAACTATTTTCACAATGGATATATATAAATCTCATTTTAATAAAAACGCATCTGACGCTAAAATGGTATCTGTTGGTAGAATAACTGTTGTTGTTGCTTTAATAATTGCAATATTAATTGCACCTCAACTTGAAGGTTTAGGTCAAGTATTTATATTTATTCAAGAATACACAGGAGTTGTTAGTCCAGGTATTTTAGCAGTATTCTTAATGGGATTATTCTATAAAAAAGCTACTAATAATGCTGCTATATGGGGGGCAATTTTATCGATCCCTATTGCAATGTATTTTAAAGTTGCTCCAAAAGGATGGAGTGATGCATCTATTTTTATAGATCTTCCTTTTATGCACCAAATGGGTTATACTTGTATTGCTACACTTGCTGTTATTGCAATAATCAGTTATTTAGAAGGTAATAATAATGATCCTAAAGGAATTAATCTTACAAAAAAACTATTTTCAACAGACAGTACTTTTAACATTGCTGCATTTGGAGTTCTACTTATAACGGCCTTCTTATATGCCATGTTTTGGTAAGATTTTTTATGTTTAGGCTACAAGTATGAAAAAATCTTTATTACTTTTTATTTTAGTTTTATGTGTAAACTTTACATCATGTAACAAAGATGATCTTGAGGAAAGAAATGAGGAATTAATTATCCAAATTGCAAGTCTTCAAAAACAACTAAATGATCTATCAGAGGATTTTTCAGACCTTTTAACAGATAATGAGAATAAATCCACCCTAATTGAAATTCTTCAAAATAAAATTGATGAGCTTGATGAAGCGTTAAGTTTAATGACAGATGATTATGAGCGCTCAGAATTAGAAAACAATGATCTTTACGATGAATATTTAGGTATTGTAAATAGTAAAAATGAACTTCAAGCACAATTAGATAATCTTGTTAATGAGATCTCTAATTTATCTTGTCCTACGATTCAATTATCAGAATCAAATATGAGTAATGAACAATTATTCTGTACAGGTCAAAGGATTAGTCCATTAAAATTTCTTTATGATGAAGCAATTTACTCTCTTTCATTTATTCAAGATTCAATACCAAATGGTATTAGTGTAATAAATCAAAACGGATCTGTTTTAATTGATGGATTTGTTTTTTCTGATTTGCAAGATTTGATTGCATTTGATTTAAAATTTGAAAGTGATCGATGTGAAAAAATTGAGAGAATTGTACTTGCAAGAAGTCCTGATAGTCCTTCAATTGAGGTATCAGGTGATTTAAACAGGTCTGAAGTAACAGGAAATCAAATACAACCTATTGAAATATCCTATGGGGGATCTGCAGAGGGTTTAACTTTTTCTGGACTTCCAGAGGGTTTAACATATTCGATCAATGGAACTACTTACATAATTGAAGGTGTAATAAATGAAAGTGGCACTCAATCATTCACTGTATCCACAGTAAATCAAAGTGGGTGTGGAGAATTATCTGAGACTATCAACTTTGATGTAGAACAAGGTTCTCAAACATCAATTCCAAGTGGAGGTGGTTCTCTTAGTGGAGGTGGGTCTGGTAGTGGAGGTGGTTCTACAACACCAATTGCAGAATATCAATTAACTGTTAATACTGGAACAAATGGATCCGTTGCGCCTTCAGGTGGAACTTATAATGCTGGTACAAGTATCAGTATAACGGCAAGTCCTGACAATGGTTACGGATTTGTAAACTGGACTGATAGCTCTGGTAATGAACTCAGCACTAATACTACCTACACATTTAACATAACTAGTGATACAACAATTACTGCAAACTACGAAGAACTCCTATTTTATTTGCATCCTAATGGTGTTACAATTTTATGTCCAAATGCTTCAGTTGGAGCAATTGGGACTGTAAATGGTGTTCAGTATACAAAAGTAGATAGAAATACTCTTATTGCTAAAAGAGATGCTGGTGAAAATTTGGGCTTAGTTTGTACATCTGGTATAACAAGTCTGAAAGATATGTTCAGAAAAAAGGGGGCTATTGCAAATACTTTAGCCTCAGGTATAAGAAACTGGGATACTTCAAGTGTCACAAACATGTCAAGAATGTTTGCGAATAGTAACTTTAACCAAGATATAAGTAATTGGGATGTAAGTAGTGTAACAAATTTGGATCGTACATTTAATGGTGCACAAAGTTTTAATCAAGATCTAAGTTCATGGAATACAAGTAGTGTAAAAATTATGAAACAAACCTTTATTAAAGCTAGATCTTTTGTATCAAATATAAGTACATGGAATACAAGCAGTGTAACTGATATGAGGGAAACTTTTAGAGAAGCAGATGCCTTTAATACGGATCTAAGTGGATGGAGTGTTGACAATGTTACGCAGTGCGGGGGATTTATACTTAATGCCGATTTAATGTCAACTGACAAGATTCCTAACTTTACAAATTGTAATCCAGATTAATTATATATAATTTTTCTAGTAGTTACTTAGTCTTGTAAAATAATTTCCATAGCAAAACCTCCACCAGGAGCCATTCTAAATTCAAGGATGGAATTTGAATCGATTTCTTGATTAGAAATTTCATATTCCATAGGGTTATCTTTCCAGTGAGTATCTGGAGAATCACTAAATAGGTTTAGTTTATAGTTTTTGTTTTCATTCAGAAAACTAAAATCAAAAGATATTATTTTTTCATTTTCATTAGTTATTCCTCCTACATACCAATTTTCAGAGTATTTATCTTTTCTAGCAATTATTATATGGCTTCCTATTTCACTATCAAGTACCTTTCTTTCAGACCAGTCAACAGGAACATCTTTTATAAATTCAAAAGCTTTTGGATGATCTAAATAATGATCAGGCAGATCAGCAGCCATCTGCATTGGAGAATACAAAACAACATATAAAGCTAATTCCTTTGTAATTGTTGATGGTACAATTGCATTTTTATCGATAACTCTATTATCTGGAGATACATATCTAAAGTTATTTAATTTAAAAATACCAGGAGTGTAGTCCATTGGGCCACTTAACATCCTAGTAAATGGAAGTATCGTAATATGATTAACTCCATTAGAAGAAAAGCCATTAAATTCTTGTCCCTTTGCTCCTTCTCTTGAAATAAAATTTGGGTATTTTCTTCTTAAACCAGTATCCTTAACTGGCTCATGTTTAATAATACTAATTTCATATTCAGCAGCTTTTTCTATTACTTTTTGCATGTGATTAATCATGTATTGTCCATGATGCCACTCAAACACAGTTTCTCCATTTTCATCAATTCTCTTTATATTTTTACTAACATCATTTACATAACCTGTTTTAATAAATTTGATACCATGTTTTTGATATAGACTAAAAGCATCGTCTAGTTGATTTTCATAATTTTGAATTTGACCTCCAGTCTCATGATGACCAACAATTCTAATACCTTTATCAAGAGCATATTCTGATAAATATGGTAAATTGAAATCTTTCTGAGTTTTAGTAAAACTAAATGGATTTCCATTACCTGAACAGCACCAGCCCGGATGCCAACCTTCATTCCAACCTTCAACTAAAAGTCCATCAAATCCATGCTCTGAAGCAAAGTCGATATATTTTGTTACTTTTTTATTATTAGCACCATGATTTGATGATGGCCACCATGTTGACTCATTTGTTCCTATCATTTCCCACCAAACTCCCATATATTTTCCCGGTTTTACCCATGAAAAATCCTTTTCTATGTCAGGATCATCATTCAAATTTAATATCATGTTTGATAATAAAAGATCAGAGCTATTTTCCGCAATTTGAATTGTTCTCCATGGAGAAGAAATATTAGAATTAAGTTTAACTTTAGTCCCATCTGACCATGGATATAATTCTGCTTCTAGTAATCCATCTCCTTTTGGCGCTAGAGTCATAGAAGAATAATTAATAAGATTAGCCTCATGAATACTAACATAGAATCCATTTTTCTTTTTTAGAGTAAACGGAGTATGTGCAGCATCTATACCATGTGAATCATATGATATGTCTTCAACGTTTTCAGAGAAATATTTCTTGGAAATACTATCAACAGATGAGAATGCATGTAGAAACTCATATCTCCTATACGAAAAAGCTGGAATCCACCATGCTTTATCATCAGATGATAAATTAAACTCAGTTTTCTCATCGATTATATCATAGCTAATTATATTTTTTTGGTTTGGAATCTCATATTTAAAAGCTACACCTTCATTGAATATTTTGAATAGAAGTGACATTTCTAAACTGTCTTTAGATAATAAGACTTTCATTTGGTTGTACTCATTTAAAATATTTTTTTCTTCTCCAAAAGCTGGAGACCATTTAGATGAGTGAGACGAACTCGAGATACTTTTAATTTTTAAATCATTTGAAAAATCTAAATTATTTTTAAGCATAAGCCCTAACAGTGACTCCTCGACAATAATCTTATTATTTTTTTTAATTGAATAAAATGGGCTTCCATCATAAACTTTAAAAGTCAACTCTACAGATGAATCAGGAGATTTAGTAACTAGCTGATTCTTCATTTCACACGATATAAATAATATTAGTGTAAATACTAGAAATATTTTTTTCATAATTAAGATTTTTTAATTCTGAGCTACTTCTTGACTATTTGATAAAGTAGTTAGATTTTGAGATATATAATCCCCAACTTTTTCTCCCTGCTCAACACCATATTCAATTGCCATTCTATAATGGATGCCTCCATAAAGTCTAGAGATAGCTGCCTCATCAGCAGCATGCATAAATGAATTAAATGACCTTATAGGCAAACCATATTTAACCTCTGTTGTGTCATCAAATGAAAAATTGTCACCATATATTTTAGTTAAAACGACTGCTGAAGCTTTTGAGATAACTGAGTGACCTGAGGTATACTCTGGAAATGGAGGTGTTTGTAGCTTAGGCAACCATTCTTCATCAAGGTATTGATTTATTAAAGTTTCTGGTCTAACTACCAAAGTATTCCATTTTGTATCCCAGCATGAAATAAATCCTTCAAATAATGCTACGGAGACTTGTAAGTATGAATTAATTGCTTCATCAAAACTATCTTCTGCAATTTCAGTAGCAATTTTTGTAATTCCAATCCAATGACCTCCTGGAGTAATTTTTTTTGTAGCAAACATTGCATGACCTTTATGATGGGAGACATAAGGATTGCAATCCCAGAATGCTGCAATTTTAGCTTCTTCACTATCATTATTATCTTCTGTAACTTGTTTACCAACTCTGTAAACCTCCATTAGCTCATTATAAAATTTACTATTTGGATCCATATCTATTTTTAAGGGTGGAGGTGGATTAAAAATATCTGCAAAAGGAAGAACCATTGGTCTAATTTTATTCCAATGTGGTTCTATACCCTCCATGTAATCTGGTGGAGTCGGTTTCCAATATTTATCATCTTGCTGAATAGTATATTTGGGATATGTTCTAGTTTGTTTGTAAAAGTCAGTATCTGCCCAATTTAAAATTTCTGAAGCTACTATTTCACCATATCCTATAGATTTCTCAAATTGTTTTTTTGGAAGTCCCAGATCTTTTAATTCTGCATATAGATTCTCTCTGTATTCGTCAATCTTGTTTTCAGAAAATATTAATGCTTTACCAACTACTAGAAAAGCATGAATTGCAGATAAGTTTGGAATAATATTTGGATCATTAATATCAGTTATACCAGGAAAATTGGTAAGCTGACCCTCTAGAGTTTTATACTTCTCAGGGTATGTTTTTTGCATTATAGAATAAGCAGCAACAGTAGGATAAGCATATACTCTAGATGCAACAGGAGGTGAAAAAATATCATAAACAATTACATCTGTTAGCTGCTGCATTGAGTCGTTAAACAGAGATGTTTCATTTAATCTTTCTAAGTATCTATTATCTTGCTGACAGCTATTTAATAAAAATATGAGTGAAACAAGGTAAAATGCTTTTAAACAATATCTTAACATTTTACAAATTTATTATTTTTCGTCTAAATTTAATCTGTATGCTTGATTATTGTTTCCTATAATTAATAAGGTATTATTATTAAGCTTATCTATATGTCTTCCCTCATAGTTAATTGGAAGTCCCAAAGATTTATGTTCAATGAAACCATTTCCATCGAAACCGATTAGTACACCACCAGAATTAGACAGAGAGGGACCAAGCTCTGAAACATATCCACTAAAATTACCTACATAATATATCTTATCATCATCTACAAAGAAATCTTCAATTGATGAAATCTGAAGTTGATTAGGAAGTGGCTGAGGAATGAATTTATTTTCTTGATCTTGAATATATATCATTGATCTCATTTCATTAACAAGCTTAGTTTCAAAAATCTCTTTTCTATCTGTTAATGATACAATATCTCTAGCATCAACAAAATCATTGTATTTTAAAAACTTTTTCTTTAAATATGGGAGAGAGTTAACCAATTTATCTCTAGAGGCAAATGGAACAGGGTCTCCAAAAAAATTATAAAATATAATTGGATCTAAAGAAGAGTTGTCATCAAAATCATCTAGATATACTTTTACAGGAAATTCTTGATTAGCTTTCCATTTATGATTTAAACCTGAATTACCTGCAATTATATCTAATTTACCATCTTTGTTTATATCAACAATCTCAACTGTATTCCAAAATCCAGATGATTTTCCAAGATTATAATTAGTTGTTTGATTGGTAAATTTATTATCACCTTCACCTATTAGAATTGAAATTGGCATCCAATCACCAATTACAACCAGATCCATTATTCCATCATTATTTATGTCAGCATATTTACTATCAGTCACCATACCAAGAGGAGATTGAGCTACAACCTCAAAGTATGAGTCAGTATCAGGAGTACTTTTAACAATGATACTTACAGGTGACAATCCATAACCTCCTGGAATAGATCTACTACCAATAAATAAATCTGGATAACCATCATTATTGAAATCAGATGATGAAATTGAACCTCCATTTGTGCTTGGTAAATTTGCTGGAAACTTGTTAAATACTGCATTTCCATTATTAATATATAGTCTATCCATTAAGTTCGGGTCACCATCAACATACTCATTACCTCCACTCATAACATAGATATCCATGTCCCCATCTTGGTCAAAATCAAATGCAGCAGCATCTACATCTTCAAATTGAGAGTCTTGACTAAAAGCTAAATTATTGACCTCATTGAAGAGACCCTTTGATGTTTGAATAAATAATTTAGGCGACTGAAGTTTAGCTCCTCCAATAAAAATATCTTTAACTCCATCTCCATTAAAATCTGAACTAACATATGCAGGTCCTTCTATAGATAATCTTTCAGGCATTAAAGGTTCTCTTTCATAATCTAAATAATTATTTTCCCTGTGTTTAAAATCAATTTCCTCAAGTTCAAATACATCTGAGTCTTTTTTAAAATCCGATGATAGGTTCGAATATTTAGGTGAAATATTATGGATTTGATTAACGTCTAAATCATAAAATTTGTTTGATGTACCGTCAAGCCATTTAACCTCTACAGAATCTACAATTTCACTATTTGAAAGACCGAAATGAACTATAGATGAGGATGTCGATGCAAAACCTCTTGAATTATTAATTTCTTTTTTAAGAGTCTTTTCGGCAGCATGAATAATAACTTTAGCTCCTAGTGATGGTGAACCATTTTTGTTTTTAATATTCAATTTTATAAATGAATTATTTAAGTTATTTGATTGATTTTCTAAAATTTGAGCTTCTTCATTTATGTTATTAGAAACTAAATCTAGATCACCGTCATTATCTAAATCAGATACTGCAGAACCATTAGAATATGAAGGTGGGATACCAATAGATTCTCCTAACATTCTAAAATTAAACTCAGATTCTTGAAGAAATAAAGTATTTGAAAGTTTTAACATAGGCATCTGATCTATTAAGTCCTGCTCTAATTTGTCATCGTCTCCATTATAGTTTTCATAGAGAACATTACTTTGAAAGTTAATAAAGTCCAAATCATTTGGTCTCTTAAAAATGCCATTTGTAATAAAAATATCTCTATCTGTGTCATTATCGAAATCTTCTATTAGAACAGACCAACTCCAATCTGAAGCATAAGTATTTGTTATTAATGCAACATCCTTGAAAATTCCCTGTTTTGAACCTAATTGCATGTGATTCCTCGCAAACTGTTCATTATATCCATAGTCTTTCTTAATTTGAGACACCTTATCAGAATCCTCTCCACCAGATTTCATAAAAATATCAGATTTATATGGCATCATGTCAAGAGTAAATATATCCTGAATTAAATCACCATTAATATCAGCTATATCAACACCCATAGTAAATCTACTAGTATGAGAAAGTTTCTTATTAGAAAGCTCGGAAAAGGTTTTATCGCCGTTATTGATGTACAAATAGTCATTTTCATGAAAGTCATTACCAACATATATATCTATATATCCATCATTATTTATATCTACAGTTGATAAAGCTAAACCATATCCTAGAGAGCTTGAAAAAATTCCAGCTTTATCAGTAACCTCAATGAATTCAAAAGTACCCTCATTTAGTAAATTCTCATATAATCTATCTCCTGATTTTTCATCTCTAGTAATTCTTCTATCAGATCTACCATAATTTCTGGGAGTATGAATTGTGTGATTTAAAAGATAGACATCTAAATCTCCATCGTTATCATAGTCAAAAAAACTAGCATGAGTTCCAAATCCTTCAAAATCTAAACCTATTTTTTTTGATGATTCTGTAAATGTTAGATCTCCATTATTAATGTATAACCTATTATGTCCCTTTAAGTTTTTGTAATCACTAACTGTTGAAACATATATGTCAATAAAACCATCATTATTAACATCAGCCATACTTGCACCTGTGGACCAATTATTTTGATTAGCAATACCTGATGATTTAGAGATATTTTTAAATACCATATTTCCTTGATTTAAATAAAGCTGATCATTAACCTCATTTCCAGAAAAGAAAATATCATCTAATCCATCATTATTAATATCTCCAAGAGCTACTCCTCCACCATTATAGTAATATAAATACTCAATAATATTCAGATCAGTATTTGATTTAAGTTGATTATTGAAAGTTACTCCGGTAACATCTGAATCTAATGCTTTAAATTTTAAATCAATTTCAGTCGATTTACTGATGTTAGAGGTACATCCAATAAAAAAAATAATAGCAGATATTTTAAAAAAAAGAAATTTATTCATTTAAATATTTAAAAATGGCTAAGCTATCTGAATTTCTACCTACAACTATGTTTGAGTTTGAAAAGATTATAGATCTAACTTCACCCTTTAATTTAAAACCATAGCCACTATCTGCTGCTTCAAATTTACCGCTGCCGTCATTCTCTAAAAACAATCCAAAGCTGGCATCATATCTTCCAATTTCAGGCTTGGCATTGTACAAATTTCCACCTGCTATGATATCTAAATCTCCATCAAGGTCAAAATCTTTTAGAAATAAAGAATATATAGGGGAAAATTGAGCCTTTTGAGATAATTCATAAAAATCAAATTTACCATTTCCCTTGTTTATAAAAATAGAACTAGATAGGGTGTTTACTTCAACTTTAAGACTTTCATCTAACTGATCGGAACTAAACATATCTTCAATACTAGCTGTTCTAAATGATTTATAATCAGGAAAAACTTTTTTCAATGGTTTCATTTGATCAATTAAATTATGCCTTAAATCATAAGGATAGAATTTACCATTTTCTCTTTTAAAAGTTAAAACTGGATCAAGTTGGTCATTTAAATCAAAATCATTTATGTAAAGTCTAATAGGAAATTCCTCACTTGCACTAAACCTTGAATTTAATCCATGATTTCCAACAACTAGATCCAATAATCCATCTCCATTGAAATCTCCTGCTTGAATTGATTGCCACCAACCCTTGTAATTTGATAATTCTGATTTAGATAATCTAAAAAAACCATTTTCATTAAGTAAAATATTAATACCCATAAACTCGCCAATGACAATTAAGTCTTCATCATTATCATTATCAATATCAACGAATAAGGCATCAGTTATCATTCCTATATCTTCAAGTTCTGGTGCATTAATAGAAGTTACATCTTTGAAAGATCCTTTTCCGTTGTTCATTAAGATTACACCCGATCCAGGTATTCCATATGAATCAGATATTAATCTTTCTCCAACAAATAAATCAATATCACCATCTTTATCAATATCAGAAGCATCTACTGTTGAAGAATTGAAAAAGTTTGAATTGGTTGGCAACTCTAATTCACTTTGAGTAAAATTACCATTACCATCATTGAAGTATAGATTATCAGCTAAGTAAGGTATAAATTTTGAAAATTCAATTCCTCCATTAGCAGTATATAAATCAAGATCACCGTCTGAGTCAGCATCAAAAAATAAAGATTCAATAGTTTCAGACTCAATGTCATTCATTAGTGTAAATTTATCATCTTGTATTAATGATTCCTCACTCCAATAAAATAATGTACTTTTTGAGTCCTTTGAACCTGGGACAAAAATTTCATCTAAACCATCACCATTTATATCACCATTAATTATTTTCGGACCAGGTGTACTTAACATGTGAGGCAACAACCTATTTCTATTAAAATCGATAAACAAATTCTCATTATGTGTAAATGTTGAATTATTATCAAGTCTTTTGAATAATTCTTTTGAGTAAATAGGATTATTATCTGAAGGCTTAGTTTTTGGAGTATTACTTTGACTAATTGAAATTATTTGATTCACTTCAACATTTTCTAGAGAACTTATAGTTCCATCAGGCCAAGATATTTCTATGTCAACATTCCTATTAGATGGAAGACCAAGATGTGGTCTTAAATCCATACTTGACTGAAAACCTCTAATTGGTTGGTGTTGTATGTAATAATTTCTATTTCCATCTTTAACCATAATTTGTGTTCCAATCGCCATTGTATTTTGACCAGACCCCCTTAAATCAAATTGAATATAATTTCCACTTTCTTTTTTATCAGTATGATTTTCATATACAAATGATGGCATATTTACGTTACTTACTACAAGGTCTAAATCTCCATCATTATCAAGATCTCCATATGCTGAACCATTAGAAAAGCTTGGCATTAAAAGACCTGTACTATCATCATTAGTAAATGTTAAATTTCCTTGATTGATGTATGCGTGATTCTTAACGGGTCTTGATGGAATTATCTCTACTAATTTTGCATAGTCTACTTCCTCACCAGACATAATAGACATTAAAACTTGTTCGCTTGAAACATATTGAAGATAGTCTTGATCTGTCAAATCTCTAAAAATTCCATTTGCAATATATAAATCACGTAAACCATCATTATTCATATCAAAAAAAAGAGCTCCCCAACTCCAATCTGATGCTTCTACTCCGGCAAGTCTACCAATTTCACTAAATGTGTTATCACCATTATTAAGTTGCAAAGTGTTTCTTGTAAATTGATGAAAATATCCATTATCAACATTATACTTATACTTATCCCAATTTTCAAAAGTTGTAACTGATTTAAGTCTTTCATACTCAGAAGGCAACATTTCGGTAACAAAAATATCAGCAGAACCATCATTATCTATGTCTGCCATATCAGCTCCCATAGAAGCAGCACTGATAGAGGATATAGCATCAGTTAACTTTTCTGAAAATGTACCGTCCTTATTATTTATATATAAATAGTCTCTTTCAAAAAAATCATTTGATACATATATGTCTTCCCAACCATCTGAGTTAACATCACCTACAGTCACACCTAAGCCAAATCCAATTACTGAGCCATAGATACCAGCTTCTTCACTGACATCAACAAATTTTCCATTTTGATTTTCAAGTAGCTTATCTCCACCATCTTTGTCTCTTCTTGGCCTTTCATTTCTTCTAAGATCGAAACTTCCAATGGCTTGATAAGAATTATTGAGTAAATAGACATCTAAATCTCCATCTTTATCATAGTCAAAGAAACTTGCATGGGTTGAGTATCCAGGATCAGCAAGACCATATTTAGTTGCCTCCTCTGTAAATGTCATATCTCCTTGATTAATAAATAACTCATTTTGCTTATTATCTCCCTCTACATCTCCAGAATTACAAACGTAAATATCAAGAAATCCATCAGCATTGATATCTACCATTGTAACTCCTGTTGACCATGCTCTATTTCCACCAACACCAGAGATGTCCGTAATATCTTGAAATTTAAAATCCCCTTTATTTAGATATAATAAATTTTTAGATTGATTAGAGGTAAAGTAAATATCAGGTAATCCATCATTATTTATATCTCCAATAGAAACTCCACCTCCATTATAAAAGTTCCTGTAGGTATATACATTAAAATCTTGATCAAATATTAGATTGTTCTCAAATTCAATGTTTGTCTCAGAAGATGATTTTAATTCAAATAAAAAATCATTTTTTGACTGACAACTTAATGCTAGTAATGCAATAGATATAAATTTTATATTTTTTTTCACGTTATCTAATAAGGTTTGGATATTTATATCTCAAGTCCAACAATTGAGCCCTAACATTCTTTTCATCCAATATATGAATTACAATTTGCCTATTACCATCGATTTTTACAAAAAAATCATTTTTTAAATTTTCATTTTCAATCTGAATAAAATCGTTACCTGGATACCATTCCAACAATTTTTGCATAGCTATTGGTAAAACAGAATCTGATTGAAGTTCATCATTCCATGGAGCCCACCCCAAAAAATAGAATCTCATATCTAACCCTGTCATAATATTGTCTTCATTAAACGTGCCATAGAATAAATGATTCATCCTCTTACCTTCTGGCATATCCTCAAGTTCATACAAAATAAAGTCATTATTTGGTCCATGAGTTACTTTTCCTTCATTATTAAGCTCCCATGCTTTTATAAAAAAATCCTTTTTGGAATCACCTAATTTTAATCCAAACTGAATACTATCTTGATAACTACTGTTTGCCATTTCATCTTTTACCCACTTGTCATAATTACTATTTGTTTGGCATGAGTATAAAAATACAATTGGTATAATTAATAATCTATTTAACATTTTTTGTTATAATTTTTGAATCAGAAATTCCTGCTATTAAAATTAATGAATCAGAAGATTTTAAATCTTTTACTATAGAAAAATCTCTAATTTGACCATATATATTTAATGGCTTAAAATTATCAAATAATTTATTTAAATATTTACTCCCATACATTATCCAACCCTTTGATGCATCATATGCTCCAAATTGTGGTTTTACTAAAAATTGATTCCCCCCAAGAATAAGATCTTTTTTACCATCCATATTTACATCTTCAATACTAATTGCATGTACACTTGAATATTGAATTTCATCGGGCATATAAATAATTTCATAGGATTGAGATCCTTTAGATAATAAGATTAAACTTTTTGTTTCATCTAAATATCTAGTGTATGATGATAACAGTAAATCTTTATCAAAAACATCATTGATTGTTTGAACTGAGTAGTCCTTGTAATAAAGAAGCTTCTTTTTTAATTCTGGTAATTGTTTAATCAATTCATCTCTATCATGAATTGGGTAATCATCACCATTAATATTGTACGTATAAATTGTTTCTAACTTTCCGTTTTTATCAAAATCATTTAAGTAAAACTTCATATTAGGTTTATAAAAACCGTTTTGCCCCATATTTCCAACTACAAAATCTGGTATTCCATCATTATTAAAATCATCTGATTCAATACTCTGCCAGATTCCATTAGTATCTTTTAAACCTATTTTATCTGAAACTAGTTCCCATTTATTTTCACTATTCATATAGACACTAATCTGCATCCATTCTCCTACAACAATAATATCTTTCTTATTATCTGCGTTTATATCTGTAATAGAAATATCTGTAATCATTCCTATATTTTTTAATTCAGGAGGATAGGTAGTTTCAAATGTGCCATCACCTCTATTTATTAAGACTGAAATAGATCCAGGAATTCCATAAGTATCAACGTCAAATCTTTCTCCAACAATTATATCAAGATATCCATCATTATTAATATCACCTACTTCAGCAGCGCCTGTACTAAAAAAATTTGAGAAACTTAATGCTGAAGAATCATACTTAAAAATTCCTTTCTCATTTCTATATAATCTATCATTTAATGTTCTTGAAAGCTTTGAGAAAGCCTTACCCCCAGATGCTACATATAAATCTTGATCACCATCATTATCTGCATCAAAAAAAATAGATTGTACATCTTCAGAATCCTTATGAATTTCAAATGGAGTTGATATTTTTTCATACCCAGATGATTTACTCACAAAAATATTAGAGGTTTGTCCCTTTGCTCCACCAATATAAAAGTCTTGTATACCATCATTATTTAAGTCATAATTTGAGATAGTGGGACCTTCATTTGAAAACATTTGAGGAAGTAATCTTTCAGTATCGAAATCAATATAATAGTTTTCTTTATGAGTGAAATCAATTAGATTATTGTCGTCTTTATTTTTAACAATAAAAGTTGGTTCAGGGTTAACTACTTTTGATTCAATTTGATTGAAATCAATTTCAAGCATCTGGTTGTAGCTAACATTTTTTAATATAGATCTTCTTCTGTTTGGCCAAAAAATCTCAACTGAGTCAATATCCACTTCTTTACCAAGCCCAAAATGAAGCCTATATGGGACTGAACTTTGAAATCCTCTAGATGGAAATTGTTCTGACATAATATTATTACCGTCAGATTTGTATAAAATTACTTTTGAACCTATTGCATTTATATTTTTGGGAAATCCCTTTAATCTAATTGAAAGAAAATTGTTGTTATTTTTTGTTTTGTTTTCAAATACAAATGCCTTCGAATTTACATTGTTAACCACTAGATCAAGATCTCCGTCATTGTCAAGATCTCCATATGCAGACCCATTACTAAAACTAGGTTCATCTAAACCCCAATCCTTTCTTTTATCATCAAAAGTAAAGTCACCATTATTTCTAAAAACAGAATTTTTTACAGATTTAGATGGCATCAAATCAATTAGATCAGTTATTACTTCAGTACCTGACCTAAGCAATTGACTAATTCTTTCATCATTTGCTTCATAAGTTAAATAGTCTCTATCCAGTAAATCTTTATAAATTCCATTACTTATATATACATCTTTATATCCATCATTATCCATATCGAATAAAAGTGCAGCCCAGCTCCACTCTGTTGCTGATAATCCAAGCTGTCTACTCACTTCATAAAAAGTATTGCCTAAATTTCTTTGAACAGCATTTCTAGGATATTGTTTATGATATCCTTTTGAACCAGCAAGTGAAAATTTATCATATGATTCATAAACTTGTTTACTCTTTTGTCTTGAAAGTGTTTCTGGTAACATTTCAGTTACAATTAGATCGGGGATTAAATCATTATCCATATCTGCAGCATCTGCCCCCATTGACCCCATTGATAGAGCATCAAAGTATTTAGATGACTCTTCAGAAAACCCTTGACCATCATTATTTAAATACAAATAATCCTTTTCAAAAAAATCATTAGATATAAAAAGATCTGGCCATAAATCACCATTAAAGTCAGACATAGTAATTCCAAGTCCAAAACCAATATTTGATGAATAGATGCCTTTATCTGAGGAAACATTATAAAATATATTATCAATATTCTCAAGAAGCTGATTGCCATCATCACTTGGAATATTTCTTTGCCCTTCAATTAAATCATATGTACCTACAGATCTAATAGAATTGTTTAATACATATGCATCTAAATCAAGATCTCCGTCATAATCAAAAAATGAAGCATGAACAGAAAGTCCTTCGATATCAAGACCATATTCTTTGGAGGATTCAATAAATGTTAAATCACCTTGATTGATAAAAAGTTCATTATGCCTGTTATCACCTCCAGGTTTTCCTGATTTAGCAACATATAAATCTAAAAATCCATCATTATTTATGTCAACAAATGTTGCTCCAGTAGACCAGTTATCTCTACATAGAACACCTGCAGGCTCAGTAATATTTTCAAATTCCCAATTTCCTTTATTAAGATAGAGAGCATTATCAACAATATTACCTGTAAAATAGATGTCAATTAACCCATCATTGTTAATGTCTCCTAATGCAACTCCTCCCCCGTTGAAAAAATTTCTGTAAGTATAGGGGTTGAAGTCCTCAGTATAGGTTAAATTATTTTGAAAATCAATACCAGTTTGATTAGAACTTTTCTTTACAAATCTAGTATCAGATTCATTGCAGGAAAATAACCCTAGGGGCAATAGTATTAATATCCATAATCGCATATTGTAAAATTAGATAATTTTATTTTTTTAAAAAAAAAGGCCACACATGGTGGCCTTTTATTTTATGATAAAACCTTGGAATTAGTATCCAGAGTTTTGCTGTAAGTTAGAGTTAGCAGTTAACTGCTCTGTTGGAATAGGAAATATAGTTCTGTAAGAGTCAGAATTAGTTTTTTCCCACCAAGAGTCACCCCACTTACCAAATCTTATAAGATCTGTTCTTCTTGAAGCTTCTTGAAACATTTCACGACCTCTTTCTGCTAAAAACTGCTCAGCAGTAATTGAGCTTAAAGCAGAAACTCCTGCTCTTGCTCTAATAGCATTTACTTCAGGTAATGCTAATGCCCAGTTTCCTGCAGCACGAGCAGTAGCCTCAGCATGCACTAAGTGAACATCACCCAATCTTACAATAGGGTAATCATTATCTAAATCAGGTCTAGCAAATTGCTTGAATGAAAATTTACCAAGACGATATCCACCAGTACGAGCACCATTTGGTTCAAGCTCATTAATACTTAAAGAGTATACAATTTCTGGTGTAGGAGAATCAGACGCTAAATCTACAAGTGCATTACCACCATAGTCTAATTGTGGACCAGAGATAAAATTAGCTTTCTTTCTTGCATCTCCTGCTTCATAAGAATTTACAAATTCTTCCAAAGCAACATAACCATTCCATGGCTGAGCTTCAAAGTTCCAAGTATATTGAGAAGCGTAATGAAGTGTCATATGATGGAAATTCATTCCACCAGCAGTTGCTTCGTCATACTCAACTGACCATATTATTTCTGGATTATTCTCATTGTTAGAAGCAAAAATTGCTGCATAACCAACTAGGTTGTCAGGATCCGTTGAAACAGATGGACGCTTACCTAAGTTTGGAACAGATACACTGCTATCAGATAAAGTGTATGGACCGTTATCAATAATATGTCCAGCGGCAGTAGCAGCATCAGCATATTTGTTTGAACCAGTATAAACCTCAGCATTAAGATATAATTTTGCTAAAATACCTAATGCAGAATATTGGTTAATCCTATATTTTACATCATTAGTTCCTAATGCAGAACTAGAAAGTTTTGAGATATCAAAAGAAGAACCCATTCCTAAAGCAGAAAGTAATTCCCCTTCAATCCAACTAAATACAGCAGATCTAGATGACTGAGAAGAAGAACCTGAACCATCAGCAATAACAATATTACCATATAAGTCCATAAGTCTCCAGTGTAAATAAGCACGTACAACTTTAGCTTGAGCCATTTGATTAGCGTCTAAACCACCGTTAGTAATTGCATTATTAACCTGACCGATAGATCCATACTGCTGAGACCAAGTTCCAGTCACAGGTCCATTAGCAGGTGTAAATGTATGACGATGCATATCAAGCCAAACTCCTCCATCATACCAGTCACCTCCTTTTTGAGTTACTGCCATTTCATCAGATGAAACGGACTGAACAGAGAAATAACCACCATGATTAGCAGTACCAGCATTTCTTACTGCATTAAATACTCCAGTAAGTGCATCACCACCTCCACCTGATCCTCCAGTAGAAATACCTTCTACAGAGAAGTCAGAAGTAAGATCTCCAACGAGATCCTCCTCAAGGTCAGTACATGAATAGGCTAAACCTATTAATGCTATTCCTAATATATATTTATTTATAGTTTTCATAGATTTTGGGATTAAAATTTAACGTTTAAACCGAGTGTAAATGAACGTGAAGAATACCAACTATTTCTTCGATCGATACCAGGAGCTAATAGATTTCCATCTAAAAGATCAAAAAGTGCAGGCTCAGGATCAGAACCAGTATAATCAGTTATTACAAATGCATTTCTTACATTCAACGATAACATAATATTACCTGTAACAGGACGAGATATAGTTAAGTTATCTAGCTTAAAGAAATCTGCCTCTTCAACATATAATGATGAAAAGTTTGCATTTTTAATATCATTATTAGCCAACTCAGTATTTATATAATTATATGATTTCTGTGAACCAACTCTAGGCTCATAGAAAGCACGGAATGTGTTTACAAGACTATGTCCGAATGCTCCTCTAAAGAAAGCATTTATAGTGTATTCTCCAATTGTAATTTGGTTGGACCATCCTATCTCGAAGTCTGGAATTCCATTTCCAAGTACAGCAAAGTCTACATTGTCATCTAAAGCATTATTTTGACCGACAACTAATTGACCGTCTCCATTTAAGTCTTTAAAGTTTTGTGAACCATTAGTTACAGTTCCATCCCAAACAGGACCCCATAATTGACCAATTTCTTCACCAACTTTTACTCTAGTAACATTTGTACTATTCTGACCTGGAGAACCCAAGTTACCAAAAGTATCAGCATCTTGAACATACTCATCAAGAGTTGCTTTATTACTTGATAATACTATTCCGGTATTCCAGTTGTCTGAAACATCATAGTTTAATGCTAATTCAAAACCATCTGATGATATAGTTCCAGCATTTTCAAATCTTCTATCGAATCCGTATATAGCAGCATCAACAACTCTATTAAGAATTAGATCTTTTGTTTCCTGTTGATATACATCAAGAGAAGCAGAGAACTTATCCATAGTTAAGTCTATACCAAAATTTAACTCTGATTTCTCTTCCCATTTTAGATCTGGATTAGCTGCTCTCAAAAGATTTGTTGATCCTCCAGCAGATCCTCCACCACCCCATGACCATCCTCGAATTTCTTGAGCAAGTCCAACACCTTGAGGTAAATTACCTGTAACCCCATAGGAAATACGAGGTTTTAATTGTTGTACTCCTGAAAGATCGAGCATTTGAGCTAAATCAGCACCAATACTAATTGCTGGGAAGGTACCATATCTATTATCAGCTCCAAGCTTTGTAGATCCCTCTCTCCTTAATGATGCATTAATAAATATATTATTGTTAATTGTCATATTTAATCTTGCAAAGAAGGCATCTATTTCAGTATCAGGGTTTCTATCAGAATTTGCAGAAACTTGACCAGCATTCAATAAATCCTGAGAATATTCAATTGCATCGATATAATCAATTTCATCTCCTGGAAAATCTCCTAAAGAGAAAAATACTTGATTAAAGTTCTCTTTTTGGTATGAATATCCTGCAGTAACAGTAAGATTCATATTTTCGGTAGATTTTTTCCATGTAGCATAAAGTTCATTTAATTGAAAATCAGAATTTTGCTCATAAATTTCCGCAGCACCTTTTCTAACTGGTGAGTCTGCTCCTCCGTAGTTATCATTATTATTCCATAATGATGTTGTTCTAAAGTATATTCTATTTGCATAATCATTAGATTGAATTGCTGTATTAAAATATGCTGTTATATTGTCTGTTACCTCATATGTTAGATTTAAACCATAATTTACAGTTTTTCTTTCACCATTGTTTATATTTTGATTAATAATAGACACAGGGTTATATGAATCAAATAAACCAAGAGTTTCAAAGTAGCCACCAAATTGAGCTCCATTGAATGCGTATGGTGAATCTACAGCATATATTGGTGCTGTAGGATTGTAAAGTGTAGCATATCTTAAAGACTCATTCCAACCATTTTCTTGATCTCTTTGTGTAAATGAAGTGTTTAATTGAATCTTTAGTTTGTCATTTAAAGCAGTTGTATTGAAATTCAAACGAGCATTAAATTGATCAAATCCACTGTTCTCAAGTATACCTTCTGCTTCACGAAGATTAGCAGAAACCCTGTAAGTAGAATTACCTGCACCACCAGAGGCAGAGACATTATGAATTTGAGTAAATGCTTGTCTTGTTACAGAATCTAACCAATCAGTTTGAGAACCAAGATCACGACCACCAGCCGCAACGAATTCCCCTGGAGACATTACATCTATCTGATTTGCTACTCCTGAAGTTGAAAATTGACCGCTATATGTTAGTTCTGAAACACCAGCTTGTCCTTTCTTTGTTGTTACAAGTAAAACACCGGAAGATCCACGCGAACCATAAATAGCTGCAGCAGATGCATCTTTTAAAACATTAAAGCTTTCGATATCACTTGGGTCAACATTATCAAGCGAAGCTCCAATAACCCCATCTATAACAACTAGAGGAGAAGAATTTGCTCCAATAGTAGATAGTCCACGAAGTCTAATAGTAGAGGTAGTATTTGGATTTCCACCACGATTATATATTGTTAAACCCGCTACTTTTCCTTGTAGCAACTCTGATGCATCATTTATAGCACCTTTGTTAAAAGATTCTGATCCAACTGAAACTACAGCAGATGTAATTTCTTTTTGTTGCTGAGAACCATATCCTGTTACTAATACTTCTTCAAGTTCATTGGAGGCCATAAGAACAATATCAATTGTACTTTGATTACCAACAGTAACTTCTTGTGCAGTAAAACCTACAAAAGAGAAAACTAGAACGTCACCAGTACTTGCAGAAATAGAATAATTACCATCAAAATCTGCAACAGTACCTGTAGATGTTCCTTGAACTATAACAGTAGCTCCAGGAAGAGGTCCAGTTTCATCAGAAATATTACCAGAAATTTGCTGAGCATATATTGTTCCACTAAATAAAAAAGCGAAGACAAAACTCATTTTCAGTAAATTTTTCATAAATTTTAAATATTCGTTAATATTTTGTTAAAAAACTGGTGCAATATATGATTCACATATGTCAATATCAAATTTTTTGGTAACAAAAATTATTATTTTCTTAACAAAATCTATAGATAATCCTTATAGATGATAATTTTAAGTTTAAAAAATTGTGAAGTTGATAATCCTACTTTTTAAGTATTTTATCTATTTCAAAGGGTTTTATAGATGGTGATGCACCTATTTTTGTAGTAGCTAGAGCACCATATGCAGAAGCTATTTTTAATGAATTTTTTATGTTATTTTTTTTAAAAAAAAACTCATTTATAAAACAAGCTAAAAAATTATCGCCTGCACCTAAATTATCAATTGATTTTACTTTAAATGAATCTATTGTAATAAAATTATTACCATCATAAATTGATGAATTTATTGAACCGTTCGTTATACATATAAATTTTAAGTTAAACTTCAAATAAATTGACTCAATTAATGTTTTTATATCAGAATACTTAAATTTAAATATTATAGCAAGCTCGAGGAGTTCTTCCATATTAATTTTAAGAAAATCTGACTCATTTAATAAATAATTTACCTTTGATTTGGAATAAAAATTTTGTCTAAGATTTAAATCAAGAATTTTAAATTTTGAAAAACTAAGAAGTCTTTTTAGTGTCATAAAAGATACATCATTTCTAATCCCAAGGGAACCATAAACTATATAATCAAAGTCATTATAATATTTTAAATATTCTTTTTTAAAAGGAATATAGTCCCATGCAACATTTTCTAATATATCATAGTCAGGCTCACCAGATTTAAGAGTTATCAAAACTTGACCAGTTTGATAATTTTTATCAACATTAAGAAAGTTAGTGCTAAGATTATTTTTTTGAAAATAATTAATAACATTATTACCTAACTTATCTTTTCCGACTGAAGAAATAAAGTTTACATCAAGACCAAATGAATGAAGTCTATGATATACATTAAAGGGTGCACCTCCTATTTCTATTTTATCAGGATAAACATCCCAAAGAACTTCTCCAAAACATATTATTGTCTTCAATTTTTAATAAGTTTTTTACTTAAATCTTCAAGCGAAACACCTTTAGTTTCAGGCATAATAAAATGAGTAAAAAGTAATTGAAGAACCATCATGAATGCAAAGAACCCAAAAACAATTCCTGGACCAATCCAGCTAAAAAGAAATGGAATTAGAGATGGTATAATCGCTGCAAGAACCCAATGAGTAGAAACTCCAAATGATTGGCCATAGCTTCTTATATGATTAGGAAAAATTTCAGAAATATATACCCAAATTATTGCTCCCTGTCCAATTGCATGTGAAGCTATAAATAAAAACAAGAATATTGGAAGTAATATTCCTCCCCAATCTAAAATAAATGATAGACTAATAAGAGTAAGAGATATTATGTAACCTATTGAGCCAATATACATAAGGCTTCTTCTTCCCAATTTATCAATTAAACTTATTCCTATATATGTGAATATTACATTTGTTAGTCCAATCCCTACACTATTTAGAAGAGCTGCACTTTGTCCGATACCACCAGCCTCAAAAATCCTTGGAGCATAGTATAAAAAGGCATTTATCCCAGAGAACTGATTAAATGCTGCTACTAAAAAAGCAAGTATTAAAATAAAGCTGTATTTCTTTTGAAAAATTGACTCAGTGTTAACATTTGACTCTTTATTTTGAATTATTTCAGCTATTAGTTCATCAGCATCTTTTCTTGAATATGCGTCTCTTATAACTTTTTCAGCCTCTTCTTGTTGATTATTAAGATATAACCACCTTGGACTTTTGGGAATTGAAAGTACCAAGAAAGTATATATAAATGCTGGAAGAGCTTCAATACCCATCATATATCTCCAATCATTCTCCCCAAGTCCACTTAAAAGATAATTTGATAAAAATGCAACTAAAATTCCTGTGACTAAATTAAATTGATATAATCCAACTAGTTTACCTCTATTTTTAGCTGGTGCAATCTCTGATATATATGCTGGTGCAGCAATACCTGATATCCCTACTCCAACACCACCTAAAAATCTAAATGCAGCAAAAGTAAACGGATCATTTGCTAATGCAGAACCAATAGCTGACAGAGTATAAAAGATACCTATCCATAGTAAGGTTTTCTTTCTACCAATTTTTCTAGTTGGGAAACCACCAAAAATAGCCCCCACAACGGTTCCCCATAGAGCCATTGCCATTACAACACTTCCATGAAAAATATCAGATGAGTTCCAAAGTTCTTGAAGTTTTTGATCGGCACCTGATATTACAACTGTATCAAACCCAAAAAGAAAACCTGCCAAGGCAGCAGTTATAGACCACTTTGTTAACTTACGCATTAATCAAATATATTAAAAGGTAAATTAACTACTAAATAGACTGAAATAAATCTAATATTTATCCTCCATCTTTAGAACTATTTTATCTAGAGCTAAATTTCCAATACTTCCAATATGAGAATGTTTAACTGTTTTTGGAAACTTTATTTCACCTGATTTTAATTTACTTTTTAATTCAAGATAAGCATCTCTAAAAGGCATCCCTTTTAAAACCATCTCATTGATTAACTCTACACTAAAAATATTTTCATAATTTGATTTTTGAAGTATTTTTTTATTGACACTTATCATAGATAAACAATAAGATAGAATTTGAATACATTCTTTTATATCATTAACAGCATTAATAATTTTTCCCTTATTTAGTTGAAAGTCCCTATGATATCCACTTGGGAGGTTAGTTGATGATAAATTTACAGAGTTTGATAGATTTTGAATACTATTACATTTTCCTCTTATTATCTCAAAAACATCAGGATTCTTTTTATGTGGCATTATGCTAGATCCTGTTGTAATATTTTCAGGAAATGAAATAAATTGAAACTCATCTCCAGAATATAAACATATATCCATTGAAATTTTTGATAATGTAAAGGCAATATTTCCTATAGCATCGAAGGTATTTTTTTCAATTTTATTTCTACTAATTTGACATGCGAGGGAGTTATACTTTAATGTTTTAAAATTTAAATCTTTTGTTGTAAAATCTCTATCAATATTAAATGATGTTCCATAACCAGCAGCACTACCTAATGTGTTTTGATTTACTATTTCAATTGAGCTATTAAGGCTAATAATATCGTCAATTAATGTTTCAGCATATGCTGAAAACCATAATCCAAAAGAGGAAGGCATTGCGGCTTTCATATGAGTATATCCAGGCATAATAATATCCTTATTTTTATTGGCAAGATTAATCAATAAGTCAAATAAAGATTTTACTTCTGTTTTTATATTATTTAACTCATCAATAAGGTAGAGCTGGATTGAGACAAGTACTTGATCATTTCTTGATCTTGCAGTGTGAATTTTTTTTCCAATATCACCTAGTCTACTTATTAGTGTATATTCAATTTTTGAGTGCATATCTTCAAATTCCTTCTCAATTTTTAATTCTCCAGATTCGGCTTGACTTAGCATCTCATTAAGAATGTTTATTATTCTATCACATTCAATTTCTGATAAAAGATTGGATTTGTACAACATTTTTGCATGTGAAATAGAAGCTTTTAAATCATATTTAATTAAATGCATATCATTTAACCTATCATGACCAATTGTAAATTCAATTATTTTTTCATTACCTGAGTTATTTTTATCCCATAGTTTCATATTATATTATTTTATTTAAAAGATTTTTATAGACTTCTATCCCCTCTTTAACCTCATCAACATATATATATTCATCTGCACTATGGGATCTTTTTGAATTACCGG
This sequence comes from uncultured Bacteroidota bacterium, assembly GCA_902559905.1. Classification (GTDB taxonomy): domain Bacteria; phylum Bacteroidota; class Bacteroidia; order Flavobacteriales; family Flavobacteriaceae; genus Marisimplicoccus. The sequence continues at coordinate 23,215 of CACEJV010000004.1, read as the reverse complement.
GACCAATTTTTACTGATGGAAAATCAAGTAAGGCCTGGTCTGATAATGTTGGAGATCCATAAGATTCTATTCCTATTGAGTCTGCAGACTTTACAATTTTATGATTAGAACTGATTGATGATGGCCTAAGATTCAGAGATCTAGCCTTTATTTCACATGGACATTGACTAACAAAGAAATCATTGATTTCATTGATATCATAAAGTTCATTAATTCTTACATCAACAACAATATCAACTTCAGAAGGTATTACGTTATGTTGAAATCCAGCATTTATTTGAGTTATTGTTGTTTTAACTGGTCCCAATAATTTTGAAACCCTATCAAATTTTAGTTGATTAAACCAGTTAAGTATTTTTGGCAGTTTTTCAATGGCATTATCGATATTTTCGTGAGCTGCATGACTTGATTTACCTTTTATTTTTGCATCAAATACAATTAGACCTCTTTCAGCAATAGATAGCTTCATTTGTGTTGGCTCTCCAATAATTCCAAAATCAATTTTAGGTATTTTTTTTAGAATACTTTTAATTCCATTTGTTCCTGCAATTTCTTCCTCAGCTGTACAAGCAACAATAAAGTTATAGTTCATATTTTGACTTAAATAGATACTTTTAAAAAGGTATAGAAGTGATACAAGAGCACCTCCCGCATCGTTACTTCCTAATCCAAATATCTTTCCATTCTTTTCAGTCGGATAGAATGGATCAATAGTGAATGATTTATTTGGCTGGACTGTATCATGATGAGAATTTAGAAGAATTGTAGGTTTCTTTTTATTAAAATACTTGTTCCCCGCCCATAAATTATTTAAATGTCTTTTATAATCTATTCCATTTTCTTTAAACCAAGACTCTAAAATTTTAACAACATCTTCCTCCTTTTTTGAGAAAGAAGGAGTCTTAATAATTTTCTTTAGAAGTTTAATGGCATCTTTCGATTGATTATCAATCATATTAATTGGTTATTGTTGTTGATTTAATATTTATTTCATCTAGAGATTGTCCTGCAATCTTTACTGATTTCACACCATTATTTAATGCATAAAATGAATTTGTTAATTTGGGAATCATTCCATTGGATATAATATTAAGCTTTAAGTAATTACTAAACTCCTTTTCATTGAGTTGACCAAATGTAGAATTATCATCGTTAGGGTTTGATAGAACTCCATTTTTTTCATGACAATAAATTAAATTAACTATATAATACTTTGATAGTGAAATTGCTATTTCAGAGGAAATTGTATCAGCATTAGTATTGAGTAATTGGCCATTTTTATCATGAGTAATTGAACATATAACAGGAGTAAGATTTTCATCTATCAAATTTTTTAAAAAAATAGAATTTATTTTTTTTATATCTCCGACTAAACCATAATCGATTTCCTTTACAGGTCTTTTAACACTCTCAATTAAATTAGCGTCTGCTCCAGATAATCCGATTGAATTACAATTAAATGACTGCAATTTCGTCACCAAAGTTTTATTTAAACTTCCAGCATAAATCATTGTGGCAACTTCAAGATCTTGAATACTTGTTATCCTTCTGCCATTTCTAATTTTGACATCAAAATTTAATTTTTTACACATTTTTGTAACTTGATTACCTCCTCCGTGAATTAATATTTTTTTCGTTTTTATTTTAGCAAAAGATTTTAAAAATCTATGTAAAACATGACTATCATTAATTAATTTTCCGCCAATTTTAACAATTAAAATTTTATCCATTTTTTAATAATTTTTTTATGATGTGCTGAGCAGTATATATTCTATTTTCAGATTGGTCAATAATAAGTGATTGTTCACTATCAATAACATTATCAGTTGCAACTAGATTTCTTCTAATGGGAAGGCAATGCATAAATTTTGCATTATTAGTAATAGACATCTTTTTTTCATCAATTATCCAATCTTTGTTGTTATTACTTATCTCACCATAATTCTCAAAAGAACTCCAGTTCTTCGCATAAACAAAGTCAACACCTTTAAATGCATCTAACTGGTTATTATTAGTTTTTATTCCTTTCAAAATAGTTGGATCAAGATTAAAACCTTCAGGATTAGTAATTGATATATCAAAGTTCATTTTCCTCATTGCCCTAACAAATGAATTAGGAACAGCATGAGGTAAAGGTTTAATGTGAGGAGCCCATGTCAACAATACTTTTGGTTTATTAACCCTAGAATTTTCTTTAATTGTAACTAAATCAGTAAGTGCTTGAAGAGGGTGGGCAATTGAACTCTCCATATTAAATACTGGAATATTTGAGTATCTAATAAAACTTTTTATAATACGATCTTCCGCATCCTTTTCTTTACTTTTTAATAACGGGAAAGATCTTACACCAATAATATCACAATAATTAGAAATCACCCTAGCAGCATCTTTTATGTGTTCTACATTTGAGGAATCCATTATTTTACCATCTTCAAATTCTAAAGACCATATATTATTTGAGATATTTATAAAAAAGGTCTCTAATCCAAGATTTCTGGATGCTTTGTATGTACTCATTCTTGTTCTTAGACTAGGATTAAAGAAAATTAAGGCAATAATTTTATCCTCAAAGATCTTTTGATATTTTTCGACATTATTTTTTATATCAAGTATCTCATCAATTGTTTGATTAATATCCTTTATATCATTGAGGTTGTAGAAATTTTTCATAGTGATTTATTAAGTGCATTGAAAAAAATATCAAAATGATTTTTTTTAATTGACAATGGAGGTAAAATTCTAATTAAATTTTTATTACTGCTGCTACCAGTAAAAATTTTATGTTCGTAGACTAACTTTGATCTTAATTCTGAGACATCAAAATCAAATTCTATTCCCAACATCAAACCTCTTCCCTTTACCTTTTTTATGGAGTTGAATTTTGAAGCAATATTTTTAAAATAGCTCTCTAACTCTATGGCTTTTTTACAAATGTTATTTTTTTTCAAAAATTCAAGAACACTCAAAGAAGCAACACATGCTAGATGATTACCACCGTATGTAGTCCCGAGTATACCTTTTTGAGGATGGATATTAGGATTTACAAGAATTCCTCCTACTGGAAAACCATTTCCCATTCCTTTTGCGATTGTAATTATATCAGGCTGAATATTAAATTTTTGAAAAGCAAAAAATTGACCGGAACGACAAAATCCTGATTGAACCTCATCTGCAATTATAGATACCTGATATTTTTTTTGATAATAGTCTAGTCCATTAATAAAGTCCTCATCAGGTTGGTCAAGTCCTCCAACCCCTTGAATTGATTCAAATATTATTGCACTTACGTCTCCCTTATCTATCTCTATTTCTAACTTTTTATTGTCATTAAATTCAATAAAACTAACATTATGTTGTTTGTTCAGCTCAGAGTTAATGTATTTATTATCAGTAACTGCAACGGCAGCTGATGTTCTTCCATGAAAAGAATTTTTAAAAGCAATTATTCTCTTTTTTCCTGTATTAAAAGAAGAAAGCTTTAGAGCATTTTCTACAGCCTCAGCACCAGAGTTACACATGAACAGCTTATAATTATCTAAATCTGCTTGTGAGTTAATCTCTTTCGATAATTCATCCTGTAATGGATTTCTTACAGCATTTGAATAAAATCCTATACTCTTAAGTTGATTAGTTATATTCTTAACATATTTTTTTTCAGAATGACCTATTGAGATTACTGCATGTCCTCCATATAAATCTAAATATTTATTATTAAAATCATCATAAATATATACATCCTTTCCCTTTACAGGAACTACATCAAATTGGTTGTAAACGTCGAATGTTTTCATATTAATAAATTGAACCTTTAAAATTTAGACCTAAGCTTTCCTCATAACCATAAATAATATTCAAGTTTTGTACTGCTTGACCTGATGCCCCTTTAAGAAGATTATCTAAAACAGTAGTTATATGAATTATATTTTCGTGGAATTCTATTTTCAAATGGCAATTATTAGTATTAATTACCTCTTTTAGGTTCATATCATTTTTAGATAAAAAAGTAAAAGGATGATTTTCATAGAAGTCTTCATAAATAATCTTGATATCCTCAATCTCATGATCAAATTTCATATAAATCGAAGTGAAAATTCCTCTAGTAAAGTTTCCTCTGTATGGAACAAAATAAATTTTAGAATCGTTACCCAAAATATTTAATGTTTGATATATCTCATTTAAATGTTGGTGATGAAAAGGTTTATAAATAGATAAGTTATTATTTCTCCAGTTGAAATTATTTGTGTCTGAACTAATCTTACCAGCACCAGTACTTCCTGTTATCGCATTAATATGAATATCATTTTTTATTAAATTATTAACCAATAATGGAAGTAAACCAATTTGAATAGCGGTTGCAAAACATCCAGGATTTGCAATTGATTTACTTTGTTTAATTTTTTCTCTATTGAACTCTGGCAAACTATATAGAAAATTTCTTGATTTATATTTGTTATTGTTGATTAACCTAAAATCTGAACTAAGATCAATTATAATCGTATCACTTTTAAAATTATGTTTATCTAAAAAAAATCTAGACTTTCCGTGCCCCAGGCACAGAAATAGCACATCAATATCTGTAGTAATTTGATCAGAAAAAATAACATCTGTTTTCCCTAACAAATCTGGATGTATTTCATGAATATTTTTTCCATTTTGAGATAATGAATAAATAAATTTTATTTTAAATTTTGGGTGATTAAGTAATATTCTAATTAACTCACCCCCTGTAAACCCTGAACCGCCTACTACTCCTATTTTTTTCATTACTATTTATTTATTTGTTTAAATATTCTCGAAGAATTTGAATTAATTTTAATAAACCCTTTAATGTCATCAGAAGACCAGTTTAAATTTTCTTCTCCATACACTCCTGATTTATCATTCATCAAATCATGTTTAGATTTAATCCCATTTAATTTAAAATTATATGGACTTAATTCTACAAAAACATTTCCAGTAACATATCTTTGACTTTTTTCAAAATATGCTTCAATATCCTCAATTACTGGATCAAAGTATTGCCCTTCATGGATTAACATACCATATAATTTTGAAATAGATTCTTTTTGAAAAATTTGCCATTTTGACATAGTATGCTTTTCCAAAAGTTCATGAGCCTTAATTATAATTTTTGCTGCAGCTGCTTCAAAACCTACTCTACCTTTAATCCCTATTATAGTATCACCAACGTGAATATCCCTTCCAATAGCATATTGACTGGATATTTCCTCAAGGTAATCTATCAGATCAATGGGATTGGATCTTTTGTTATTAATTGATACTATTTCACCTTTTATAAATTTTATATTTAATACTTTTTTTCTCTTTTCTATTAATTTTTTTGTAAATGCCTTGTTTGGAAGAGTTTTATAAGAGGTTAAAGTCTCATCACCACCGATTGTAGTACCCCATAGTCCTTTGTTTATTGAGTACTTAGAGTTATTCCATGTAAACTTTATACCCATTTTTTTTAAGTATGATATTTCCTGTTTCCTTGAAATATTATTATCTCTTATTGGAGTAATTATTTTAATATTTGGATTTAATATTTGAAAAATTGAATCAAATCTCACTTGATCGTTTCCTGCACCAGTTGATCCATGAGCAATAGTATTTATATTATTTTTTTTTGAATAATTCATTATTTCAATTGCTTGTATTATTCTTTCAGAACTAACAGAAAGAGGATAAGAATTATTTTTAAGAACATTTCCAAAAATTAAAAACTTAATTATTTTATCGTAGAATTGTTTCTTTGCATCAATTGAAATAAATTTTGAAGCACCTAATTCAATCGCTTGTTTTTTTATATTGATTAGTTCTGATTTATTAAAGCCACCAGTATTCACTAATATAGCGTGAACATCAAAGCCATCACTAGATAGTCTCTTTAAACAAAATGAAGTATCGAGACCTCCACTGTAAGCTAAAACTATAGTTTTATTTTTCATAATTATTTTTTATCATATAACATACCTGTACATAGACACATTGAAAACTCAGTTCTTTTGAGAATATCATAGTTTTGACATGTCTTACAACCTTTCCAAAATTCCGGATCTTCAGTTAATTCGTTAAAATGAGCAGGCCTATATCCAAGTTCATAATTTATTTTCATAACTGGCATTCCGGTTGTAATTCCAAAAATCTTTGATTTTGGATACTTTTTCAATGAGAGTTCTAGTACTTTCTTCTTAATCTTTTTTCCAATACCCATATTTCTGTATTTTGGTGATACTATTAATCCAGAATGAGCAACATACTTTCCATGCTCCCATGCTTCAATATAACAGAACCCAGCAAAATTATTTTCATCTAATGCGATGACAGAATTTCCAGATAAAATTTTTTCTTTTATATATACAGGAGATCTTCTAGCAATTCCTGTCCCCCTAATTTTAGCGGACTCATCTATTAGTTTGCTAATTAATTTACTATATTCTATATGTTCGGCATTAGCCAGTTTTATTATCAATTTCTGTATTTTATTGGATTAAGTAAGTTAACTTCTTATTGAAGCTATATCAAAAGGGAATTATGCAACCCGACCTCGAAGAGTAAGTCGGTTGTGAAAAATACGATTGTATATTTTATTTAGAAACATATTCATTTATAAAATTGATAAAAAAAAAACAAAAATCAAAATTTGAGATGTTTTAATTTTTCAATCATAAATCATAAGCTTCTGCATAAATTTTAAAGATTAGTTTATTTATTGCAAGAGAGCCAATACCGAGATTTGAACTCGGGACCTTTTCCTTACCAAGGAAACGCTCTACCCCTGAGCTATATCGGCAAAAAGTAGAGCGGGAGACGAGGGTCGAACTCGCGACATTCAGCTTGGAAGGCTGACGCTCTACCAACTGAGCTACTCCCGCTTATTATGTGGGGAGAGCAGGATTCGAACCTACGAAGGCGAAGCCAACAGTTTTACAGACTGCTCTCGTTGACCGCTTGAGTATCTCCCCAATTTCAAGATTTCAAAGAGCCGATAGAGGGACTCGAACCCACGACCTGCTGATTACAAATCAGCTGCTCTAGCCAGCTGAGCTATATCGGCTTGATATAAAACAGTTGCAAAATAAATGCTTTTTTTGCCTACAACAAAGTAAAAAGAAATAATTTTTAAATATTATTTAGCCCTAGGATGTGAGTTCTGGAAGACCTCTTTAATTCGTTCCATACTAGTATGACTATAAACTTGTGTAGCAGATAAACTTGCATGACCAAGTAGCTCTTTTACAGAATTAATATCTGCTCCTTCGTTGATTAAATGAGTAGCAAAACTATGCCTTAAAACATGTGGAGCTTTTTTGACTTTAGGTGAAACAAGATTGAAATATTCGTTAACAGTTCTATAAACAAATTTCTCAGATAGCTGCTTTCCATCCTTTGATATAAAAAGAAGATCTAAATCTAAATTTTTAAAACTTTTAGATTTTAATTCTTGATAGTAAATAATTGATTTCTTTAGCATAGGAAGCATTGGAATTATCCTTTCTTTATTCCTTTTTCCTATAACTTTTAAGGTAGATGATTCAAGGTTAACATTTGAGGATTTTAGGGAAATAAGCTCAATTCTTCTTACACCAGTATAATAAAAGAATAAAATTATTGTCTTCTTAAGAGTTCCATTGTAGTCTTTATTAAAATAATCATTATCAAGTAAAGTATTAATCTCTTCTTTTGAGAATGGTACCTGAATCTTTTTTGATTGTTTGAGAGGGGAATGAGCAATCAAAGGTGAAGACTTAATAGTATCTGTTTTTATTAGAAATTTATAGAATGATTTTAAACTAGATATCTTTCTATTTATTGTGCGATTAGATACGTTATCATTTACCATTTTCACAATCCAAGATCTAATAACTTTATAATCGATATTTTCAATTTTAGTTTTAGTACCAGATTGGATTAAGAAATCATTGAAATTATTCAAGTCAGTCTTATAAGCGGTAATTGTGTGATTTGAGTAATTTTTTTCTACTCTGAGGTATTCAATAAATTTTTCAATAAGCATTACACATCTAAATTACGATGTATAAAGAAAATATTGAATAATTTAAAGGTTTTCTTGATCTTTAAGTCTCTGAATATGACGAGCTTTAAGAATTTTACTTCTATGTTCAACTGAAGGCTTAACAAACTGCTTTCTATCTCTAAGAGATCTCATAACACCCGTTTTATCAAACTTACGTTTAAATCTCTTTAGGGCTTTGTCAATGTTTTCGCCGTCTTTAATAGGTATAATTAACATATAAAATTAATTTCGCAGGCAAATATAACTAATTGTATCAAATAAGCTTATTAATTCTTACCATTTATTGCAGTAACATATTTAGTAAGTTCCTCTTTAACTTTTGGAAAAAGTATAAACAGACCTATCATATTTGGAAAAACAAGAGCTAAGATCATAGCATCAGAAAAAGCCCATACAGATGACATGTCTCCGGCAGCACCAATTACAATAAATACAAGGAATAATATTTTGTAAGTAAGATCAGAAATTTTTCCTTTACCAAAAACATACATCCAGGACTGCAGACCATAGTATGACCATGATATCATAGTTGATAAAGCAAATAGAACAACTGCTATTGCAAGAAAAGGTCCAGAGAAAGAGATATATTCAGCAAATGCAGCTGAAGTTAAACCAGCGCCTTCAAGCTCTTGTCCTCTTACCATAACAGCTGAGGATCCTTCAACAAGGTTTCCATATGTAAATAAGCTGTTATCACCATTAAATATAATTATTACAAGTGCAGTCATAGTACAAATAACAACTGTGTCTATAAATGGCTCAAGAAGTGCGACTAATCCCTCTGAAGCAGGATAACTTGTAATCACGGCTGAGTGAGCAATTGATGCAGATCCAGCACCAGCCTCATTTGAAAAAGCACCTCTTCTAAAACCTTGCACCAGTACTCCGATAAAACCACCTACGGCAGCTGAAGGTGCAAAAGCTTGATTAACTATCATAGCAAATGCATCATCAACAAATGATAAGTTTGAAAAAATAATATATAAACATGCTATTACATAAATACCTGCCATAAAAGGCACTATTTTTTCAGTAACTGAAGCAATTCTTTTAATACCTCCAATTATTATAATTCCAACAACAATCATCATTATAATTCCAACAATTGTTCTAGCAGATCCTCCACTTAGACCAAAAAGACTAACCATTTGAAGTGCAGCTTGATTAGATTGAGCAGCATTTCCACCACCAAAAGATGCACCGATACATAGAATAGCAAAAATTACTGCAAGGATTTTACCTAACTTGGCAAAACCACGCTCTTTTAAACCTTTTGAAAGATAATACATAGGCCCACCATATACAGTTCCATCTGAACCAACATCTCTATATTTTACACCAAGGGTACACTCAACAAATTTTGATGACATACCAAGTAATCCACACAAAATCATCCAGAAGGTAGCACCAGGACCTCCAATAGCAATTGCCATTGCAACTCCTGCAATATTTCCGTTACCAACAGTTCCTGAAACAGCTGTTGCTAATGCTTGGAAATGACTTACCTCTCCACTATCTTTTCTCTTCTTGTCAAGCCCATCATATTTACCCATAACAGTTCTCAACGACAAGCCAAAACCTCTAATATTAATGAACCCAAAATATAATGTAAAGAAGGCTGCACCTCCAACTAGTAAAAAGATGATTGTAGGTATACCTGTTCCAAAAAACTCATGAAGAATTAATCCCTCCCAAAAGTTTGAAATTGGTTGAAAAGCTTCATTTATTCTTTCATCAATTCCTAATTTCTCTTGCGTAACCATAATTTTTAATGTATTGTATTTCTGAATAATTTATGACCAATTAATCTTGGACAAGTTCCAAATATAAAATAAATAGTATGAGATGAGAAAAATTATTAAATAAATTCTGAGATAACTTATTTAAGAGTTATTTTTTTCACCTGTCCATTCAGATATTCCTCCAAGTAAATTGAATAAATTTTCGTATCCGAATGTCTTCATTATTTGGCATGCTTGAACACTTCTAACTCCAGAGTGACAGTAAACATAATAGTTTAAAGACTTATCCATCTTTTCAAGACCATCCATAAATGATTGTGGATTTCGGATATTTAAAAGTTTAGCATTAGGAATATGTGATTCTTCAAATTCCTCTTCAGATCTGACATCTAATAAACATCCATTTTTATCCTCTTTTAGCTTTTCATTAAGTTCTTCTGGGGTCAAATCAATCATAAGTTTTTATTTTAAAAATAAGTAAATACAATAGTATATTAAAAAAACTTAATGATTAGTTTTTTTAATTCAATTCTATTTATGTATTTTGGATACAAATAAATTTTATATGAAATATTTTCAAAAATCTGACATATTCCTGATAGGTGCCGCATTTATTTCTTTTGTTTTATCTGTATCATTATGGTTTTATGGATATAAAGACGAAGGTCTATTTGTTGGACTTTGGGTTCCATCAATTCTTTCTTTTGGATGTTATTTTAAACAAATGCTGAATAAATAAGATGGGCGATACTTTCATTTTTATTATGGGACTAGTATGTACTGGTGCAGTTATTGCAGCTACATTTCTATCCATTAATGAGCTTAAGGATGTTAATCAACCTCAACTTGAAACAATGGATATGGCAGAAGGTGCAAAGAGACATTTAAAACTTATCACAACTGCTATATTAATCATTATTGGGTTTGTTTCTATAGGATTATTTTGTTTTTATTTTATATTTGCCTAAATGATTAAAATTAACACATACTGGTGGTGGACACATGAACGTTAGAATTCGTGGATAAAACTATTATATAATAGCTTGTCTCACGACAGGCTTTTTTTTTGCTATGAAAAAAATAAAAATTAAATCATTCTCCAAGAAAATTATTGCTGACACAATAACTCCTGTTGAAATGTACCTAAAGATAAGAGATAGGTTTCCAAATAGTATATTATTGGAAAGTAGTGACTATATGCAAACAACTAATAACTTTTCATTTATTTGTTTTAATCAAACTGGTTTTTTTGAATTAAAGAACCACTCAATTAATTTGAAATATCCTGGGGAAAAATCTAAAGAAATTCAATTATCTAATAAATCTATATCTGAATATCTAAATGATTACATAAATGGATATGATGTGGAAAAATCTGAAACAAAATTTATCTCTAATGGATTATTTGGATTCATGTCACACGAATCGGTTAAATATCAAGAAAAAATTAAGTTTAACGAAGGAAAGGATGATTTAGATATACCTGATATTTTTTATGGATTTTATCAAAATATTATAGCCATCAGTTTGTTCAACCATGAGGCACATATTTATTGTAACTCTTATAATGGTGAAAATAATATTGAAGAGGTTGAAGATATAATTAATGCTAAAAATTATTCAGTTTTTGATTATAAGAATATTGGTAAAAAGACTTCTAATATAAATGACAATGACTATATAGAATATGTAAAAAAAGCAAAGGAACATTGTAAAAGAGGTGATGTTTTCCAGCTTGTCTTATCTAGAAGGTTTAATCAAGATTTTGAGGGAGATGAATTCAATGTATACAGAGCACTACGCTCAATAAACCCATCACCATATTTATTCTTCTTTGATTATGGTAGTTTTAAAATTTTTGGAAGTTCTCCTGAAGCACAAATAATTATTAATAATGGTAAAGCTGAAATTCATCCAATTGCCGGTACATTCAAAAGAACTGGTGATGATAAAAGAGATAAAGAAAAAGCTAAGGCTTTATCTAAAGATCCAAAAGAAAACTCAGAACATATAATGCTAGTTGATTTGGCTAGAAATGATTTAAGTAGAAATGGCACCAACGTTAAAGTAGAAAAAAATAGAGAAATTCAATTTTACTCACATGTAATACACTTAGTATCTAAAGTAACTGCAACTTTAAAAGACACTGCTAGAATATTTCAAGTTGTAATGGATACTTTTCCTGCAGGAACTCTTACAGGTGCCCCAAAGCATAAGGCATTAAATTTAATTGAGAAATATGAAAAAGTAAATAGAAACTTTTACGGTGGAGCAATTGGATATATGGACTTTGAAGGAAATTTCAATCATGCAATCATTATAAGATCTTTTTTAAGTAAGAACAATACACTTAGTTACCAGGCAGGTGCTGGAATAGTAATAAAGTCTAATCCTGAGGATGAACTTCAGGAAGTATATAATAAACTGGGAGCTTTAGACAAAGCTCTTGAAAATGCAGAAGATATCTTATGAAAAAAATTTTTTTAATAGATAATTACGATTCATTTACTTACAACCTATCTCATTATTTAGAGGACCTTGGTTGTGATGTCACAGTTAAAAGGAATGATATGTTTAAGTTGGAAGAAATTAATAATTATGATGGGATATTGATTTCACCTGGCCCTGGAATACCTGATGAAGCAGGCATGACTAAAGAGGTAATTAAAAAATACAAACAGAAAAATATTTTAGGAATTTGCCTAGGGCAACAAGCTATAGCTGAAGTATTTGGTGGTGAGATTGAGAATATGAGTGAAGTATACCACGGAGTTGCAACCAAAATAAATTTAAAAGAACACGATGAAATTTTTAATGATATTCCTAATTCCCTTGATGTTGGCAGATATCATTCTTGGATAGTAAAGAGTCCATTACCAGATGACCTTATTATTACATCAGTAGATAATAATAATCAAATTATGTCATTAAAACATATCAAATATCCCATTAGAGGTGTTCAGTTTCATCCAGAATCAGTTTTAACTCCTCATGGAAAAGCTATAATCAAAAATTGGGTAGAGACATTATGAAAGAAATTTTAAATAGATTAATAACGTACAAAACATTGAATGAAAATGAGTCCAAAGAAATACTTATTAGAATTTCAAATGGAGAATTAAACAACAGTCAGATATCTTCATTTTTAACTGTATTTATGATGAGAAATATAACCCTTGAAGAATTAAAAGGATTTCGTGATGCGCTTCTTGAATTATGTATAAAAGTCAATCTTGAGGAATTTGATGCAATTGATTTATGTGGAACAGGCGGAGATGGAAAGGATACATTTAATATTTCAACTTTGGCTTCTTTTGTTACTGCTGGCTCGGGATGTAAAGTTGCAAAACATGGTAATTATGGAGTCTCTTCAGGCTGCGGATCAAGTAATGTTCTAGAATCTCTTGGATTGAAATTTACAAATGATTACGACACTCTTAGAAATGCAATTGATAAATCTGGAATATGTTTTCTTCATGCACCTATATTTCACCCAGCAATGAAAAATGTTGCACCAGTTAGAAGAGAATTGGGAATGAAGACTTTTTTTAATATGCTAGGGCCACTTGTAAATCCCTCTATGCCTAATAAACAAATTGTTGGAGTGTTTAATCTTGAGCTTGCAAGAATATATAATTATCTACTTCAAAAAAGTAACAAAAAATACAGTATAATTTATTCGTTAGATGGATATGATGAGATTTCATTAACTAATGATACTAAAATTTACTCAAACAACTATGAGAGAATTTTAAAATCAAAAGAGTTTGAATTAGAAAGTATAAAAGCTTCTGAAATTAAAGGTGGCTCTGATATTCCATCATCATCTAAAATATTTATGAATGTTCTTAATGGAGCTGGAACAGAAAGCCAAAATAATGTTGTATGTGCTAATGCAGGTATCGCAATATCTATTTCAAAAAATATAAGTATTAAGGAAGGTTTTGAACTAGCAAAGGAATCTTTAATATCAGGTAAAGCACTTGATTCATTCAATAAACTAAAAAAAATAATGGCATGAAGATTTTAGATAAAATAGTTAAGGATAAAAAAGAGGAAATATTAAAACTATCTCTAAAAAACCCTATATCTTCATTAGAAAACCAAAAATTATTTTCCAGAAAATGCATATCCCTAAAAGATTCTATATTAAGAAGTTCTAGTGGAATAATATGTGAATTTAAGAGAAAGTCTCCCTCTAATAATAATATAAATTACAAATCAACTATTTCAGAAGTTGTTATAGGATATCAAAAAGCTGGAGCTGCTGGATTATCAATCCTTACAAATAAGAAATATTTTGATGGAGATATTGAGGATATCATTGAAATAAGAAATTTTGCAGAAATTCCAATTTTACGAAAAGAATTTATAATTAGCGAATATCAAATATTTGAAGCTAAATCAATTGGGGCTGACGCAATACTATTAATTGCATCAATTCTTACCTCAGAAGATATTTTTAATTTTAGCGCCTTAGCCAAGAGCCTTGGTCTTGAAGTACTGGTAGAGGTACACTCCTATGAAGAATTTAAAAAAATATCAGGAAATAATATTGATATAATTGGTGTTAATAATAGAAATCTAGACACTTTAGAGATCGATTTAAATAACAGTATTGAAATGTATAAAGAAATTCCTGATAAATTTCTTAAGATATCTGAAAGTGGCATAAGTAAGGTTGAATCAATACTAAAACTTAGAGAAGTTGGCTATCAAGGATTTTTAATTGGTGAAAATTTTATGAAAAGTAATGATCCAATGAAGGAAGCATATAATTTTATTAAAAAAGTTGAAAATGAAATTTAAAGTTTGTGGATTATTTGATGATAAAAATATTCAGCAAGTAGCTGAATTAAATCCTGATTACATCGGTCATATTTTTTGGGAAAAATCTGTAAGGTTTGTGAAGACTAAAACTCCAAACCTAAAATCTGAAATAAAAAAAACTGGTGTTTTTTTTAACTCAAATTTTGATGATGTAATTGATAAAGTATTAGAACATGATTTAGCTTGTGTTCAATTACATGGAGATGAGACACCTGAATTTTGTAAAAAAATATTAGATAGTGGGATTCAAGTTATTAAGTCATTTAGAATTGATGATAAATTTGATTTTGGTATTTTAAAAAATTATGAAAACTATTGCGACATGTTTTTGTTTGATTCAAAATCTGAACTTCCTGGAGGAACTGGTAAGTCATTTAACTGGGATAATTTAAAAAAATATAATTTAAAAAAGGATTTTTTTATTAGTGGTGGTATAGGGCTTCACTCTATTGATTCACTATTTGATCTTTTAAAAATGGATCTTCCTATCTATGGAATTGATGTTAATAGTAAATTTGAGGACGACAACTATTTAAAAAAAATTGATGAATTAAAAACTTTTATAGAAACAATTAAAGATGAAATATACAGTTGACAAAAAAGGGTTTTATGGAAACTATGGAGGTGCTTTTGTACCTGAAATGCTATTTCCAAACCTTGACGAATTAGAAAAAAACTATAATAAAATTATAAATGATACTGATTTCCAAGAAGATTATAATAATCTTTTAAAGGACTATGTAGGAAGACCAACTCCATTATATTTTGCAGAGAGAATGTCAGAGAAATATAAAAGTAAAATATACTTTAAAAGAGAGGACTTGTGCCATACAGGAGCTCATAAAATAAATAATACTGTTGGTCAAATTTTACTAGCTAAAAGATTAGGAAAGAAAAGAATTATTGCTGAAACAGGTGCTGGTCAACATGGAGTTGCCACTGCAACTGTCTGCGCATTAGCAGGAATTGAGTGTGTAATATATATGGGAGCTATTGATATCAAAAGACAAGCTCCTAATGTTGCTAGAATGAAAATGCTAGGAGCAAGTGTAATTGCAGCTGAATCTGGGAGCAAAACTCTTAAGGATGCAACAAATGAGGCTATTAGAGATTGGATAAATAATCCTGTTACAACTCACTATATTATTGGATCAGTTGTTGGTCCTCATCCTTATCCTGATATGGTAGCCAAATTTCAATCAATAGTTTCTAAGGAGATAAAGTCTCAATTAATTGAAAAAGAAGGAACTGATAGCCCGGATTATTTAATAGCCAATATCGGAGGGGGAAGTAATGCAGCTGGATTATATTATCATTATTTAGAAGACGAGAAAGTAAAAATTATTTCAGTTGAAGCAGCTGGTGAAGGGGTTGAGTCTGGTAAAAGTGCTGCTACATCAGTTCTTGGTAAAACTGGAATTATTCATGGAAGTAAAACTCTTTTAATGCAAACCAAGGATGGGCAAATTGTTGAGCCTTACTCCATATCAGCTGGTTTAGATTATCCGGGTGTTGGTCCACTTCATGCACATTTATTGAAAAGCAAAAGAGCAGAGTTTATGTCTATAACAGATAGTGATGCTATGTTAGCAGGATTAGAAGTCTCAAAACTAGAAGGGATTATTCCTGCAATAGAAACTGCTCATGCATTTGCCGCATTTAAGTATTTAGATTTTAAACCAAATGATATAATTGTTGTTAACTTCTCTGGAAGAGGAGATAAAGACTTAAATACTTACATTGATTATTTTAATTTATAATGAATAGAATTGACAAAAAATTAAAAGAAGAAGGTAAACTATTATCTATATATTTTACAGCTGGATATCCTAATCTAGATGATACAGTTGATATTATTTTTAAGCTTCAGGAATCTGGTGTTGATATGATAGAGATAGGGCTACCTTTTAGTGACCCACTGGCTGATGGGCCAACAATTCAAGACAGCTCTACAAAGGCAATTAAAAATGGTATGAATACTAATGTCTTATTTAATCAGTTAAAAGGAATTAGAGATAAAGTTTCAATTCCTCTAATAATAATGGGATATTTCAATCCGATCCTTCAATATGGTGTAGAAGACTTTTGTAAAAAATGTAATGAAATTGGAATTGATGGATTAATTATTCCCGACTTACCAATTGACTATTATGAAGCAAACTATAAATCAATATTTGAAGAAAATCAACTTTACAACATGTTTTTAATAGCTCCACAGACTTCAGATGAAAGAATTGAAAAGATTGACTCAATATCAAATGGGTTTATCTATATGGTAAGTTCTTCCAGTATAACTGGGTCCAAGAACAGTTTTAGCTCTGAGCAAATAAATTATTTTAAAAGAATTGAAAAAATGAATCTAAAAACTCCTAGAATAATTGGTTTTGGAGTTGGAAATAAAGAAACATTTAATACTGTAGTAAAATATTCTAAGGGAGCTATAATTGGATCTGCATTTATAAAGAATATTAGTGAAAATGGAGTTGAATCAATTGCTTCATATATAGATTCAATAAGATAATATGAATAATATCGAAGAATCCAATTTCTCATACATTAAAAATATCTTTGAATCAATTTCTAATGAATATGATTTTATGAATGATTTGATGACTTTTAATAATCATTCTAAATGGAAAAAAGAAATAGTTGAAGTTGCAATAGATTCATCTCCAAAAAAAATTCTTGACATTGCAACAGGTACAGGAGATATAGCAATAAAACTTAGTAAAATAAAAGGGTCAATTATTGAGGCAATTGATATATCAGATAATATGCTTAAAATTGCTCAAAATAAAATTGACAAGTTAAGTATTGATAATATTAAGTTAAAAACATGCGAAGCTGAGAATCTATTTTTTGATGATAATCACTTTGATATCATATCTATAGGATATGGAGTTAGAAACTTTACTAATCTTAATAAAGGGTTAAGTGAAAGTTACAGGGTTTTAAAAAAAAATGGAAAGCTTATAATTCTTGAGACTTCAATTCCAGAGAACCCAATAGTTAAATTCCTTTACACACTAATAACCACAATATATATTCCTGTAATTGCTTTTATATTTTCTAGAAAAGCAAAAGCATATCTATATTTATTAAATTCTACCAAAAAATTTCCTCCAAAAAATAAATTCCTTGAAATCCTCAACAAAATAGGGTTTAAAAAAATTGAAACAAGAAAAAAACTTTATGGTGCCTCTACAATTTATATTGCTTCAAAATAATCAATTA
This sequence comes from uncultured Bacteroidota bacterium, assembly GCA_902559905.1. Taxonomy (GTDB): domain Bacteria; phylum Bacteroidota; class Bacteroidia; order Flavobacteriales; family Flavobacteriaceae; genus Marisimplicoccus. The sequence goes on along the minus strand of CACEJV010000004.1, from coordinate 5,368 downwards.
TTGATAATTTAATATTTAAGAATTATAAAGACTACATATATTCATTATATTAATGAAAATTTAAAATAATTAAACATGAAACAATTTATAACATTACTATTTACAATTATGTTGGGATTTTCGTATTCTCAAGATAATATTGCTTGGAACAGAGTAGATCTTTATGTTCCTGCTAATCAAGCTGGAGCATACCTGGAGGCTATGGATGAGTTTTACTCTGCAATTGAAATGCCAGAGGGTGTAGCCGTATCTCTAGTTAGATATTTTTATAAAGCTGAGGATGTCAAAGCTACTCATTCAATTGTTTTTGCAGGCCCTGTTGAAGGACTAATTGAATTAAGACAAATAAGATCAGGTGAAAAGTATGAAGATTTTTATGATGATTTAAATGTACTTGATGCTAAAGTTGTAGCTAACTCTGCTGGTCAAAGTCTTTTAAGAGTAAATACCGATGCCGAAAGAGGGAATTGGGCTCAATCATGGCAATGGAGTGTTGATGATCAAAGAGTATTTGCAGCAGCCTTTGCTGAATTAATGCAAAATTTTAAATCAGTTGAAACATATGTTGCTTTAGGCTCCATTAACCAAGGTGTCAGTAAACATGGAGAAAGTCATTACATATACTCTAATCAAGGAAGTTTTGCTGATAATTTAAATGGAGGTCCTCAAAATCAACCTGAATTTGAAGCTTTTGAAAAATTTGGAAATACTATTGCTCCAATTTCAACATTTCTAGGAACCAGAACAGAGGTAACTATTAAGACTTGGCAATAATAAAATTCAATTTATAATAATAAAACCCTTAGTTTTCTGAGGGTTTTTTTTATTTTAGAAATAAAAATGGCAAGAACTCCATCAAATATGATTTCACTAGGATCGGAGGCTCCTGATTTTAATCTTCCGGACGTTAATTCTGAAACTAACATTTCATTAAAAGAGTATAAAGGAAAAATAGGCACAGTTATAATGTTTATTTGTAACCATTGTCCATATGTCAAACATGTCAATCCAACTATAACAAAAATATCTAAAAAGTATCATGGAGAGGATATTAGGTTTATAGCAATCTCTAGTAATGATGTATTAAATTATCCTGATGATAGTCCTGAAAAAATGAAAATAAATGCTATTGAGAATGATTTTGTTTTTCCATATCTATATGATGAGTCTCAAGATGTTGCCAAAGCATATGATGCTGCATGTACTCCTGATTTTTATGTTTATAATTCAAATTTAAGGTTAGTTTATAGAGGGCAATTAGACGATTCAAGACCAGGCAATGATACTTTATCTGATGGAGCTGACATAGAAAATGCAATTGAATGCCTTGTATCTGGAAAGGAGAACACAAAACTTCAGAAACCTAGTATAGGGTGTAATATAAAGTGGAAATAAAATGACAAAAAATGATTTAATTGATTGTCATGATAGGATTAAACCATTTATTCATAATACGCCTGTATTAACTTCAAAACTGATAAACAATTTAACTGGAGCTGAAATATATTTTAAGTGCGAAAATTTTCAAAAAATGGGAGCATTTAAAATGAGAGGGGCAGCAAACGCAATTCTTAAACTTTCAGATGAACAAAAAAATAATGGTGTAGTTACTCACTCATCTGGTAATCATGCACAAGCTATATCTCTGGCTGCAAAAAAAATTGGAATAAAGGCTTATATAGTTATGCCATCTAATGCTCCTGAAATAAAAAAAATAGCAGTTAGAAGTTACGGAGGGCAGTTAATAGAATGTGGGCCAAATCTAGCTGCAAGGGAAGCTGCTGCTGATAAAATTGTGGATTCAAAGGGTGCTACTTTTATTCATCCCTCTAACAATATGGATGTGATAATTGGACAAGGCACCTCTTGTAAAGAGCTTATTGAAGAATGTGGTTTTTTTGATAATATACTTGTGCCAATTGGAGGGGGAGGACTAATTGCAGGAACAGCTTTAGCAGTAAAATATTTTGGAGATGAATGCTCCGTTATTGGAACAGAGCCTCTTGAAGTGGATGATGCTTATAGATCTTTAATTAGTGGTAAAATTGAATCAAACTCAACTACTAATACTATTGCAGATGGACTAAAAACTCAACTTGGAGATAAAAATTTTCCTATAATACTTAAGGAAGTAAAGTCAATTCTAAGAATTACAGAAAATGAAATAATTGAATCAATGAAATTAATTTGGCAACACCTAAAGATAATATGTGAACCTTCTTGCTCTCTTCCACTTGCTGGAGTTATAAAAAACAGAGAACAGTTCTTAGGGAAAAAAATCGGTATTATAATTACAGGAGGTAATGTAGATCTTAAAAACCTACCATTTTAATATTTACGAAATCTTTCTATTACCAATAATAGAAACTGCATGAAGAATTACACTCCCCAGGCCAAGATAAATGAATGGTGAACTTGGAATCCAAATATATGCAAGGATTAAAGCTAAATAAACTGTAAGACCAGTACATATTAATAGAGATTTTCTTATATCTGAATCTTGAATAAACTTTTCTCTAAGAAATGAAACTATAAATAAACCTATCATTGAAACCCATAGACCAAAAAATCGATAGATCTGTTGTAAATACCCTGGAAGAGTATCATTAATTTCATTGGAAAATAATTTTTCAAATGTCATATTAAGTCTTTCTTCATTGGCAACCTTATCAAGCATCCATGGCTCATCAACAAATATCCACCTTAAACCCATTATTATAAATATGAAGCCAATTGTTAATAACGGTATCCTAAATAATCTGTTTTTCATATATCAAAAGTAAAAAAATTGTTTACTGTTTATAAAAATTAATCATTACAACACTCTCCATCTTTACATTGACAAAATTTCAAATTGTAAACGTGAGCATAAGCTAAAGAAAATGCAGATACATATGAAAATAATTCTGAAATTTCAATTATTCCAATCATTTCATTTAGAATTATTATTACAAAAAAAAGCCAACAGATCCACAATATTAGTTTCATAAAATTCTTTGAGGTATTTCTTGCTGAATAGTATACAGCTATAAACGACAAAAAGATGAATAAATAATTAATTGATTCCCACCATATTGGCTGAACGTCAGAAGAAACAAAACCAGATTGAGCAACAAATAAAATTGGTGTTGCAAAACAATGAATAGAACAAATCAAACTTGTAAAAATTCCAATTGTATCTGAATTATTTAAAACTACTTTCATGTTTTATAAATTTGTGGGTAATACTGGATTCGAACCAGTGACCCCTACCCTGTCAAGGTAGTGCTCTAAACCAACTGAGCTAATCACCCTTGCTTTGCAAATTTAAAAGATTTCTTTATACTTTTAGAAAATGAAACATTTATCTAAAGAAGACTTTGACGATTTACAAAAATTTTATAGAATTAATCTTATTAATTCTTGTACGGGATACAAATCAGCTAATTTAATTGGCAGTATCTCAAAAGAAGGTATTGAAAATGTAGCTGTATTTAGTTCTATTACACATTTAGGTAGTAATCCTGCAATGCTTGGATATATTTTAAGACCGACAACAGTTCCTAGAAATACCTATAAGAATATAAAAGAGACAGGTTTTTTTACTGTAAATCATATTATCAGTGATATTATAAGTGAAGCTCACCATACAAGTGCTAAATATCCTGAAGAAATTTCTGAGTTTGATATGACTCAACTTGAACAAGAATATAAAAAAGGATGCAAAGCTCCATTTGTTAAAGGATCGCCAGTTCAACTAGTTTGTAAATATCTTAATGAATATAATATTGAAGAAAACGGAACTATTTTAGTTGTAGCAAGTATTGAGCAACTATATTTTGATGAAAATTTGGTTAGTGACACAGGGTTTTTAAGGCTTGATAAAGGTAATGTAGTTACAATTAACGGCTGTGATGGGTATGCATTACCTACTCTAATAGATAGATTTGATTACCAAAGACCAAAAAAATAGATGGATTTCATATCTGATAAATTAGCTGATTATTTAAATAAAAATTCTGAAAAAGAGCCAGAAATTTTATCTCAACTAAGTATAGAGACTCATCAAAAGATTTTACAACCTAGAATGTTAAGTGGACATATTCAAGGAAGATTTTTAAGTTTTATATCTAAAATTAAATCTCCTGAAAAGATCTTAGAAATTGGAACATACACTGGATACAGCACTATTTGTCTAGCTGAAGGGTTATCAAAAAATGGAAAAATTGATACAATTGATAAAAATGAGGAGTTGATTAAAATACAGAATAAGTATTTTGAAAAGAGTGGATATAGAAATAAAATTATTCAACATACCGGAGATGCTCTTGATATATTAAAAAACTTAAATGAAAAATATGATATTATTTTTATTGATGCTGATAAAGAAAATTATATTAACTATTTCAATCAAGTATCAAATAAACTCAGTAAAAATGGTATTATAATTTCAGATAACGTCCTCTGGTCTGGAAAGGTCTTAGACTCTAATAAAATGGATCAAGAAACTTCTACTCTTGTTCAGTTTAATAAAATAATTAATGATGATAAAAGGTTTAAAAGTATTATTTTACCAATTAGAGATGGGATCTCAATTTCAAGACTAGTTTAGATCTCTTTTAATTGAGTCCTTTAAATCATCAAAATCTTTTTTTATATCACTTACACTATCATTTAAATCCTTAGTGATTGATTTAGATGGATTCTTTACTTCAGTATTTTTTGAAATCTCAGTTTTTATCTCGTTTGTTGCCTGCCTAATCTGAGTCATACCTTTTGCAAGACCTTTTGCAATTGATGGAATTTTATCAGCACCAAAAACAAGTAAAACAATAAAAAAAACAAAAACAAGTTCCGCTCCGCTAATAAAAAGAATCATATCATAAAACTAATCAATTATTAAAGCTCTCAAAATTTTTTTTAAAATATTCAATAACTATTGTATAGTTGCCCATTTTAAAATTTTCTTCAACAGGGTAATTCAAATATGTTGAGGTTACAAAATTATGGATATTATCTATTTTTAAATCAAATTCCTGCATAAAAAAACTTTGACCATAAAATTTTATTATTTGATCAATAAGGTCATAATCATTACTGAATTCCCTTACTTTTTTTAAGTTTTTATAATATCCTGAAACCCATTTATACATTCTATCAATATTAAAACCACCTGTAAGCGGTGCTAAAAGCAACTCAGAGGTCAGCTGAGCATTAGTAGGGATTTTTTCCATTCTAATGCCAGTAAAACCGGGAATCCCAAGATCATCAAAATTAATTGGATCAATAACACCTGAGTTTAGTAGATCAGTTGATAAGTTACCAGATAGTCCACTTGAGTTAACAATCACCTCATCTAATTCATTTACAAACTCCTCTAAAAAAACTT
>CACEJV010000003.1:0-83617 GCA_902559905.1 uncultured Bacteroidota bacterium | reverse complement strand
CAACCCTTTTTAATTGTCTATCTCAAAGTAGAGCTCAAAGTGAGAATTATCCTTTCTGTACTATTGATCCAAATGTGAGTATTGTAAATGTTCCTGATAAAAGATTAGATGCACTTAACAAACTTATAAGCCCAGAAAAGTTAATTCCTACAACTGTTAAGATTGTTGATATTGCTGGTTTAGTTAAAGGTGCAAGTAAGGGTGAAGGTCTTGGAAATAAATTTTTGTCAAATATTAGGGAAACAGATGCCATAATACATGTTTTAAGGTGTTTTGACGATCCAAATGTAGTTCATGTAGATGGAAAAATTAATCCATTGTCTGATAGAGAAGTAGTGGAGTATGAGCTTATAATGAAAGATATTGAAATTGTAGATAAGAGATTAGATAAAGTAAAAAAAACACTAAGATCAAGTGGTAATGAAGCAAAAAAAGAAATTGAAATCTTAGAAAGAGTCAAATTGTCCTTAGAAAGCACTAAAGTTAACCTAGATGATTACTCTGAAAATGAATTTAAAGATTTTATAAAACCTTTAGAACTTATTTCTTTTAAGCCAATTCTTTATGTATGTAATGTAGGTGAGTCAGATGTTGTTCATGGTAATGATTATGTAGAAATGGTTAAAAAAGAAGTTCATGATAAAAGTTCGGATGTTATTATTATTTCTGCTAAAATTGAATCTGAAATTAATGAACTTGATTCTTTAGATGAGAAACAGATGTTCCTTGATGACTTGGGATTAGTGGAGTCAGGGTCAAATAAATTAATCAGAGCATCATATAAATTACTAAATCTCCATTCTTACTTTACCGCTGGAGAGAAAGAAGTTAGAGGATGGACAATTAAAATTGGAGATTCTGCTTATGATGCAGCAGGTCAAATTCACACTGATTTTCAGAAAGGATTTATTTGTGCTGAAGTTATAAGTTATAATGATTATATAAAATTAGGTTCTGAGCTAAAAGTTAAAGAAGCAGGTAAAATGAGACTTGAAGGTAAAGAATATATTGTTTCTGACGGAGACATAATGCACTTTAGATTTAACATTTAGTATATTTATAAAAATGGCTAATACATCAAATTATACAGAAGAAAATATAAAATCTTTAGACTGGAGAGAGCATATTAGGCTTAGACCTGGAATGTATATTGGTAAATCTGGTGATGGTTCTTCCCCTGATGATGGAATATATGTTCTTCTCAAAGAGATAATTGACAATTGTGTAGATGAATTTGTAATGGGTGAAGGAAAAGTTATTGACATCAAAATTGATGAAGATCTTGTTTCTGTTAGGGATTATGGAAGAGGAATACCAATAGGAAAAGTAGTTGATGTTGTATCAAAAATGAATACTGGAGGTAAATATGATACGAGAGCATTTAAGAAATCTGTTGGACTTAATGGTGTTGGAACTAAAGCTGTAAACGCATTATCCTCTTCCTTTAAAGTTTTGTCAACAAGAGAGGGTAAGAGTAAGTCTGCTAATTTTGAATTAGGTGTATTAGTTAATGAGGAGATGAATAAATCGGAGGATAAAAATGGAACATATGTAGAGTTTTCTCCTGACAGGTCCATTTTTAAAAACTACAGATATAGGTTGGAATATGTAGAAAAAATGATAAAGTTCTATGTGTATCTTAACCCAGGGCTTACTATAAAACTTAATGGTGTTAAGTTTGTTTCAGACTCTGGTTTAAAAGATTTAATTGAAGATCAGTCAAATACTCAAGATTTTTTATATCCAATTATTCATTTAAAAGGTGAAGATATTGAAATAGCTATAACTCACTCAAAAACGCAATACAGTGAAGAATACTACTCTTTTGTTAATGGTCAATATACTGTCCAGGGTGGAACACATCAAGCAGCATTTAGAGAAGCACTTGTTAAAACAATTAGAGAGTTTTATGGTAAGAACTATGATTCATCAGATGTAAGAAAATCAATAATATCTGCAATTAGTATTAAAGTAATGGAACCTGTTTTTGAATCACAGACTAAAACTAAATTAGGATCAACAGAAATGGGTAAAGGACTAAAGTCAGTAAGAGTATTTATCAATGACTTTATAAAGAAAAATTTAGACAATTATTTACATAAAAACCCTGAAATTGCAGATCATATCCAAAGTAAAATAGTTCAAGCTGAAAGGGAAAGAAAAGAGTTGTCGGGTATTAGAAAACTTGCCAGAGAAAGAGCAAAAAAAGCAAACCTTCACAATAAAAAACTAAGAGATTGTAGAGTCCATTTGAACGAATTAAAAAAACCCAATAGACTTGACTCAACAATTTTTATTACAGAGGGTGATTCTGCCAGCGGATCTATAACAAAATCAAGAGATGTAAATACTCAAGCTGTATTTAGTTTGAGAGGTAAACCACTTAACTCATATGGAATGACAAAAAAAATTGTATATGAAAATGAGGAGTTTAATCTTTTGCAGGCTGCCCTGAACATTGAGAATAGCATGGAGGATCTAAGGTATAACAATATTGTTATTGCAACGGATGCAGATGTTGATGGAATGCACATTAGACTTTTGATTATAACCTTTTTCTTACAATTTTTCCCTGAGTTAATAAAGAACGGTCATCTTTATATACTTCAAACACCAATTTTTAGAGTTAGAAACAAGGAAAAAACTCATTATTGTTACAGTGAATCTGAGAAAAATGAAATTTTAAATTCATCTAATGGTAAGTTTGAAATAACTAGATTTAAAGGTCTTGGTGAAATTTCTCCTGATGAATTTAAAAACTTTATTGGTGATGACATGAGGTTAGATCCAGTAGTTATTGACCACTCAACTACAATTGAGAATCTTTTGAGCTTCTACATGGGTAAAAACACTCCAGATAGACAGCAATTTATTATTGAAAACCTTAAGGTCGAACTAGATCTTTTAAATGATGGTTCTGATGAGTAATATAGATGAGAATATAAATACTGAAGATTCAAATTATCTCACTAAAGTTGGAGGTATGTATAAGGAATGGTTCCTTGACTATGCTTCCTATGTAATTCTTGAAAGAGCTGTTCCTGATTTAATGGATGGCCTAAAACCAGTTCAAAGAAGAATTCTTCATTCAATGTTTGATTTAGAGGATGGAAGATATAATAAAGTTGCAAATATTGTTGGTCATACTATGCAATATCACCCTCACGGAGATGCAAGTATATCTGACGCAATTGTTCAAGTTGGACAAAAAGAGTTGCTTATTGATATGCAAGGGAATTGGGGAAATATATATACTGGCGACAGAGCTGCAGCTTCTCGTTATATTGAAGCAAGATTATCAAAATTTGCACTAGAGGTCGTTTTCAATCCAAAAACAACTAATTGGCAGCTTTCGTATGACGGTAGAAAAAAAGAGCCTATTCATTTACCAGTAAAATTTCCATTATTATTAGCTCAAGGTGCTGAAGGTATAGCTGTAGGACTTTCTACCAAAATACTACCTCATAATTTCAATGAACTAATTGATGGAAGTGTCAAATATTTAAAAGGAAGAAGTTTTAAACTTTTTCCAGATTTTCAAACCGGTGGTAGCATCGATGTTTCAAATTATAATGACGGAAACAGAGGAGGTAAAATTAAAGTTAGGGCAACTGTCGAGAAGTACGATAAAAATACTATAATAATAAAAGAGATACCTTATGGAACTACTACAGCATCTTTAATTGAGTCAATAATTAAAGCTTCTGAAAAAGGTAAAGTTAAAATCAAAAAAATTGAGGATAATACCTCAGCTGAGGTTGAAATATTAGTTTATTTGCCATCTGGTGCATCAATTCAAAAGACTATTGACTCACTATTCGCATTTACTCAATGTGAAGTATCCATTTCCCCTTTATGTTGCATTATATCAGACAATAAGCCTCAATTTTTAGGTGTTAGAGATATATTAAAGATATCTGCAGATAATACTAAAGGTTTACTAAAGAAAGAACTGGAAATCCAATTAGATGAACTAGAAAATCAATGGCACTCCATATCACTTGAAAGAATATTTATAGAGAATAGAATATATAGAGATATTGAGGAAAAGACAACATGGGATGAGGTTTTGTCTACTATAGACTCTGGTTTGGATCCATTTAAAAGTAAATTAAGAAAAGATGTTACAGTTGATGATATTAAAAGACTAACCGAAATTCCAATTAGAAAGATTTCAAAATTTGATCTAAATAAAGTTAAAGATAAGCTTGATAGCATTGAAGTTAATATAGAAGAGGTGAAAAACAACCTTAATCATCTAGTTGATTACACTATACAATATTTTACACATCTAAAGAAACATTATGGAAAGGAAAGAAGAAGAAAGACTAAAATTGATGAGTTTGATGAACTAGATAAGAAAACTATATCAATTAAAAATTATAAACTATACGTTAATAAGGCTGAGGGATTTGTTGGTACATCTCTTAAAAAGGATGAATTTGTTTGTGATTGTTCTGATCTTGATGATGTTATTGTGTTTACATCTGATGGTATTATGAAGGTTGTTAAAGTTGATAGTAAGTTATTTGTAGGAAGAGATATTTTACATGTGTCACTTTTTAATTCAAAATCTAAGGAGACAGTTTATAATCTCATATATAGAGATGGTAAAAATGGTACTTCATACATGAAAAGATTCAAAGTATCAGGTGTTATAAGAGATAAGGACTATAATCTTACTCAAGGAAAAGAAGGCTCTGAAGTTTTATACTTTTCAGAAAATAGTAAAGATGAGGCAGATGTAGTTACTGTATATCTAAGAAAACGTGCTTCTCTTAAAAAACTAAAATGGGAACTTGATTTTGCTGATCTAACTACTAAGGGAAGGGACAGTAAAGGAAATATTGTAACTAAATATAATGTTAGGAAAATTTCTTACAAGGAAAAAAATAAAATAGGTGAGAAGTTTAAGAAGATCAAACAGATTGAGGTAAATGACGAGCAACAGGTTCAATCAAATGATGATGAGACTCAAACTAAACTTGAGTTTCAATAAAAAATTAATTAAGTTTTAATCGGATATTTTATTGACAGTACCTCTGTTTATTTTCTGAGGATTATTTACCTGAGAGTATTCAAAGTCATATGAATTTCCGTAAGTTCTTAAAATTTTAATTCTAATTGGCCTTCTCTCTTGATTAGTCTTTGGATTCATCTTGGTTAAAATAAATTCACATTCATTAACCCATCTTATTGTAGATGAGTCTTTAACACCTTTGAATTCCTCTATTTCATAATTATCAGTTCTTATAAATGTTGATTTAACAATAGAATCATTAATTGAAGTACTAAATTCAAATGATCCAGTCCTAAATTCTATGCAATCTCTATCTACATTGTAGCAGGATATAAATAGAAGCGAGAGTATTATAGTCTTTTTCAATCTTTTATCTTATGAATTTGTTCAAATTTATTGTTTTCGTAAATAAGAATAATAGATTTTATGGTATTATTAGAATCTTTAACAGAATCTTTTGAAGTTTCCTTATTTAGATCATCAAATAGATTATTTAAAGGCTCTGAGGGTAATTCTTTATCACTTTCATATCCAAATATTAAATAATCTGTAGATATATCCTCAAATGTCTCTGAAATTTTAATAATCATATCTAAACTAGGATTGTTTCTCTCAGAGAGTAGGTGAGTAACAGATGATTTAGGGATACCTATTTTTTCAGCAAATTCAGAATTGCTGAGATTATTTTCTGATATAATTTTTTTTATCCTATTAAGTATATTTTTTTTATTCATTTATTACTTTATTTATATTCTATAAAATACTGATTAACAATATACAACATTTATATAATTTACAATTGTAAACTGAGAAACATTTGTAAATTTAAATAAAAAAATTCGCAATAAAATCAAAGATTTTATGAATTATGTACAGATATTTCAATAGAAAAGTAGAAAACGTTAGAAAAAATTTAATAATTTAGTAGAAATGCCAAACAAAATGCAAAAATTAGACGACGTCGATAGAAAAATTCTAGATATTTTAATTGATAATACAAGAACTCCTTTCACTGACATAGCTAAAAGACTACTTATTTCAGCAGGTACAGTTCACGTTAGGGTAAAAAAAATGGAAGATTTAGGGATAATTAAAGGCTCTTCCTTAACATTAGACTATAAAATGTTAGGCTATAACTTTATTGCTTATGTAGGTGTATTGATTGATAGATCTAGAAGAACTTATGAAATAATTGAAGAGTTAAAGAAAAAGCCTTATGTAACTGTAGCTCATATAACTACCGGTAAATACAATATTTTCTGTAAAATAAGGGCTAAGGGAACAGAGCATGCCAGAGAGATTATATTCTCAATTGATGATGTTGAGGGAGTATTAAGAACCGAAACTATGATATCATTAGAAGAGAGTATAAATGATAAGAAAAGATTAATGAAAAATATCTTTCAGGAACTTTAATTAATTATTGTAGTAGGCAAATGCTTCAATAAAAATATCATAGTCAACCTTTTGATCAATAATTGGCTTTCCAACTTTATCTAAAAGAACGAAGTTAACAGACCCTTTATCATTCTTTTTATCAAAAATCATAAGATCATAAATATCTTTTAAGTCACTATCTATTAGGCTAATTTTACTAAAATAATTTAACGATACTTCTTTTAGTTTATCTACTGTATCAAGAGAGAAATCATTTAGTTTGTTTGATATATACAATTCAGTTATAAGACCTATTATTATAGCTTCACCATGTTTTAATTTATCTAAACTATTGGATAAATGCGAATAAGATTCAAGTGCATGTCCAATTGTATGCCCAAGATTTAGAACCTTTCTTGAATTAGATTCATATTTATCAGTTTTTACAATTTGATTCTTTATATCTGAATACTTACTAATAATGAAGTCAACATCATTAAAAAAATCAAGCTTTATTAATGAATGAAAGCTTAGATCACTTATATCTGTTATAAAACTATGCTTGAATATTTCAGCATATCCATTCAAATATTCTTCTTTAGAAAGAGTCTTGAGATAAACAGAGTCTAGTATTACATCCATCGGCATACTAAACACTCCTATTTGGTTTTTTAAACTCAAAAAATCAATTCCAGTTTTTCCTCCATGTGCCGCATCTACCATGCCAAGTAAAGTTGTAGGAACATTTATAAACTCTATTCCCCTTAAATAGGTTGACGCAACAAACCCACCAATATCAGTTAGTACACCACCCCCTAAATTTATTATAAGTGACTTTCTGTCTGCTTTTTGTGAATTTAATTCTTTCCATATATTAATGCATGTATCAATATTTTTATTTTCCTCACCTGAATTGATAACTATTTTATTAAAATTATTTATTTCAGATTTATTGATAAAAATCTCTAGGCAATACTTATCCGTGTTTTCGTCTACAAGTAAAAAAACACTACTAAAATAATTAGATTTAATCTTTTCTTTTAGTAATGAATATTGATCGTTTTTCATTAATTTATTTTGATTAGATTTATGCAAAATTAGGTATTTATTTTATGCTTTTAGATAATACAAAGAATGGTTTCATACTTAAATCAAATTTTGAATTAAAAAAAGCATACTTTCTTTTCAAAGTTATATCTAGTAGAACACTTACAAATTTTGGTAAAAAAATACTAGAACTTAGTTTAAAGTTAAAATTACCAGTTTTATTTATTTTTAAGGCTACAGTTTTTCGTCAATTTTGCTCAGGAGAAAATCTTCAAGAATCATTCAAGACAGTAAAGAAACTTAATGATAAAAACGTTAAAAGTTATCTTCATTACTCTGTTGAGGGACTAGAGAATGAAAAAACTTATGATAATTCATTAAAAGAAGTAGTTAGATCAGTAGAGTTTGCTGCTTCAAAAGATATATTAGATTTTACTGTTTTTAAACCAACTGCTATCGCTAGCTCTGATATACTTAATAAAGTTACAGAAGAAAAAGAATTATCCGATTTTGAGAAAGGTCTTTATGATAGGATAGTTGATAGATTTGATATTATATGTAAAACAGCATTTGAAAATCAAATTAAAATTTTAGTTGATGCAGAAGAATCATGGTATCAGGGTGCAATTGATGATATTGTTTTAAATATGATGATTAAGTATAATAAACACAATACAATTGTTTTTAATACTTCACAAATGTATAGACATGACAGGTTAAACTATTTAAATCAATTAAAGAAGCTTTCTATTGAAAATAGCTTTCATATTGGTATTAAACTTGTAAGGGGTGCTTATATTGAGAAAGAAAACAAAAGAGCTAAAAAACATAATTATAAATCTCCTATATGCGAATCCAAGGATGCTACTGATATTAATTTTAACGAGGGAGCAAAGTTTATATTATCAAATCTTGATAATTTCTCACTTTTTTGTGGCTCCCATAACGAGAAAAGCATATATGATATTTTGGATATAATGAAAGAAGGTAAAATGCAAAAGAATAATCCAAAAATATGGTTTGGTCAACTTTATGGAATGAGTGATAACATATCATTTAATCTAGCTGAAGAAGGTTACAATGTAATCAAATACCTGCCTTTTGGACCTATAAAGCAGGTAATCCCTTATTTAATTCGTAGAGCAGAGGAAAACACCTCAGTAAAAGGTCAGACTTCGAGAGAACTACAACTTATTATGAAGGAGCTTAAAAGAAGAAGATCTAATTAATCTTTATAGTTGCTTCATTCTCACAATTAATTACACTTATATTAAAATCGCCTGATTTAATATAATACATACCACAAGGCTTTTTGTTAGGTTCACTTTTATTAAAGATTACCTTTCCACTATTAAGAATTTCAATTAACTCTTTTTGATTATAGAAAGCTTCACTCTTTAAATCTATAATTAATTCTTTAGATGTTATATTGTCAATTACACGAGCATTAGGGGCATAATTACAAGAAGCTCTTTTGCCATTTAGAATAAAAAAAAGAAAAACAATTCCAATAATAAACCCTGTAGAATAGTAGTATAGTCTTTTTAAAAAATTCATTTTATTTTTTCAAGTATTCTTAAATCTCCAATTTCAATGAGATTGAATTTATTATAATCTTCACCAATCATATTCTCAATTATCTCTCCCCATTCTATAAAACATAAATTTCCTGATTCTAGGTATTCAAAGAATCCAATTTCTTCTAACTCCTCAATTTTATTTATTCTATATAAATCCATATGATATATCAAATCTTTACTTTTAGTTTTATACTCATTAATTATAGAAAATGTAGGACTTGATACATTATCAATGACATTTAGACCAATTAAAATTTGCTTAATTAAAGTAGTTTTACCAGCACCCATTTCCCCGCTAATTAAAACAATTTTATGGTTAAAGTTTTGAGTAACTTTTAATGATATTTCTTTCAGCTGATTTAATTGATATTTGATTTTCATAAAAACCTTACTAATTTAAGCATTTCACATAATTTTTTAATTTTGCAGATATGAATTTTACAGCTGGACAGATTGCTGATCAATTAAATGGAACTGTTGTTGGTAACAAAGATGTTGGTATAAATACTTTATCTAAAATAGAAGAGGGTAAAAAAGGCTCACTTACATTCTTAGCTAATCCAAAGTATACTGAATATATATATTCTACAGATGCCTCTGCTACAATTGTTGCAAATGATTTTGAACCTACAGAAAAAATAACAACTACCCTTATTAAAGTTAAAGACCCATACTCATCATTTACTACTATTTTAGAGCTATTTAGTGATGATAAATCTAAAAGAGCTGGAATTAGTGATAAATCAGATATTCATAAATCATCCATTATTTCAAAAGGTTCTTATGTTGGTTCTTATACAACTATTGGAAAAAATTCTATAATTGGTAATAATTGTGTTATTGATAGCCAAGTATTTATAGGAGATAATGTAAAAATTGGAAATAGTTGTAAGATTTATCCTGGAACAAAAATTTTAAATGATACAATAATTGGAAATAATTGTATTATACATTCAAGCTGTTCAATTGGTTCTGATGGGTTTGGATTTGCTCCAAATGATGACGGTACATATAAAAAGATACCTCAAACCGGTAATGTAGTTATTGGAAATAATGTTGAAATTGGTTCTAATTCTACAATTGATAGAGCTACTATTGGTTCAACAATTATTAATGATGGTGTAAAACTTGATAATCAGATTCAAATTGCACATAATGTTGAAATTGGAGAAAACACTGCTATAGCAGCCCAATCAGGTGTCGCTGGGTCGACAAAAATTGGTAAAAATTGTATGATTGGTGGTCAAGTAGGAATAATTGGTCATTTAAAAATTGGAGATAATGTTAAAATACAAGCTCAAGCTGGTGTAACATCTAATGTTGACAGTAATGCAAGGATAACAGGTACACCTGCAATTTCATATATGAATTACAACAAGTCATATATTCACTTCAAGAATTTACCAGAAATTGTAAAAAAAATAGATAAGAAAGATTAATGATTAGAAGAACTGTACCCCAAAAAACTATTTCAAAAGAAACAAATCTCAGTGGAGTTGGTCTCCATACTGGTGAACATGTGAATATAACATTTAAACCAGCTCCAGCTGACACGGGCCTTGTGTTTGTAAGAGAAGATATTGAAGGTGATAATTTAATTAATGCTCATATTAAATATATATCCAATACTGATAGAGGTACAAATCTTGATAATGGTTCATTTAGAATTCACACCTCTGAACATGTTTTAGCTGCTATTACTGGTTTAGAAATAGATAACTGTTTTATTTGTCTAGATGGTCCTGAGGTTCCAATAATGGATGGCTCTTCAAAATTCTTTGTCAATGCTTTAGAAGAAGCTAAAATTATTGAACAGAATGTTTTAAGAGAGGAATTTTTTCCATCTGAACCAATTTCATATGTATGTGAAGATTCTGGTAGTAAAATTTCAATTATACCAGATGATAATTATAAGGTAAATACAATAGTTGATTATAAAACTAAAGTTTTAGGGGAGCAAGAAGCCTCTATTAATCATATAAGTGAGTTTAAGGAAGAGATTTCATCAGCAAGGACTTTTAGTTTTCTGCATGAGCTGGAAACATTGCTTGAAAATGGATTAATTAAAGGTGGTGATCTAAACAATGCTATAGTATATGTTGATAAGCCGCTAGCAGAAAGTAATATGGATATATTAAAGAAGGCGTTTAATAAAGATTCTATTTCTGTTAAAGCTAATGGTATTTTAGACAATTTGGATCTTCATTATCCTAATGAAGCAGCAAGACATAAATTATTAGATGTAATTGGAGACCTAGCTTTAATTGGTATGAAAATTAGAGGAAAAGTTATAGCAGAAAAACCAGGTCATTCAATAAATGCTAAATTTGCAGAAAAAATCTCTGAAGTGATTAAATCAGATAGAAAGAATACATTGCCAAAGATTGATTTTAGTAAAAACCCTTTAATGGACTCTGATCAAATTATGAAGATAATTCCTCATCGTCCTCCTTTTTTATTAATTGATGAGGTTCTTGAGATATCTGAATCTCATGTAATTGGCCTAAGAAGGGTAGAGGAAGATGAATCATGGGTTGAAGGACATTTTCCTGGTGCACCAGTAATGCCTGGAGTACTTCAAGTTGAATTTATGGCTCAGGCCGGGGGAGTTTTAGTACTTAATACGGTTCCAGATCCTGAAAACTATCTAACATTTTTTATGAAGATGGATAAATGCAAGTTTAAGAATCCCGTAGTCCCAGGTGATACTCTTATTTGTAAATTAGAGCTTATTTCCCCGATAAGACGAGGAATTATTCACATGTATGGACAATCATTTGTTGGAGATGAAGTGAAAAGTGAAGGAGAGTTTATGGCAAAAATTATTAAAAAAACATAATTATGAATCAACCTTTAGCATATGTACACCCTGGAGCAAAAATTGCAAAAAATGTAGTTGTAGAGCCATTTGCAACAATTAGCAGTAATGTTGAAATTGGAGAAGGAACTTGGGTAGGTTCGAATGTTACAATAATGGAAGGGGCAAGAATTGGTAAAAACTGTAATATTTATCCTGGTGCAGTTATTTCAGGAGTGCCTCAAGATTTAAAATTTGAAGGAGAAGATTCACTTTGTGAAATTGGGGACAATACAACTATTAGGGAGTGTGTTACAATTAACCGAGGAACAAAGGATAGAGGGACAACTAAGATAGGCTCTAATTGTTTAATTATGGCTTATTCACATGTTGCTCATGATTGTTTTGTTGGTGATAATTGCATTTTCTCCAATAGTTCAACATTAGCTGGACACATAACTGTTGGTGATTATGTTATCCTTTCAGGGTTTGTCGCAGTACATCAATTTTGTAAGATTGGATCACATGCATTTGTAGCAGGTGGATCACTGGTTAGAAAAGATGTACCTCCATTTGTTAAAGCTGCTAGAGAGCCCTTGTCGTATGTAGGAATTAATTCTGTAGGATTAAGAAGAAGAGGGTTCACAAGTGCAAAAGTTCAAGAAATTCAAAATGTTTATAGGATTCTTTATCAAAAGAAATACAATAACACTCAGGCTATGGAAATTATTCAAGCTGAATTAAATGCAACTCCAGAAAGAGATGAAATAATTCAATTTATAGAAAACTCTCAACGTGGAATTATGAAAGGTTACTTTCAAAAAAACTAATTTATGGGAAGCACAAGTGATATTAGAAAAGGTCTTTGTATCAAATACAATCATGATATTTATAAAATAATTGAATTCCTTCATGTAAAGCCTGGAAAGGGTCCAGCATTTGTTAGAACAAAACTTAAAAGTGTTACAAACGGAAAAGTTCTTGACAATACATTTCCTTCAGGGCATAAAATAGATGAAGTCAAAGTTATAACTAGTCAATATCAATTTTTGTACAATGATTCTGATTATTATTATTTTATGAATAATGATGATTATAATCAGATTACTATTGAAAAATCAAAAATTGACTATCCAGATTTACTTAAAGAAGGTGAGAATGTTACTATTATAATTAATACTGAGGATAATAATCCACTATCAGTTGACATGCCATTAAATGTTACTCTAGAAGTAACTCACACTGAGCCAGGGGTTAAAGGAAATACTGCAACAAATGCTACTAAACCTGCTACATTAGAAACAGGTGCAATTGTAAATGTTCCATTGTTCATAAATGAAGGGGATAAGGTGAAAATTGATACTGAAAAAGGTCAGTATCTCGAAAGAATAAAATAAATTTGTCAAAAAAATAGATGAGCATTATAGTCAATAAAGACTCTAAAGTTTTAGTTCAAGGATTTACTGGAAGTGAAGGTACTTTTCACTCCGAGCAAATGATAGAATATGGGACAAATGTTGTTTGTGGTGTTACTCCGGGTAAAGGAGGCTCAACCCATTTAAATAAGCCAGTATACAATAGTGTACAAGAAGCAGTTATTAATGAAGACATTAATACATCTATAGTTTTTGTACCTCCTGCATTTGCTGCTGATGCTATAATGGAAGCAGCTGAATCTGGTATCAATACTATTGTAGCGATAACTGAAGGAATTCCCGTTTCAGATATGACTAAAGTTGTATCTTATATAAAAGGAAAGAATGTTAGACTTATTGGGCCTAACTGCCCAGGAATTATAACACCTGAAGAAGCAAAAATTGGTATTATGCCAGGTTTTGTTTTCCAAAAGGGAAATATTGGAATTGTCTCAAAGTCCGGAACATTAACCTATGAAGCAGCTGATCAAGTTGTAAAAGCTGGTTATGGAATTTCAACCGCTATTGGAGTAGGGGGAGATCCTATTATCGGAACTACTTTGCTAGATTCAGTTCAGCTTTTTATGAATGATGAAAGCACTGATCTTATCGTATTAATTGGTGAGATTGGAGGTCAATTAGAAATCGATGCTGCTAAATGGGTAGCAGAAAATGGAAATAAAAAACCAGTTGTTGGATTCATTGCTGGTGAAACTGCTCCTAAAGGCAGAAAAATGGGTCATGCAGGAGCAATTATTGGTGGTAAAGATGATACTGCAACAGCTAAAAAGAGAATAATGAGAGAATCTGGTATTTCTGTAGTTGATTCTCCTGCTGATATTGGAAAAACTGTAAAACAAATTTTAAACTAATGAAGTTATTATATTCTAAGGTCGCAATTGTTACTGGAGGAAGCAGAGGAATAGGTAAAGCTATTTGTAAATCTTTTGCAGAAAATGGATGTAATGTTGCATTTACATATAACAATTCTAAAGAGTCTGCTGAAAATTTAGAAAATGAGCTTAACTCTCTGGGAGTTAAATCAAAGGCATATAAAAGTGATGCTTCAAATCACAATGATGCTCTTAAACTTATTGATGATGTTTTGGGTGATTTTGAAAAAATTGATATTCTTGTTAATAATGCTGGTATAAAGAAGGATAACCTTCTAATGAGGATGGAAAAAGATGATTTTGATGCTGTAATTAATACTAATCTTTCATCAGTTTTTAATTTAACTAAAGCATCTATAAAAACATTCCTAAAGCAAAGGAGTGGTTCAATTATAAATATTAGTTCAGTTGTTGGTGTTAAAGGTAATGCTGGACAATCAAACTATTCAGCTTCAAAAGCTGGGATTATTGGTTTCTCAAAGTCAGTTGCACTTGAACTTGGATCAAGAAATATCAGAAGTAATGTTATTGCTCCTGGATTTATTGAAACTGATATGACAGATTCTCTTCCAGAAGATGTAATTAAGTCCTGGAAAGAAAGTATACCACTGAAAAGAGGTGGTAATCCAAGTGATGTTGGAAATGCATGTGTTTTTCTAGCATCAGATTTATCCAGTTATGTAACTGGTCAAGTTCTCCATGTTGATGGAGGAATGTTAACTTAATATATTATTTAAATGAAAAATTTACCAAATGTAGGTTTACCTATTATCTTATTATCATTATTATTGATTGTATTTATCTCAAGATCTTCTGTAAACATTGGATCAGGTGAGGCCGGTGTTCTCTTTAGAACATTAGGAGGAGGGGTTGTAACAGATCAACCACCAAAAGGTGAGGGTTTTAAAATTATTGCTCCATGGAATAGACTAGTTATCTATAATGTTAAACAGCAAGAAGTTATGGAAAGTATGCAGGTATTATCATCTAATGGACTTGAGATCAGTCTAGATGTATCAGTTTTATATCAACCTGTATATGAAGAATTAGGTCTTTTACATCAAACAAAAGGTGAGAATTATCTAAATTCTGTTTTACTTCCTAATATAAGAGCTGTTGCTAGAAGTGTTGTGGGTAGATATACCCCAGAACAATTGTATTCTACTAAACGTGATGCTATTCAAAACGAAATTTTTGAGGAAACAAGAGACAATGTTTTAACTCAGCATATCCAACTAAATTCTGTTTTAGTTAGAGATGTTACTCTTCCTACAGCAATTAAAGAGGGTATTGAAAGAAAGCTAGTACAAGAACAAGAAGCTCTTGAGTATGAATTTAGACTTGTTAAAGCAGAACAAGAAGCAGAAAGACAAAGAATTGATGCTGAAGGTAAAGCTAGAGCAAATCGAATTTTAAGTGCTTCATTAACTGATAGAATTCTTCAAGAAAAAGGTATAGAGGCTACTTTAAAGCTATCTGAATCTAATAACTCTAAAGTAATTGTTATTGGTTCAGGTGAAAATGGTCTTCCGATAATTCTTGGAAATCAGTAAAAATCAACCTTAAATCAGAATAAAAACCCATGGTCATTATGATTATGGGTTTTTTTATATCCATAATTTCAGAATATATAGCAATTAGTAATCTCTATTCTCAAAGTCTTCATTTTCCTCTTTAATTATTTTTCTGATTAGCAAATATATCAAGGATGCTATTATGACTAACCAAATAACTATGCTAAATATCATTTCGGAATCATTCATTTAACTAAGTTTAACTGCAGTACCATATGCCATAATTTCAGAACATCCTTGCATTATCATCGATGTAGTTATACGAACGTTAATAACAGCATCAGCACCAAGAGATTTAGCATCATCTTTCATTCTGCTAATAGCTTGCTCTCTTGCTTGGGCTTGTAATTTTGTGTATTCGTCAATTTCACCTCCAACAAAATTTTTTAATGCAGCAAATATATCCCTTGCAGCATTTCTTGATCTTACAGTATTTCCTCGAGCAATTCCAAGAACTTGAATTACTTGTTTTCCTTCGATATTAGGGGTAGTAGATATAATCATGCTTAAATATACAAACTAATGATAATATATCCTGTTTTACATAATATTAATTATAGGACATTATTATTAATAAACACCAAATTGATTAAGATGAAATGCAGTATGACCTCTGACTACTTCTTTTAATGTCCAATTATCTACCTTACCATGTAATGTATTTATTAAATATTTTTCATTGTAATTATTGACCTTTTTTAAACTTTCAATAAGTTTTTTTTGTTCATCTTCAAAAATTAGATTACCTGATCGATCTGCATCAAAAAACTTTAATGCTCGTGTATTTTTTGGATATTTTTCATAATTCCACCTCAAAATATATTTGAGAAAGAAGAAATGCAAAGAACCAAAAATATATGTCTTATAGTTTGGTGAATATTTTTTTTCGTTAAGATAGAAAATCACAAATTTATTGCAATGCCATAACATTTGAGAAGAATTCATCCTTCCCCACTTAGGTTTAGAGTCTTTTTTAAGCTTATTTATTGCGTTAATTAATTTATCTATTTGCATAACTATTTAGTTGTTCCACAACCAGTCATTATTTAGTTGAGTTTTTGGTATGAACTTTGAACAAAATATAAGTAATAATAAGCTTACATACAATGGATTTTATTTCATTGTTAATCGTTATTAATTCTTCTAATGTATGAATCACCAACTTTTTCCCAAAATAAATTATTTACATATGGTATAGACCCCCAGTTAGCATAGTGATCTGGAACTAAATCAAAATCTCCATCACCATCTATATCAACTGTCCTTATTGAATAAAAGTTTGAGAAATGTGACCTGGTCTGATCATAAGATCCTTCTATAACTTCATTTGTTCTTTCAATGAAACTTGTATTATTAATATTCTCAAAAAACAATAAATAATAATTGTCGTAATATGTTCCATCTTCAAATGTACCATCTGGCTCATCACGAGTTGTACTGATTATAATGTCGATATCGCCGTCTAAGTCAAAGTCTGTAAATCCATAACCCAGTATTGAAGCACTTATTGAATTATTAGTAAGTGAAGTTTCATCTAGAATTATAGAATTTTCAATATTAAAATATCCACTACCATCTCCATAAAGTATTACAGGATCATAAAGATTAGTAGTAAAGTCACGTTCCCAAATCTGTCCTTTAAAATCCCCTATCCACCAACCTACAAGTAAGTCTAAGTATCCATCATTATTAATATCAAAAAGCTCATATGAAGTTGCATTCCAGCGATCCCAACTTTGTCTAATATTTGAGTTTTCAAACATATCAATTGAGTCAAATATAAAAGAACCTAGATTTAAATTTGTTACTCCAAATGAACTATTACTTATACCATTATATTGACCTGGAACAGGGAATTGAATAAAATCTGCAAGACCATCATTGTTTACATCTCCAGAAGTACCATAATGTGAATCCATCTCAACACCAACTTCAGTTATAGCTAATTCATTTAAAACTTCATTAAAGGTTATAATTCTTGGTTTTTTAATTTCAAAATTAACTCCCCCACCTACATCCTCTTGTTGATTATAGTCATTCATTTTTGAGTTATGATGATAAAACAATACTTCATTAATTCCATCATTATTAAAATCAGTTGGAATAATCCTAGCTCCAGAAAAGTTAATAGAAGATGATTGAGATATAAAATTATTTGACTGAGTGTAATCAGATAAAAAGAAGTATCTCCCAGTCTCATAGGAATATGTAGAGCCAGGAGGGAAAGCTGTACTAAAAGCTAGTATATCAACTAAATCATCATTATTCATATCTGCATAAACAGCATCTCTATCAAATATTCGATAGTTTGTTTCTCCAATAAAATAATCATAAGAATCAAGATCTTCTTTCGAAAGATAATTTTTAAAATATTCTTGTCCTTTAAAGTATGATGTTGTTTCATTAATTGGTGAATACCTCTCAGAAATAGAAACAAAAGTTAATCTCTCAAAATATGCTTCTATTGATTTATTTTCACTTAATGTAAACGTAATTGACTCTTCTGTTGACCCATCAGACCAGCTTGTAAATTCATATCCTTCTTCTGGTATTGCAGTAATAGTAACTTCTGTACCTTCTTCATACTCTCCTCCACCAGTAACAGCTCCTCCTTCTCCAGCAGTTAGAGTTAGTATATAACTATTTACTATTACCTGAAAGTTAGCTGTAATAGTTGTATTTGAATTTAAAGTGACAGTAAGAGGATTAGCTGTTGAGCCATTAGACCATCCACTAAAACTATACCCAGCATTAGGTGTTGCTGTTATACTTACTTGTGTTCCACTTGAAAATGTTCCACCTGTTGTTGAAACACTCCCTCCATCTCCTGCAGATACTGTAAGAGTATTTTGCCTCGTTATTTGACTTGGGGGAGTATTTGGATCCTGTGAGTCCTCCTTAGCACAGGTTAATATCAAAAAAAAACTTAAGAAGAGAAATAGTTTTTTCACATCTAAATTTATTAATTTAAAATAAAAAAAATGAAACTACTTAATGAATTTAAAGAATTTGCAGTAAAAGGAAACATGATGGAAATGGCAATAGGAATTATAATTGGAGCATCGTTTAACTCTGTTATAGATGTACTGGTTAAACAAATACTTCTTCCTCCCCTTTCTTTGCTTTCTAATGGCCTAAATATAGATTCAAAAAAAATAATTCTAAGACAAGCTGATATAACTTCTGCAGGTGATATAATTAACGAAGAGGTAGCTATTAACTATGGGTTTTTTATTGAAACTTTTTTAGACTTCATGATTGTTGCATTTACAATCTTTATAGTAATAAAGTTTTTAAATAGATTACAATTACAAGCTGAGGATACTACTAATAATAAAGTATCAACTCCAAAGAATATTAAGCTTTTAACTGAAATCAACGAATCTTTAAAGAATTTAAATAAAAATCTTACTAAGAAGAGTTAGTCACCATATACTCCGAACTGATATAAATGATAAGAAGTGTGGAAATAAACTACCTTTTTGAATGCTTTATTAGGAACTATTCCATGAAAATTATTAAATAAGTATTTATTATTAATTGATTCTACTTCTTTTAAGTCACTGATCAGCTTATTTTTTTCAAATTCAAAATCAATATTTTCGCATTTATAAGTATCAAAAACCTTAAGTGTGGGAAGATTTTTAATATAATTTTTAACATTATACCTAACTATATACTTAAGATATAGCCTGTGGAATATACCAAATACAAACCCTACTATAAATATTAAAGGGTTAAGTTTTGTTTTATTTAGATATACGTCAATAAAGGCAGAACAATGTTTAAGCATCATTGAAGAGTTCATCCTCCCCCATTTAGGAAAAGTTAAATCCTCTAATTTTTCTATTGACGAGTATAACTTTTGATATTCCATTAATTATTAGTAATTCAACAATTTATTCAGTTTCTCCTTCAATCTATTATTAGATAAAAATCCTTTTTCAAGATTATTTGAAAAAGGAACTGGAGTATCTAATGATGCTACTCTAACAATTGGAGCATCCAGGTGCTCAAAAATCTCTTCTGAAATACTAGCTGAAATTTCTCCTATAAACCCATTAATTAAAGTATCTTCACTTAAAAGTAATACTTTACCTGTTTTCTTTATAGAGTTGAAAACCAATTCTTTATCCCATGGAACAAGAGTATTTAAATCAATGATTTCAATTGAATCATTTTTAAACGATTTTATAATTTCTAAAGCCCAATGAACACCTAATCCGTATGTAATTATTGATGCATCAGAACCGATAGACCTAATCTTTGCTTTTCCTAGCTCAACAGTATAGTAATTCTCTGGAATCTCTTCAGAGACAGTTCTGTATATATATTTATGCTCAAAATACATTATAGGGTTAGGATCTTCAATCGAAGCATTTAATAGACCTTTAGCCTCATATGAATGGGATGGATATACGACCTTTAAACCAGGCACTTTAGTAAACCAAACTTCATTTGATTGAGAATGAAAAGGACCAGCCCCTACTCCACCACCACATGGCATTCTTACTACTATATCTGAGTTTTGAGACCACCTATAATTAGATTTGGCTATTAAGTTGACAATGGCTGTAAATCCAGAGCTTATAAAGTCTGCAAACTGCATTTCAACAATTGATTTATAACCACCTACAGATAAACCATATGCTGCGGATAGAATAGCTGACTCGCAAAGCGGTGTATTAAAAACTCTTTCTTTACCATATTTCTCAATCAAACCTTCAGTTACCTTAAATACACCCCCATATTCAGCTATATCTTGCCCCATAATAATTAGATTATCATATTTTGACATAGATTCGTCAATTCCCTTCTTAATCGCATCCACAAACCTAAATTCTCCATTTATTGAAGTATCTACTTGATTATTAGCAGCTATAAAATCCTTATATACATCATTAAGTTCTAGATTCACATCAAACTTAGTTTCAGCATAAGATTTAGCTTTATCCCAATTGGAATCAATTTCTTTCTCAAGATCATTTTTAATCACTTTAAGAGTCTTACTATTTAGATGCTTAGATTTTATCAAGAATTCCTCAAAATGCTTTATAGGGTCCTTTTTAGCCCACTCTTCTATTATCTCAGGATCTATATATGCTTGACCACTAGCTTCTTCATGACCTTTCATTCTAAATGTTTTAAACTCAATAAGAACAGGCTTATTGTCAGATCTCATTTTTGTTGATACTTCATTCAAACAATTATAAACATCAACGACATTGTTTCCATCAATTACA
Organism: uncultured Bacteroidota bacterium; assembly: GCA_902559905.1. Lineage (GTDB taxonomy): Bacteria > Bacteroidota > Bacteroidia > Flavobacteriales > Flavobacteriaceae > Marisimplicoccus. Next base: position 62,671 of record CACEJV010000003.1, on the reverse strand, counting down.
TATGAATCCATGTTATAACCAGCTGCTCTATCTGCAAGATCTTCAATAGCGTACTGCTCATTAACTGGTGTAGATAGTCCATATCCATTATTTTCTATACAAAATATTACTGGAAGATTCCAGGTTGATGCTAGATTTAATGATTCATGAAAATCTCCTTGACTTGTTCCTCCATCTCCAGTAAACACAGCACATAATTTATTATTACCCTTTAATTTATTTGAAAGAGCAATACCACAAGCAACCCCCATTTGAGGTCCTAAATGGGATATCATTCCAACTATATGATGTTCATTAGATCCAAAATGAAAACTTCTATCTCTTCCTTTTGTAAACCCCTCTTGTTTTCCTTGCCACTGAGCAAATAATCTATCTAAAGGAATTTCTCTAGATGTGAAAACGGATAAGTTTCTATGCATAGGAAGTATATATTCATCATTATCCAGAGCAAGAGTTACACCCGTTGAAATAGCTTCTTGACCAATTCCACTAAACCATTTTGATACCTTTCCTTGTCTAAGAAGAATGATCATTTTCTCTTCAATCATTCTTGATTTGAGCATATTTTTGAAAAGATTTAGTAAAACTTTTTTATCAATATTTTTTACATCAAATTTCATAAAGACCAATCAATCTCTTTTTTTCCAATTTTTTTTAGATGTTCATTGCATAGACTAAAATGCTTGTTACCAAACCATAGCCCTCTATTGGCACTAAGAGGAGAAGGATGACCTGACTCAAGGATTTTATGCTTTTTATTATTAATCAGTTTCTTTTTTTGTTTAGCAAAAGAACCCCATAATAAAAATACAGTATTATTTGTTTCCTCAGATATTATTTCAATGACTCTATCTGTGAATGATTCCCATCCTTTATTTTGATGACTTCCAGCTAATCCTTGCTTTACTGTTAATGTAGCATTTAATAGCATTACACCTTGTTTAGACCAAACACTTAGATCTCCATTTCTATCATTAAATTTAATACCTAAGTCAGATTCTATCTCTTTAAAAATATTCATTAATGATGGAGGATGAACAACTCCTTTGTTAACAGAGAAACATAATCCATTCGCCTGATTTGGACCATGATAAGGATCTTGACCAATTATTACAACTTTCAATTCATTGATTGGACAATTATCAAAAGCTGAAAATATTTGGAATCCCTTAGGGTAACAAATAGAGGATGAATATTCACTTTTTACAAATGAAATAAGTTCTTTAAAATAATTTTTATTGAATTCTGAATTTAGAAGCTGTTTCCAAGAATCTTCAATTTTTATTGACATCTTTCGGATCCTTTAATTTTCCAACAGATTTTGCAACAATCATTGAAACCGCAGCATCTCCTGTAACATTAACTATAGTCCTACACATATCTAGGGGCCTATCTACAGCAATTATTAAAGCTAGTCCAGCCTCTGGTATACCTGCTTGACCAAGAACAATTACAAGCATTACAATTCCTGCACTAGGAACAGCAGCAGCTCCAATTGAAGCAAGAGTAGCAGTAACTATAATTCCTAATTGAGCACCAAGGCTAAGGTCTAAACCAAATGCTTGAGCTATAAATACAGCAGCAACTGCCTGGTAAACACTAGTTCCATCCATGTTAACTGTTGCTCCAATAGGAAGAACAAAACTTGATATTTCTTTATCTACACCTAAGTTCTTTTCAGCACAGTCCATTGTAACAGGAAGTGTAGCAGCACTAGAACTTGTTGAGAAACCTAGTAATTGGGCAGCAGAAATACCCTTCATGAATGTAGAAGGATTTGTATTGGTTATAAGTTTAACAATAATATTATAAACTACAATCATTAGAATTAAACCAATTATAAGAGTTACAGAATACATTCCTAGTGCAATAAATAAGTCTAAGCTAGGAGATTCTACAACTAATGTTGCTAGAAGAGCAAATACACCATATGGAGCAGACTCCATTATTAAGTCAATTAGCTTAAGTATTATAGAATTTAGACCATCAAAAAAATCTTTTACAGGTTTAGCAAGTTTTGGATCAACCAATATTATTCCAATTCCAAAGAATATTGCAAAGAAAATAACCTGAAGCATGTTTCTATTATTTGTAGCAGCATCAAATATATTTGCTGGAACAATATCAACTAATGGCTGCAGAGGACCGCTTTCTGCTTGCTGCTGAGCTTGTTGTTGCTTCTCAATTACACCCTGTTCATACTCTTGAACAAGATCAATTCTTGTTTCTTCTGTAATAGTACTTCCTGGCTCAACAATATTTACAAGGATTAGCCCAATAACAACTGCTGTTACTGTTGTACAGATATAAATTCCAAGTGTTCTAGTTCCAATAGTAGATAATTTAGAAATATCTTTTAGATCAGAAATACCCTTTACTAAAGAAGCTAAAATTAATGGCATAGCTATTAGTTTTAGTAGATTTATAAATATTGTGCCAAATGGTTTTACCCAATCTTTTATTAAGTCAGATCCAAATGATGTTTGAGACATTACAAGTCCAAAAACAACACCTAAAACCATTCCAATAATTATTTTCCAGTGTAGTTTCATAACTAAATTTTAGAAAGTTTGTTTAGTAAAAAATAGTCTGCAAGAACTAATGCAGCCATTGCTTCAACAATTGGTACTGCTCTTGGCACAACACATGGGTCATGCCTACCTTTACCTTGTACTTTTACTTTATTACCCTCACTATCTATAGAGTCCTGATCTCTCATTATTGTAGAAACAGGCTTAAATGCAATATTAAAATATATATCCATACCATTTGATATACCACCTTGAACACCACCTGAATAGTTAGTCTTTGTTGATCCATCTTCATTAAATGAATCATTATGTTCAGATCCATTCATTTCAGAACCTTTAAAGCCACTTCCAAATTCAAATCCTTTAACAGCATTTATTGAAAGCATAGCTTTTCCAAGTTCAGCATGAAGCTTATTAAAAACTGGTTCTCCTAGACCAACTGGAGCTCCACTTATAATGCAAGAAATAATGCCACCGACTGTATCTCCATTTTTTCTTGTTTGTTTAATTAAATCTTCCATCTCTTTTGATTTATCAAGATCTGGACATCTTACAATTGATTTTTCAATATTTTCAAAATCAACATTTAAATTTTCATATTCGTATTTGATTTTTCCAACTGATGAAACAAAAGCGTTTATCTTAATATCTTTTAAAAGAAGCTTAGCTATAGCACCGGCGACAACCCTTACAACAGTTTCTCTAGCTGAACTTCTACCACCACCTCTATAATCTCTAAAACCATATTTCTTATCATACACAAAATCTGCATGTGATGGTCTATAGCTGTCTTTTATATGTGAGTAATCTTTTGATTTTTGATCTTGATTAACAATTATAAATCCAATGGGAGTTCCTGTTGATTTACCTTCAAAGATTCCAGATAAAAACTCAACAGAATCATCTTCTTTTCTTTGAGTAACTATTTCGGATTGCCCAGGTCTTCTTCTATTTAATTCTGAATTAATAAAAACTAGATCAATATTTACACCTGCAGGACAACCGTCTATGACTCCTCCTAGAGCTTTTCCATGGGACTCACCAAAGGATGAAATTTTAAAGATATTACCGAATGAATTTCCTGCCATAGCTTGAATTATAAAGATAGTACCTTAAATTAAAATACTCTACCGGGATTTAATATATTTTTAGGATCAATAGATTTTTTAATAAGCCTCATTAGTTCAATTTCATCTTTACTCCTGCTCTTTATCAAGTATTTCTTTTTATCAAGCCCAATACCATGTTCTGCAGAGATTGAACCTTTAACTAGCTCTGTGTTACTGTAGATTATTTCGTTAATCTTAGATTTTAAATCATCATCATCTGAATCCTTTCCAATTATAAAATGTATGTTACCATCTGCCACATGTCCAAAAGGAAATATTGTTTCTACACCTTGACAGTTTCTGAGCTCTATAATTGTTTTATCAATCACTTCTCCAATTAGTGCCACAGGTATACTGATATCAAATTGCTGATCAAATTTTTTTTCTTCTGATAAAACAGCGACATCCTCTCTAATTCCCCATATATTTAATTGCTCTTTTTCATCCTTACCCAATACTGCATCATCCACAAGCCCTTTCTCAAGTGACTTCATAACAGTTTTTTCAAAAGTATCGTAGTCATTTTCAAAATCACCACCCATATACTCAACAAAAACATAGTATTTATAGTTATCGGGAAGATATTTATTATACATCGTTTTATCACTTACCATTTGCTTGTAGGTATCATTCCATAGAAGCTCAAAAGCTGTAAGGTTTTTTGAAATTTTATCTTCCATAAACTTTAATAAGTCTAAAACCTTCTGGTAATCATTAGTAACAGCAATAGCAGTATATCTAGTTTTAGGATGCTGATATAATCTAAGAACAACTTTTGTCACTATTCCTAGAGTTCCTTCAGATCCAATAAAAAACTGTTTTAAATCATAACCTGAATTGTCTTTCATTAATTTTTTTAATGATGATATTATAGTTCCATCTGGAAGAACTGCCTCTAAACCCAGGACTAAACTCCTTGTCATACCATATTTAAACACTCTTAATCCTCCAGCATTAGTTGAAACTGCACCTCCTATTTGCGCAGAACCTCTTGCTCCAAAATTTAATGGAAGAAGAAGATCTTTTTCTTTAACGGAATTAATAATATCCTCAATGATAACTCCAGATTCACATGTAACGGTTTTACCTTTCTGGTCAATTTCAATTATTCTGTTCATTTTTTCAAGAGATACAACTACTTGATTTTTACTAGATTGTGTAGAACCAACAAGGTTTGTTAACCCTCCATGGATAATTATTTCTTGATCATTATCGTTACAAATTTTTAGGATAGCTGACACTTCTTCTGTGTCTTTAGGTAGAAGTAGACAAATTGACTCAAGGGGTATATCTGTTTTCCATATATGATAAAATCTTGATTTAAGTTTTTCACCTGTTATAATTGATGATTTATCTAGTATATTTTCAAAAAGAGAAATTATTTTGATATCAGACATTTTCCTTAACAAAAAGTTAACTAAAGATATTAATTTTAAAAGACTAAATTTGTCCAAGTTTTATTTGATGAGATATATTTATATTACTTTAGTTCTTGCTCTGTTATCTTCTTGTAACAACGATAATAGCTTTGTTATAAATGGTACTATTGACGTTATTGATGATACTAAAGTATACATTCTTCAAGCTGACCAGAACAATCAACCTTTTATCAAAGATTCTACTTCGGTTAAATCTAACCAGTTCTCTTTCAAAGGTATATCTGCTACCCCCGAAATTAGTTATATTCAAGTTGAAGGTGTCAATGGATATGTTTTAGCAATTCTAGAAACAGGAGAAATTACTGCTGATATAGATAAAAACAATATTTCGAAATCAACTGTTTCAGGAACTATTTCAAATGATGATTTTGTAAAATACAAATTAGAAACAAAATCTCTCGTAGATAATATGAATAGCATTGCGTCCTCTGCTCAAGATGCAATTATGAATGGGGATGTTGCAACAGCAAAAGAGCTAGAGAAAGATTATAATAAAAAAGAAAGAGAAGTGCTTTTGTACGAATGGGATTTCATAATAGATAATTTAGATTCATATATGTCTGCACTTCTTCTTGAGGTATTTATGGTTGAAAATAAAGTAAACAAGGATAGTATAATTGATGTATATGAGAGTTTTTCAAATAGAATCAAAGTCAGTGGTGTTGGTAAGAACATAGCTAGTTTATTAAGCCAATATGAAGATCCAATAGAAGTGGGCGAAATAGCACCAGATTTCTCTGCTCCTGGCATAGATGGGTCTAATATTACCTTGAGCAAAATTACTGAGAGCAATTCAGTAACTCTACTTGATTTTTGGGCTGCTTGGTGTAGACCGTGTAGAGTTGAAAATCCTAACCTTGTTAGACTATATAAGAAGTACAACCAGAATGGATTTGATATCATAGGAGTTTCTCTTGATAGAACAAAAGAACAATGGGAACAGGCTATAGAAGATGATAACTTATTATGGACTCAAGTTTCAAATCTTAGTTTTTGGAATGATCCTGTTGCTAGAAGGTATAGCATTAGAGCAATCCCTCAGTCGTATCTAATTGATAATACCGGAACTGTAATTGGTAAAAATTTGAGAGGAAACGATCTCGAAGAAAGAATTAAATTTGCATTATCATTAAATGACTGATAATTGCAACTTTTAACATACCTATTATTTTATCCCTTAATTAAACTTATATCCCTACAACCTTTCTGTGTTGTTTACAAGATATCTGATTTTGTTAATTTCCTTCTTTATAAAGTTTTTAAGTATAGGCTGAAGACTGTACGTAAAAACCTAGAACTTGTTTTCCCTGATAAGGAAGAAAAAGAGCTTCGTGAGATTGAAAAAGGATTCTATAAACACTTTTCAGATATTACAATTGAAAGTATCAAAGCATATGGTATGAATGAAAAACAGATGACAGAAAGGTACACATATGAGAATATTGATGTATTAAAAAAAATTCAGAAAGAAAAGAAGAACATAATTCTATTATGTGGACATTACTCAAACTTTGAGTGGTTATTATCAATTGGATACAAAACAAGAGGTAATGGATATGGAATATATACTCCCATGACAAATAAATATTTCGATAGATTATTTAAAAAAATTAGAAAGAAACATAAGGCCTTCTTAGTTTCTAGATATAACATAAAGGAGTTTATGGCGTCTCTTGATAGAAATAAGTACTACTTATTTGGATTTGCTGCTGACCAGTCACCACGCAAAGTTGGAAAATCTTATATAAATAAGTTTTTTGGACATAGAGTCCCAATATTTACAGGAGCTGAAAGATTTGCAAGAGATTATAATCTTTCCGTAGTTTTTGCAGATGTAAATAGAGTAAAAAGAGGTTATTACAGAACTAAATTTATTGAAATATATGATAAGAAGGATTCTGATTACAGTATAACAGATCAGTTTATTAAATTACTAGAGGAACAAGTATACAGAGATCCTAATCAATATTTTTGGTCACATAATAGATTTAAACATCTAATTAACTAGTTCATTAATCTCTTTTTCAATATCCATGGCAATTTTGTCTGCATTTATTTGAGTATCCGATTCAGAAAAAATTCTTACAATAGGTTCTGTATTTGATTTTCTCATATGCACCCAACCTTCGTTAAAGTCAATTCTAACTCCATCTTCAGTATTTGGTGATAGATCTGAATATTTAGAAACTAACTTTTTAAAAATCTGATCTATTTCACTTGCATCTTTAAGAGAAATCTTTAATTTTTTCATATAATACATAGGAAAATTATCCCTTAATTTTGAAACTTTAATTGATTTATTAACTAGTAAACCAAGAAATAGAGCAATACCTACTAGTGCATCTCTCCCATAGTGAAGATCTGGATAGATGATACCTCCTCCTCCCTCTCCTCCTACTACAGCATTTACCTCTTTCATTTTCTTTACAACATTCATCTCCCCGACTGGTGTATAATGATAGTTACATCCGTATGAATTTGTCACATCTTTTAAAGCATTAGAAGAGGATAGTGTTGAGACAGTGTCACCTTTTGATTTAGATAAAACAAAATCTGAGCAGTATACTTGAGTATTTTCCTCACCAAGTATTTCACCGTTTTCATCAAAGAATACAAGCCTATCAACATCGGGATCAACAGCTACTCCAAAGTCTGCATTATTTTCTTTAATTTTTTGTGATAAATCTTGTAAGTTTTCTTTTAGTGGTTCTGGTGTATGTGAGAATTTGCCATTGATCTCAGAGTTGATAATTTTATAGTTTATTGATAGTCTTTCAAACAGCTTCGGCATGGCAATAGAGCCACCAGAGTTTATTGCATCAGCAACAACAGAGAGTTTTAAGGACTGAATATCTTTTAATGGTAAAATTTCTAAATTAACAATTGCATCTATGTGATCGTCTATTAAATTATCATATTTAGTTACCTTACCTAAACCTTCATTTAATGAAAAGTCAAAAGAATCAAGCTCAGAATATTCGATAAGTTTATTAACTTCCTCTCTAGCTAAAAACTCACCATCTGAATTAAAGAATTTTAGGCCATTATATTCCTCTGGATTATGACTTGCTGTTATCATAAGGCCAGCAACTGATTTATTATTTAGGACACCCCAACACAAGGAAGGTGTTGTAGAAATTCCACAATCAATTACATTTATCCCCATAGATGAAAAGACAGAATTAACTATGTTATGAATCGTTTCACCTGATTTTCTTCCATCTCTTCCAGTCATAACTGAAAGATCAGGTGAATTAGAATTATTTTCTTTAATTAATAAGGAAAAAGCAGCAATTGAATTAACAATATCTATGGGAGTTAAATTTTTACTATTTTCGCCACCAATTGTACCTCTAAAACCTGAAATATTTTTTATGAGAGTCATATAAGTGTAAATATATAAATTGTAAATTACACGATATTTTATTATGAAAAATTTTATTCCTTTTATTTTATCTTTTTTAATTTTCAGCTGTACTAAATCATATAATCCTGCAGTAGTATCTGCAAGACAAGAAGCTTCTGAAATAGGTCTAGAGATTATGAAAAATGGGGGTAACGCTTATGATGCTATGATTGCTACTCATCTAGCATTAGCAGTAGTTCATCCAACTGCAGGAAATATTGGAGGTGGCGGTTTCTTTGTTTATTATGATCATTCAGGTGAATCCGGTTCTCTTGATTTTAGAGAAATGGCTCCAGGGAATGCATTTAAAGATATGTATCTTGATGAAAATGGAGATGTGATTCCTGACATGAGCACTCTAGGTGGAGCAGCCATTGGAGTTCCTGGTTCAATATCTGCAATATTTGAAATCTATTCAAAATTTGGAACTCTTCCAATAGAAGATCTTTTTCAACCAGCAATTGATTTAGCTGAGAACGGTTATGTAGTTACTGAGAAACAATCAAGATCATTGAATGAAAAGTATGATGACTTTGTAAAAGTGAATGGGGAAAATTCACTTTATTCAAAAATTTTTAAAGAGGGAGATATAATTGTAAATATAAAATTTGCAGAAACACTTAAAAAGATTGTTAAAGATGGTCCAAAAGCATTTTATGAAGGTGATATTGCAAAAATGATAGTCGATGAAGTGAATAGCTCTGGAGGAATAATGGAGATGAATGATTTAAAAAACTATGAATCTGTTTGGAGAGATCCGGTAAGATTTAATTATAAAGATCTAGATATTATCTCAATGTCACTCCCTTCGAGTGGAGGTATACTTTTAGGTCAAATGCTAAAAGCAATTGAAAAATATGATATTTCAAGTTTTGGGCATAATTCCCTTATGACTGTTCAATTGATTACAGAAGTTGAAAGAAGAGCGTATGCTGATAGAAGTAAATATATGGGAGATCCGGATTTTATGGATTTACCTGTATATGAATTAATGGATGATGATTACATAAGTGAAAGGATGAGTAGTTTTTCATGGGATAACGCTTCTCTATCATCTGATATTGATTATGGAACTATTGTATCAAATGAAAGTCTTGAAACAACCCACTATTCAATTATCGATAAATACGGGAATTCTGTATCAGTTACTACAACATTAAATAATAGCTATGGATCAAAAGTATTTGTCGAAGAAGGAGGTTTCTTTCTGAATAACGAGATGGATGATTTTAGCTCAAAACCTGGTCATCCAAACTTTTATGGATTAATTGGAAGTGAAGCAAATTCAATACAACCAAAAAAACGTATGCTAAGCTCGATGACACCAACAATAGTATTAAAAGATGGAAAGCCTTCACTAATTGTAGGTACACCAGGTGGTTCTACAATAATTACCTCAGTTCTACAGACTATTTTAAATGTTTATGAATTTAACATGAGCGTATCTGATGCTGTTAGTGCGCCAAGATTTCATCATCAGTGGCTTCCTGATGTTGTGATTGTTGAGGAAAATGGATTTACTAAAGAAATTGACTCACTACTAAAAGATAAAAATTACTTCATAATTTCTCTACCATTTGAAGAAGAAATATCTGGGATGTCACCTAGGTCTTCTATTGGAGCTGTAGATGCAATTTTTATTGATAAAAATGGAAAAGTTTATGTTGGACCTGACCCAAGAGGTGATGATTTTGGAGCAATTTTAAAATAATTCAATATTGAGCGACACAATTCAAATTGAAGGTGCAAAAGTCCATAATCTTAAGGATCTTGATTTAGAGATTCCAAGAGAAAAGCTTGTTGTTATTACTGGACTATCAGGTAGTGGAAAATCTTCATTAGCATTTGACACTATTCATGCTGAAGGTCAAAGAAGATATATGGAGACTTTCTCTGCCTACATAAGACAATTTGTTGGAAATTATGAAAGACCTGACGTTGAAAAGATTGAAGGACTCTCTCCTGTAATTGCTATTGAGCAAAAGACAACAAGTAAAAATCCAAGATCAACAGTAGGTACAGTTACAGATATTTATGACTTCATAAGACTCTTGTTTGCAAGAATTGGAGTCGCGTATAGCTTTAAGTCAAATTTAAAAATGGTGAAAAATACTGATGAGGAGATTATCAAACTAATTTGTGATAAGTATTTAAATCAGCGAATCATAATTCTAGCACCCATAATTAGATCAAGAAAAGGTCATTACAGAGATTTATTTGAAAACTTTACTAAACAAGGCTTTTCAAAAGTTATTGTTGATGGTGATATTATTGACATAAAAAGAGGAATGAAACTCGATAGGTATAAAACTCATGACATTAGTTTAGTTGTAGATAATTTATCTGTAAAAGATGATTTTGAATCAAAAAGGATTTTGTCAGAATCAATTAAAATAGCTATGAAATATGGAAATGATACTATATTCATATTAGACTCTGATTCAGGAAAACCAGAGTATTTTAGTAGAAATTTAATGTGTCCGGAAACTGGAATCTCTTATCCAAAACCAGAGCCAAATACATTTTCCTTTAATTCTCCAAAAGGGAGTTGTGAAGAGTGTAACGGACTCGGAACGGAGTTTAATATTAATATAAAAAAACTTATACCTGATGATACAATATCAATTAACAATGGAGGTATTTTACCAATTGGTAAAAAAGATAATTCATGGATACATAGGCAAATCGAGTTGATAGCAAAATATTATAATTTTTCATTAAGTGAACCTATAAATAAAATACCTAAAGAGGGGTTAGATTTTATATTAAATGGAGGAAAAAAAAGTTTTACAATTAATTCTAAAGAACTTGGAGTAAAAAGAGAATATGATATAGACTATATGGGTATTGAGTCTTTTATTAAAGAACAACTTACTAACAATGAATCAAAAAGTTTGAGAAGATGGGCTATGGAATTTGTAGATATCAACAAATGTAGCACATGTGAAGGAAGCAGATTAAAAATTGAATCCAGATCATTTAAAATTAATAAGAAAAATATTTTTGAGTTAACAGAAATGGATCTTTCAGAGCTTAAGGATTGGTTTAAAAATTTAAATAACAATTTATCAAAAAAAGACCTTAAAATATCTGAGGAAATTAGTAAAGAAATTTTAATAAGAACTCAGTTTTTGATTGATGTTGGATTAGAATATTTAACTCTATCAAGATCTACAAAATCTTTATCTGGAGGTGAAGCTCAAAGAGTAAGGTTAGCAACCCAAGTTGGCTCTCAACTTGTTGGAGTATTATACATATTAGACGAGCCAAGCATAGGACTTCATCAAAAAGATAATATTAAACTAATTGATTCATTAAAAAAACTAAGAGACTCAGGAAACTCAGTAATTGTTGTAGAGCATGATAAAGAAATGATTTTAAGTTCTGATCATATTATTGATTTAGGACCAAATGCAGGTATAAATGGTGGCAAAATCATTTATGAGGGTTCACCTGAAAAAATTAAAAAAGCTAAAACAATTACTGCAGATTACATAAATGAAATTAAAAAGATAGAAGTACCAAAAGAAATAAGAGAAGGAAGTGGTAAGTCAATTAAGATTTATGGATGTAAAGGGAATAATCTAAAAAATATAGATGTAGAATTTCCTCTTGGAAAAATGATTGCGGTAACTGGAGTATCCGGAAGTGGGAAGTCAACCCTAGTTAATGAAACCTTATACCCTATTCTTAATTCTAAAATATATAATTCAGTAAAGTCTCCTTTGGAATTCAAAAAAATTGATGGACTTGATAATATAGATAAAGTTGTAGAAGTTAATCAACAGCAAATAGGTAGAACTCCTCGAAGTAATCCTGCAACATACACGGGGGTTTACAGTGAAATAAGAAAACTTTTTTCAGAAACTGTTGAAGCAAAAATTAGAGGTTATAAGCCTGGTAGATTTAGCTTTAATGTTGCTGGAGGTAGATGTGAAAATTGTAAAGGAGGAGGAATGAAATTAATTGAGATGAACTTTCTTCCTGATGTTTTTGTGGAGTGTGAAGTTTGTAATGGTAAAAGGTTTAATAGAGAAACTCTTGAAGTTAGATATAAAGGCAAATCCATTTCAGATGTACTTGATATGAGTGTTTCAAAATCTTTAGATTTTTTTTCATCCATTCCAAAGATTTACAACATTCTAAAAGCTATTGACAGTGTTGGTCTTGGATATATTACTCTTGGGCAGTCTTCTACAACTTTATCTGGAGGTGAATCACAAAGAATTAAGCTTGCAAGTGAGCTCTCAAAAAAGGACACAGGAAACACATTATATATTCTTGATGAACCAACCACTGGTTTACATTTTGAAGATATAAGAATATTATTGAATGTTTTAAATCAATTAGTTGACAAAGGAAATACAATAATAATTATTGAGCATAATCTTGACGTAATTAAGCAAGTAGATCATATTATTGATATTGGACCTGAAGGTGGAAAAAATGGTGGTAAATTAGTAGATTCAGGAAGTCCAAATACAATAATAAAAAATGATAAAGGGTATACAAGTAGATTCCTTTCTAAGGAACTAGAATAATGAAAAAATATTTTATAATTTTTTGTTTTTTAATTTTTGGACCAATAACCTATGGCCAATCGAATACTATATATAAAATTGATGTTGAATTAAATCCTGAAGATCAAACATTACTAATTAGACAAAAAGTAGAATTTATTAACAATTCAAAGTTTGGTATTGATAAATTATTTTTTGAAGACTGGTCAAATTCATATAGTAATACAGACACTAAACTTGCTAAAAGAATTTCTGATGAATACTCGCGTTCGTTTTCTTTTTCAAAAAAAAGACAAAGAGGCTATACGACCATTAATGAGCTCTATTCAGAAAACTTGGAAGAGTGGAAAAGATTAGAGGATAGTGATATAATTGAATTAAAACTCTCAAAACCATTATTGCCTAATGAGTCCATTGAAATTATTGTTGATTATTCAATAAAACTACCTGATTCAAGATTTACTGGATTTGGCTATGACGATGATAACTTTTACCTAAAAAATTGGATTATCGTACTCTCTAGTATAAATAAATCAAAATGGACAAAACAGAATAATCTTAATCTTGATGATCAATCAATTAATTTTTCTGATTATTATATAGTGTTCAAGATTAAAAAAGATTATAAACTATTCTCAAATCTTGATAAGTTATCTGAAGATTTAATTAAAGATCAAAAAATAATATCATTAAGTGGAATAAATAAAAAAGAAATAAAAATCAATATTTTAAAAGAAGATGTATTCTTAAAATTAGAAAACAAAGGTATCATAACTGAAACAGATATATTTAAACTTTCTTCAATTTCAGACACTAGGTATAATTATAATAGGATATCTGAATTTATCTCTAATTATTTTGTAGATAACAAACCTAATAAGTTTATGGTCTCAAAAAATGATTATGATTTAAGTCCATTTTATGGACTTAATCAACTACCTAGGTTTTTAAGTCCATTTCCTGATGATTTTCTTGAAGAAATAGTCTTCTTAAAATCATTTACAATGAATTATCTAAATAGTATTATTGATTTTAACAAAAGAGAGTTTCATTGGATCTATAAAGGATTAGAAATATATCTTATCGATAAGTATATTAAGAGTTATTATCCAAGGGCAAAATTTATTGGATATTATTCTGGTAACAGACTTTTAAAAAATTATGAAATTTCTAAAATAAACTTTACAGATCTTTTTTTAAACTATTCTGAATACATACAGAGGTTGAATATACATCAATCAGACATACTGCCTAGTGACAAGTTAACAAGAATTAATGAAGAAATTGCATCACCATACCATGCAGGGATAGGTCTAATTTACCTAGAGAATTTAATTGGAGAGGATCAATTTAGATCACTGATTCAAAAAATCGTTAACATTAAGTCAAATAAAGAACTATACGAAATTTTTAATGAAATTTATGACTACGACTTAGGTTGGTTTTTGGAAGATTACATAGGAAAAAGACAATCTATTGATTTAAAAATTCAAAAAACAGATAATAATCTATTTAAAATCACTGAAAAAAATAATATTCAAGTCCCATACTCTATTAGTTTTATTAAAAATGATTCAATTATTAGTAGAAAATTTTTTACTCAGTATAATGAAATTGAAAAACCTAAAATTGAATTTGACTATGTTGCAATCAATCATTTAAATAAATTACCTGAGTTAAATAGAAACAATAATTATATTCACAACTCAGATAATAAACCAGTTCGAATTAGATTAATAAGTGACTTAGATGATCCAAAAAAAAGAAATTTATATTTTCGTCCAGAAATTACATACAACTTATATGATGGACTTTCTCCAGGTATTAATTTTTCAAATAGAGGAATAAAAAATAAGCCTTTTTCATATGAAATATTTTCACAATATGCTTCAAAAGAAAAAACACTAGTAGGGTCTTTAAATTTAAAATATCAAGTAAATAATGAGATAAAAGATAATTTCTCAACTGTTTACAATATATTTTATAAAACAAATCATTATAATGAAGATTTAAGATTTCAGGTTTTTTCACCATCAATAACTGTAAATTTTAGAGACAATAATAATCTTAGATCTAATATTAGAAGATCATTTTCAATTTCCATGTATAGTGTAGATAAGGACTCAAATAATGTAAATGACAATAAACTAAATAATTATAGTATATATAATCTTGGATATTATTACAGTGATATAGATATAATAAAATATTTAAAATCATCAGTTAATACAGAGTTCTCAAATAATTTTGGTAAAATAAATTTAGTATTTGATTACAGAAAGATATTTAATAGCAATAGGCAATTTCAAGCTAGGGTTTATCTAGGTAAGTTCTTTTGGAATAATAGAAATTTCCAGAACTTTAATTATAACCTTGGCAGATCAGGAGGATATCTTTTTTTAGATAATTATCTTGGAAGATCTGAAAGAACTGGACTTTTAAGTCAGCAGTTTATTATGGCTGGAGGTGGCTTTAAATCATTTTTTGATAATCCTACAACAGATAACTTTATGCTTACCACAAACCTAAATATCGGTTTATGGAAGTGGATAGAAGGATATTTAGATCTAGGAATGCTTAAAGATAAGGGAAAGAAATCAAGGCACTTTTACGGAACAGGTCTTAGACTTAATTTACTACCAGATTTTTTTGAACTCTATTTTCCAATTAGCTCAAGTAATGGCTTTGAATTGTCTCAAAAAAGCTATAGCAATAAAATAAGATTTATAGTATCATATAACCTAGAATCATTGGGGAATCTCTTCTCAAGAAGATGGCTATAATTTAATTGTTCTAATTATTTGTAAATTTGCGGTCCCTATGAGTACATCTAGTTCTATTAAAGAAGAGATTAGCTTAAAAAAGTTTAAGGAAAAAGTTCTAAATGACTTTAGAACAATCTGCCTAAGTAGAGAAATAAGTATACTTGGAAGACGAGAGGTATTGCTGGGTAGAGGAAAGTTTGGGATTTTTGGAGATGGAAAAGAACTACCTCAAGTTGTTATGAGTCATTTTTTTAAAAATGGAGATTTTCGTTCAGGTTATTACAGGGATTTAACAATTTTATTATCACAAGATTTACTTTCTGCCAGAGAATTTTTCTCAGCAATCTATGGTCATCCTGATCAAATTTATGAAAGGATGGCAGGTGGTCGACAAATGGTTGGACACTTTCTAACAGATCTTATAGATGAAAACAAAGAGTGGATAAATCAAACATCTCAAAAAAATCATATTTCAGACGTATCCCCAACTGCTAGCCAAATGTCAAGATTGGTTGGTCTTGGATTAGCCTCAAAAATTTATAGAAACGATAATGTTAAAGACTCTGAGAAATTTTCAAAAAATGGTAACGAAATTGTATGGGGTACTATTGGAAATGCAAGCACAAGTCAAGGAATATTTTTCGAAGCAGTTAACGCATGTGGAGTTCTTCAAATTCCTGCAGTTATTAGTGTATGGGATGATGATTATGGAATTTCTGTTCATAATAAAGATCATACGACGAAAGAAAGTATTTCAGAAGCTCTATCAGGATTTCAAATAAATAAAGAATCTGCGGGTATAGAAATATTAGAAGTTAAAGGATGGGACTATCAGTCATTAATTAGGACATATTCACATGCTGAAAGAATTGCTAGAGAACATCATATACCTGTACTTGTTCATGTCACAGAACTTACGCAACCTCTTGGACATTCAACTTCAGGGTCACATGAAAGATACAAGTCAATGGAAAGATTGAAGTGGGAAGAAGACCATGATTGTAATAGAAAATTTGAGGAATGGATTATAAAAAATAAAATTTCAACAAAAAAGAAAATTGATAGCATCAAAGCTGAAATTAAAACCTATGTAGCGGATGAGAAAAAGTTAGCATGGGAATTGTATCAAAGACCAATTAAAGAAGCAAAAATTGATTTATTAGATAAAATCAAATCTTTAACGAACCCAATAGATGATGAAATTAATTCTTTAATTTCTAATATTGACGACTCAAACTTTTCAGATATAATAAAGGTTTGTAGAAGATTACTTTACAAATTACCACCGGGAGAGTCTAATGACAGAGAGGAACTTATTAGTTGGAGAAATAAATATTTAAATATTCTAGAAGAAAAATATTCATCAGATCTTTATTCGATTGAAATTCCAGATCTAAAGAATATTGATTACACTAAAGCTGAATATTCAGATACACCTAATAAAGTTGACGGTAGAATAATTCTAAGAGATAATTTTGACAAAATATTAGAGATCAATTCTAAAGTATACATATTTGGAGAAGATGTTGGAAAGATTGGAGATGTGAATCAAGGACTTGAGGGTCTTCAAAATAAATATGGTGAAAATAGAGTCTTTGATACTAGTATCAGGGAGTCTACTATTGTTGGTCAAGGAATAGGAATGTCCCTTAGAGGTCTAAGACCAATTGCAGAGATTCAATATCTTGATTACATACTATATGCTCTTCAAATTCTCAGTGATGATTTATCTACATTTAGTTATAGAACCTTAGGAAAACAGAAAGCTCCGTTGATCGTTAGAACTAGAGGGCATAGACTTGAAGGAATATGGCATTCAGGATCACCTCTAGGTGGTATGATAAGCTTCTTAAGAGGAGTATTTATTCTTACACCAAGAAATATGACAAAGGCTGCAGGATTTTACAATAGTTTATTGGATATTGAACAGCCTGCTATTGTTATTGAACCTTTGAATGCCTACAGAGTAAAAGAGAAGCTTCCGTTAAATTACGGTGAGTTTAAGACACCTATAGGACAAGTTGAAATTCTTGAGGAAGGAGATGACTTAACAATAGTCTCGTATGGTTCAACTCTAAACATAGTTCATAAAGTGGCTAAAGAAATAAAAAAATTCAACATTAATTGTGAAGTCATTGATCTGCAATGTCTAATTCCTTTTGACATATCTAAAGATATTATTAAGAGTATTGAAAAAACAAATAGACTTGTAATTATTGACGAAGATGTTCCAGGTGGAGCTTCAAGTTATATTCTTCAAGAACTTTTAAATAATCAAAACATATATCAATACCTTGACAGTGAACCAAAACTTCTAACTGCAAAAGAACACAGGCCTCCTTATGGTTCAGATGGTGACTATACGAGTAAGCCTTCGTTTGAAGATATTTTTGATGAAATCTATAATTTAATGAGGGAGTCAGACCCAAATAGGTTCAAGAAACTATCTTAATATTAAAAACTAATTTTTAAAGATTTTATATATTAATTCGCTTAAAATACCTTCATGATTTGTTGCATCAAAATCAATGCCTTTCGATCTCTTGTCTGCTTCAAGTAAAAAATTAAAAATCTTTGATATTCTTTTCATTGGATAGTAAACTGAAGCTCTTTTGTATTCGTCAATGAAATATGGATTGACTCCAAGAGTCTTAGATGCCTCATTTTTATTCTCTAATGAATGATAGATAAATAATTTATTAAAAAAGGAATATATGGTGCCTATTATTACTGGAATTGGATATTTCTTTGAATTCTTTGACATATATGAAATCAGATCTTGTGATTTTTGATAGTTATTCTTTCCAATTTCTTTAGTTAACTCAAAGAAATTGAACTCTTTACTAAATCCAATTATATTTTCAACTTCTTCAGGCCTTATAACTTGATCTTCATTTGAATTGAGTTGTAATTTCTCAAGTTCGTTATCAATTTGTGATAAGTCATTGCCAACAAAGTCCGCAATAATTTTAATTGAATTAGGATGAAGGTTAATAGATTTTTCTTTTGACTGCTGCTCAATCCATTGATATACCTGACTATCATAAATCTTTTTCGATTCGAAAACAATTCCATACTTTAAGCAAGTTTTATATACTTTCTTTCTCTTATCGATAAAACTATTAAAAGATAAGACCAGAATTGATTTTTTATTGAGATTTTCAATATATGAGTTAATTAAGTTAAAATCGTTTGATAAGTTCTTAGAATCTTTTACAACAATTAGATTGAAGTCTCCAACCAGAGGATACCTTTTTAGAAAATCAACAACTTCATTTTCTTGATTTTCATCTGATTTTTTTGAGTAAATTTTCTTTAAATCAAAATCAACAGCATCATCTTTTACAGATGAATTAATTATGGCATTTATAAGATTATCTGAGAAAAAACTTTCATCACCATGGATCAAATAAATTGGTGAAAGTTTGCCATTATTTATATCATTAATTAATTTGTTGTATTCTGACATTTTATGAAGAAACTGAATTTTCCTGATTATCAATTTAAAATTAAAAAAGAAAATAATAATAATATCATTTTTGATGAAATTCGAAAAAAATGGATTGTATTAACTCCTGAGGAATGGGTAAGACAAAATTTTATAAAATATTTAATTTCAAAAAATTATCCAAAGTCACTAATAAATTGTGAAAAATCATTTTATATAAATAAAGTTTTAAAAAGATATGATATTGTTGTTTATGACAAAAATGGCAAAGTAAGTATTCTGGTTGAGTGTAAATCTCCTAATATTAATATTATTAAAGAACATTTTGATCAGGTTATGCGATATAACATTGAATTAAAAAGTAAAATGATTATTGTTACAAATGGATTAAATCATTTTTATTTTAAATTGGACAAGAGTATAAATCAATATACTCAAGAAAAAGATCTAATATATTACAACAAATGAGAGTAGGAATTGCAATACTTAATTGGAACGGAGTAAATCTTTTAAAATCACATTTAAAAGGAGTAGTTGATAAATCTCAAGACTCTACAATCTATATAATTGATAATAATTCTGATGATGATTCATTAGAGTTTGTAAAACAAAATTTTCCGCAAGTCAAATTAATTAGTTTAGACAAAAATTATGGTTTTGCTGAGGGATATAATATTGGTCTAAAGCATGTAAATGAAGATATAATATGTATAATCAATAATGATATAGAAGTTACAGATAAATGGCTTGATCCTATTAAGAGAAAATTAAAGGAAAAGAAAAACTGTATTATTCAACCCACTATTATGGATTTTAACAATCGAGAATATTATGAGTATGCAGGTGCTTCTGGAGGGTTTATTGATAAATTTGGCTATCCATTTTGCAGAGGAAGAATTTTCTACACTTTAGAGAAAAATACAAATCAGTATTCTGATGATAAAATATTTTGGGCTTCAGGAGCTTGTATGATTATTCCGAAAAGAACATTCTATGAATTGGGAGGATTTGACAAAAGTTTTTTCGCACATATGGAAGAAATAGACTTGTGCTGGAGAGCCTTTAATAAAGGAATTAAATGTTTTTCATCTACTGATTCTGTTGTATACCATGTTGGAGCAGCAACTTTAAAAGAAAACGCTAATAAAAGCTATTTAAACTATAGGAATTCATTAATAATGCTAACTAAGAATCTACCTTTAAATTCTCTATTATATGTTCTGTTCATTAGAATAATTTTAGATATGATTTCAATTTTTAGATTCTTGATGACAGGTAGAATAGATCTTTCAATATCAATAATTAAAGCTCATTTAAACTACTTTAATCAGGCTAATAAAATTTTAAGAAATAGAGAAAAATCTTTAAAAAAAGAAAACTATTACAGAATTAGCAGTATTATATTCAATTACTTCATTTTAGGAAAGAAAAAATTCTTTAGTCTCTAATACAATAATTTAGCATAAAAATATTAAGTTTGTAGCTGACTAATTAATAACCAATATATTTTGATATGAAAAATAACATTTTTATTGTAGGAGTTTTAGGTTTGCTTCTAACTTCGTGTGTATCTCAAAAGAAATACTCAGACTTAGAGAGCCTTCAGCAAAATACAAAGGAATTATTAGATAGTGCAACTGCTAAGCTAAATGCTGCAGAAACTCAACTTTCAGCAACTTCTGAGAGATTATCTGCATTATCAGAACAAAACAAATTTTTAAGAGCTAACAATCAAGATCTAATTGACAATATTGGAAATTTAACTACTCTAACTCAAAAAGGAGCAGAAAATCTTGAAAGATCTCTTGAAAGTATTAAAGAAAAAGACTTAATCATCACAAGAATGCAAGATGCAGTTACTAAGAGAGACTCTGTAACTTTAGCACTTGTTCAAAGTTTTAAAAGCTCGCTTGGAACACTTAGCGATGATGATATAGAAATTAATGTTGAAAAGGGTGTGGTTTATGTATCTATTTCAGATAAACTACTTTTCAACAGTGGAAGTTTTACTGTAACAACTAGAGCTAAAAATGTTTTAGAAAAAATCGCTAAAGTAATTAGTGATAAGCCGGATCTTGAATTTATGGTTGAAGGTCATACAGACAACATGCTAATTGATCAAGAAAAAGCAGCTGAAACTATTCCTGGAGTTCTTGATAACTGGGATCTTTCTGTAAAAAGGGCAACTTCTGTTGTTAGAATTTTACAAAATGATTACGGTGTAGATCCAAGTAAACTAGTTGCTGCTGGTAGAAGTTTTTACATGCCTATAGCTGACAATGATTCTTCTGTATCAAGAGCTGTTAATAGAAGAACTAGAATAATTGTCCTTCCTAAACTTGATCAGTTTACTAAACTTATTGAAGAAGGAATGAGCATGAATGTTCCTGCCACAGGACCAAGTAATACAATTAGCTCAGATAATAAACCTGACTAAAATCATTATTGATTAGTTAAAAAACAAGCGTGATACATATCACGCTTTTTTTTATATTTTATTTAGCTTGGCAAACCTTAATAATAGATTTTTTTGACCAAATTTTGAAAAATCAACAATTGCTCTAACATCATTATTAAGCCCCTCTATTTTTAATATTTTGCCAAGTCCAAATTTTTCATGAGAAACTTTATCCCCTTCTGAAAAGTTGATTTTAATAGAACTATTTTTAATAGCTGAAGATGATATTTTCTTTAAGTTTCCTTTTGGTTTAAATAATATCTTTTTCTTTGGGAACTTTTCAGATATTGGTTTAAAGTCAGCTTGTTTTGTAATATTTACAAAATCCTTATCAATTTCATTTATAAATCTACTCTCCTCACAATAAATTAGCTTTCCCCATCTATATCTAGAGTTAGCATATGATAAATACAGGTTTTGTTTTGCCCTAGTTATTCCAACATAAAATAGCCTTCTTTCTTCCTCTAGTTCTGATCGTGTGTTATAACTTAAAGCAGATGGAAAAAGATCCTCTTCAAGGCCAACTATAAAAACATTTTTGAATTCAAGACCCTTTGATAGATGAAGCGTCATCAAAGAGATATAGTCTTCATTATCCTGCTCAATATCGAAGTCTGTTGAAAGTGAGACATTTGAAAGAAACTCTGATAGTCCATCATTAGAGTCAACTATTTCTTTTTGATCCTCAATAAAATCTCTTAGTCCATTTAATAATTCTTGAACATTTTCAACTCTTGAAATTCCTTCCGGAGATTCATCTTTTTTTAACTCATCAATAATCTTGACTCTATTAATTAATTCTTTAGTTAAATCAAAAGCATTTAATTTCTCGTTTTCGATTTTAAAAACTTCGATTAAGTCAATAAAATTTTGAAGTTTTAACGAAACTGAAGAAGAAAAAGGAATATGTAACTCTTTATGTTTCTTTATTGTATCATAAAGGCTTAGATTATTTTTTTGAGCTGCAATAATAATTTTATTAATTGTAACCAGACCAATTCCTCTAGCTGGATAATTTATAACTCTTTTAAGACTTTCTTCATCATTACTATTTATAATTAATCTTAAATATGCAATAATATCCTTTATTTCTTTTCTATTGTAGAATGAAACTCCACCAAATATTCTATATGGTATTTTATTTAGTCTTAGTGAATCTTCAATAGGCCTAGATTGTGCATTTGTTCTATAGAGTATAGCAGTATCTGAAAGATTAGAATCATTTATAGTTTGTATTTTTTGACAAATTGATCTAGCCTCGGCAATATCTGATTGATTTGAAGAAATTTGAACTTTATCTCCAAAATCGTTTTCTGTCCATACTTCTTTATCAATTTTATTTTTATTATGATCAATAACAGAATTAGCAGCGTTTACTATATTTTTTGTGGATCTATAATTTTGTTCAAGCCTAAAGATTTCAACATCATCGTAGTCATTTCTGAAATTTATAATATTGTTAATATTTGCACCTCTAAATGAATAGATGCTTTGCGCATCGTCACCAACAACGCAAATATTCTGATACTTATCAGACAATGATTTTACAATAAGATATTGGGAGTTATTTGTGTCTTGATACTCATCTACGAGTATATATTTAAATTTTTCTTGGTACTTTGCTAGGACTTCAGGGTGATTATTTAATAGTTCATTAGTTTTCATTAAAAGGTCATCAAAGTCCATTGAGTTTGATTTTATCAATCTATCATTATATTCTTTATAAATATTTCCTGTCTCAGGTTTTCTTGATAAATTATCAGACTCAACTAATTCATTATTAGAGAAATAACCATTAACAGTTATAAAGTTATTTTTAAGAGTTGAAATTCTATTTCTAATTGATTTTGATCTGTAAACATCCTTGTCTAAGTTCATTTCTTTAATAATAGATGAAATTAGTCTTTCAGAATCTTGTGTATCATAGATAGTAAAATCCGAAGTAAAACCAATTTTATGAGCTTCAAATCTTAATATTTTAGCAAAAACTGAATGAAAGGTACCCATCCATATACTTTTTGAATCACTTTCACCAATCATTGATGATATTCTAAGCTTCATTTCACGTGCAGCTTTATTGGTAAATGTTAAGGCTAAAATTTCAAATGGATCTACATTGTTGTTGACTAAGTGGACTATTTTATATGTTAAAACTCTTGTTTTTCCTGATCCAGCTCCTGCAATTACCATTGATGGGCCATCCGTCTTCAAGACTGCACTCAATTGAGCATCATTAAGATCATTTAGATAAGATTTGTTATCTTCTAACATTATTATAAATTTAACTAATTAATGAATTTTAATTACCCTATAACCATTAATTAAATCAATACTTATGAAAAAATTATCATTAATTATATTCTTTTTCATTTTTCAATTTAGTTTTTCTCAATCTACTGATGATCAAATAAAAAATATTGAACAAAAAGTAATTTCATGGAGACATTATTTTCACAAACACCCCGAACTATCAAATAGAGAGTTTAGAACATCTGAAGTAATAGCAAAACATTTAGAATCACTAGGTATATCAGTTAAAAGAAACGTTGGAGTAAATGGGGTCGTTGGTATACTAGAAGGAAGTAAAGAAGGTAAGGTTGTTGGATTAAGAGCAGATATGGATGCACTCCCAATTACAGAAAAAAATTACCTTCCTTTTATGTCAATAAATGATGGAGTTATGCATGCATGTGGACATGATAGTCATATGGCCATTCTTATGGGGGCTGCAGAAATATTATCTAAGAATAGAGATTTTGAAGGTACTGTAAAGTTTATTTTTCAAGGAGCTGAAGAAGGCCCTCCCCCTGGTGAGGAAGGAGGTGCAAAAATGATGATTAAAGAGGGGGTTTTAAAAAATCCAGATGTAGATGCAATTTTTGGTCTTCATATAGCTGCTCAACTACCCATGAATAAGGTTTACTATAAACCAAAAGGCTTTTATGCATCTTCTTCGAGGTTTACAATTAAAGTAATTGGGACTCAAGCTCATGGAGGAACTCCATGGCTTTCAGTTGACCCTATTATCATCACCGCACAAATAATTAATTCGATTCAAACAATTATTTCAAGAGAATCTGAGTTAACTAAAGAACCCGCGGTTATTTCATTTGGTAAAGTGGAGGGAGGAAATAGATTTAATATTATTCCAAATGAGGTGAATTTAGTAGGAACTATTAGATCATTAGATTATGGAATGAGAGATTACATAAAAAAAAGGATTATTGAACTTTCAGAAGGAATTGCTAAATCATATGGAGGGAAAGCTATAGTTGAAATTGATGATGGTGCTGACATTACATACAATGATCCTGAAATTATGGATAGAATGCTTCCATCTCTAAAAAAATCTGCTGGTAACGAAAATGTAATACTAAGCAATGCTAAAACACTTGCAGAAGATTATGCATATTACTTAAACGAAATTCCAGGTTTTTTGTTTGAGTTGGGTGGATATAACACAAACGAAGAAAGAGAAGCTCCTGCTCATCATACTCCTGATTTTTTTATAGATGATAGCTCAATGCTTCTTGGAGTTAAAGTAATGACAAATTTAGCATTAGACTTTTTAAAGAGTGAATAATGATTTTTTAAACCAATCTGTCGAATTTATTAAAGGTGTTGGTCCTTCAAGATCAAAACTTCTTAATGATGAATTGAATATTAAAACCGTAAAGGACTTAATAGACTTCTACCCTTTCAGATATATAGACAGAATGAGTTTTTTTAAAATTAATCAACTTCCCCTTAATAACTCAGAGGTTCAGATTATTGGTAAAATAAAATCAATAAAAAAAACTAAAGTTAGATATAGAGATAGGCTTAATTGTGAATTTTATGATGAAACGGGTAAAATTGATTTAATTTGGTATAGAGGATTTAGTTGGGTTGAAGAATCAGTAAAAGTTGACAAGGAGTATGTAGTCTATGGTAAACTAAACTGGTATGGCAATAAAGTCTCAATTGCTCACCCAGAAATAAAGACAAAAGAAAGTTTTGAAAGAAATATACCCAGAAGACTTCATGGAATATATTCATCAACTGAAAAATTAATAGCTGAAGGAGTAACACAAAAATACTTTGTTAAGATAATTTTTAATCTTTTAAATTCTATTGAAGTTCATATAAAAGAAAATCTATCAGCTTCCATATTAAAAGAATTTAGTCTTATTGACCGATATCAAGCCCTCATAAATATTCACTTACCTGAATCACAGGAATTATTATCACAGTCAATCAGAAGACTAAAATTCGAAGAGCTCTTTTTTAATCAAATAGGTTTTCAGTTAACTAAAAACGATAGAATAATAAAGCTTAACGGATTTAAATTTGAAAAGGTTGGTAATAATTTAAATGACTTTTACAATAAATCATTGCCTTTTAAATTAACTATAGATCAAAAAAAAGTTATAAAAGAAATTAGAAATGATTTTAGAGATGGAAAACAGATGAATAGATTACTCCAAGGTGATGTTGGGTCTGGTAAAACAGTTGTCTCTTTAATGGTCATGTTAATAGCTATTGACAATGGTTATCAATCCTGTATTCTTGCACCAACTGAAATTCTTGCTAATCAACATTATAATTCAATTAGAGAACTCGTAAAGGATCTAGATTTGGAAATTGAACTATTAACTGGTTCAACAAAATCAAGAGACAGGACAAGAATACATAGAAATTTAAAATCAGGAAAAATTAACATTCTAATAGGTACTCATGCAATATTGGAAGATATTGTTCAATTTAATAATCTTGGACTAAGTGTTATTGATGAACAGCACAGATTTGGGGTGGCTCAAAGAGCAAAACTTTGGAAAAAAAATAATCCTGCTCCACATATTCTAGTTATGACTGCTACTCCAATCCCAAGAACTCTAGCAATGAGCATTTACGGAGATCTTGATATTTCAACAATCAAAGAGCTACCTCCTGGAAGAATTGAGACTAAAACCGTTCATAAATATGACAAGAACAGACTCAGTGTTTTTAGTTTTCTAAAAAAAGAGATAAAAAAAGGAAGACAAGTATATCTTGTATATCCTTTAATTAATGAATCTGAGAAATTAGATTACAAAGATCTTATGGATGGGTATAATAGCATTGTTAGAGAATTTCCTAGACCTGATTATCAGGTTAGTATTGTTCACGGTAAAATGAACTCAAAAGATAAGGACTACGAAATGAGTAGATTTATAAAAAAGGAAACTCAGATTTTAGTTTCAACCACTGTAATTGAGGTTGGTGTTAATGTTCCAAATGCATCAGTTATGGTCATTGAAAGCGCAGAAAGATTCGGATTATCTCAGCTTCACCAGCTAAGAGGAAGAGTTGGAAGAGGAAATGATGAGAGTTATTGTATTTTAATGACAAAAGACAAGCTGTCTGAAGACTCAAAGATTAGAATTGATACAATGGTTAAAGTAAGTGATGGATTTAAACTCGCAGAAGTTGATCTTAAACTTAGAGGTCCAGGAGATTTGCTGGGGACTAAACAAAGTGGAGTTTTAAAATTTAAACTAGCAGATATTATTTATGATTTTGATATTTTAAATGAAGCTAAAAATTGTGCAGAGCAAATACTTAGTAAGGATCCCAAATTGATTGACAAGGAAAATTTACCCATTAGATATGAAATTTCTACTTCTTCAAATTCAAAAAATTTATGGAGATATATAAGCTGATTAAGTATATTTGTTTATCAAACTAACCTTGTGAAAATATCAATTAACTGGCTTAAAGACTATCTTGAAACTGATCATACTCCAGAAGAGATATCTGAGATACTTACTAATTTAGGATTAGAAGTTGAAAAAATATCTGATTTCGAATCTATAAAAGGTGGGTTAAAAGGAGTTGTGGCAGGTAAAGTGCTAGAATGTGGTAAACATCCTAATGCTGACAGACTAAAAGTTACTTCAATAGATATTGGTAGTAACGAAGTCTTTGAAATTGTTTGTGGAGCTCCAAATATAGAAAAAGGACAAATTGTTCCTGTTGCTACAGTTGGTTCAAAAATATATACTAATGAAGGTATAGAAATAAAAATAAAAAAATCAAAAATTAGAGGCGTTGTAAGCAATGGTATGGTATGTGCTGAAGATGAGATTGGATTGGGTGACTCACATGAAGGTATAATGGTTTTAGAAAAAAATGTTAAACCCGGCACACCAATCAGTGACTTGTTTAA
The DNA here is from genome assembly GCA_902559905.1 of uncultured Bacteroidota bacterium. Taxonomy (GTDB): domain Bacteria; phylum Bacteroidota; class Bacteroidia; order Flavobacteriales; family Flavobacteriaceae; genus Marisimplicoccus. The sequence goes on along the minus strand of CACEJV010000003.1, from coordinate 34,808 downwards.
TATACAATCAGATAAAATTTTGGAAATCGGACTTACTCCAAACAGATGTGATGCAATGTCTCATTATGGTGTAGCAAGAGATCTTAAAGCATATCTAGACTATAAAAAAATTAAATCTAAATTAAGTTTACCATCAATTAACTCATTTAGTTCAGTTAATATTGATAAGGAGATCAATGTAAATGTTGAAGATTCAGAAAAATGCCCGTTTTATTCTGGTTTGGTAATAAAGAATATAAATGTTGAATCTTCTCCTCAAGAAATTCAAAATAAACTTAAGTCAATAGGTCTTAAACCAATTAATAGTATTGTTGATATTACAAATTATGTAATGCATGAAATTGGTCAACCTCTTCATGCCTTTGATCTTGATAAAATTGAAAATATAACAGTTAAATCATTAAAATCAGGAACAAAATTTAAAACTCTAGATGAAAGCGAAATAAAACTTAACAATGAGGATCTAATGATATGCTCTAATAGCAAACCTCTTTGTCTTGCAGGAATTTATGGTGGAATTGATTCTGGTGTTAGTGAGTCTACAAATAGCTTATTTCTTGAATCAGCAGTTTTTAAATCTGTTACAATAAGAAAATCATCAAAAAGACATCAACTTTTTACAGATGCTTCATACAGGTATGAAAGAGGAGTTGATCCAAATAAAGTTATTTATGCTTTAAAAAGAGCCGCTCTATTAATAAAAGAAATTAATCCAGAATGTCATATTTCAGAAATAATTGTTGAAGATAATTTGAAAAAAGAAATCAAAGATATTTATTTAAGATATGATAGAATTGAAAAGATTTCAGGACAACTTATTGATAAAGAAAAAGTTATACAAATCCTGACTTCTCTTGATTTTGAGATAAAAGGACATAGTAATGATGGAATTAATTTGATTGCACCTGACTACAGACATGATGTCTTTAGAGAAATTGATGTTATAGAAGAAATACTTAGAGTTTTTGGATTTGACAACATTGATATAGATGATAAAATATCAATGAGTATTCCTAATAATTCTGATAATAAAAATTTTAAAATTGAATCGATTATTAGTAATCAATTAGTTGGTATTGGATTTAATGAAATAATTAATAATTCGATTTGCTCACCAACAACTAATAAAAAATTTAATGAGAATTCAGTAGAATTATTGAATCCACAAGGAATTGAGCTTTCAAACTTGCGTCAATCGTTAATTCCTAATTCATTAGAAACTATCAATCATAATATAAACAGACAAAATAAAGATTTAAAATTATTTGAAATTGGTAATGTATACTCTACTATTGATAATCAATTTCATGAAACAAGAAAAATTTTAATATCAGTAACTGGGAGTATATTTGATGAAAATTGGATGACAAAATATCAAGAAAATAACTTCTTTTATTTGAAAGGAGTCGTCGAAAAAATATTTACCATTCTAAACATTGAGAATATTAAATATGAAGTTAGTGAAGATGAATTATACTATTATAAATTAAATATTTTAAAAGGAAAACTAAAAATTGGATCCATTGGTGAGATTAACTCAAATTACGCTAATGACTTCTCTTTAGATCAAAAGATTATTATCTGTACTCTAAATTTAGACTTATTAAGACCTTCCTCACAAAAAGTTAAATATCAGGAAATATCAAAATTTCCATCTTCAAGGAGAGATCTTTCAATGATACTTGATGAGAATGTTTCCTTTGATGATATTAAGAATTTGGCCTATAAAGAAGAGAATAAAATCTTAAAAGAAATCAATTTATTTGATGAGTATAAGGATAAGAAAATCGGAAAAGATAAAAAATCGTTTGCCATAAGTTTTACTTTCAATGACTCTAAAAAAACACTTACAGACAATGTTATTGACAAAATAATGACAAGATTATCAGAAAAAATAAAATCAGATTTTGGAGCTGTAATTCGGGATAAGTAACTAATTATAAAGCTTCTCTCTTGCGGCTAGCACCTTATCATCATTAATGTATTCACTAAAGGGCAAGTAGCTATCAATTACCCCATTAGGAGTGATTTCAATTATTCTATTTGAAACTGATTCAGCAAATGCTCTATCATTCGAGCTAAGGAGAACTGTACCTTTAAAATTAATAAGAGAATTATTAAATGCAGTTATTGACTCAAGATCAAGGTGGTTTGTTGGCTCATCAATAAGTAACACATTTGGTTTACCCATCATTATTTTTGATAACATACATCTAACTTTTTCACCTCCAGATAAAACATTACAAGACTTTAAAGCTTCGTCTCCACCAAATAGCATCCTACCAAGAAAACTCCTAATGAATAATTCTTCCCTTTCTTCATCATTGTTAGCCCATTGTCTTAACCAGTCAACTAAAGAAATGTTTTTATCAAAAAAAGAATGATTATCCATTGGAAGATAACCAAAAGAAGTTGTTACACCCCAATTGAAAGAACCTTCTGTAGGATTAAGAGATCCTGAAATGCAATCATAGAATAAATTAACAGATCTTGAATTTTTTGAAAGAATCAAAACCTTTTCACCTTTATTAAGATTAAAGCTTATGTCTTTGAAATATGTCTCACCATCATTTTCATATGATAATGATTTTAGTTCAAGAATTTGATCACCAGCATCTCTTTCTTGCTCAAAAATAATTGCAGGATATCTTCTTGAAGAGGGTCTTATCTCCTCAATATTTAATTTTTCAATCATTTTCTTTCTTGCAGTGGCTTGTTTAGACTTTGCAACATTTGCAGAAAACCTAGAAATAAACTCTTGAAGTTCTTTTTTCTTTTCTTCTGCTTTTTTATTTTGCTGCTGCTTTTGTCTAGCCGCTAAATCACTTGACTGTTGCCAAAAAGTATAATTACCAGAGTAGTGATTAATCTTGCTAAAGTCTATATCTGATGTGTGTGTACATACTGTATCTAGAAAAAATCTATCATGAGACACTACAATAACTGTATTCTCAAATTCATTAATAAAATTTACTAACCACTCTACAGTTGTGTAGTCTAGGTCATTTGTTGGCTCATCCATAATCAATACATCAGGATTACCAAAAAGACACTGAGCTAGAAGAACTTTCACTTTCAATTTCTGATCAATATCGTTCATAGATATATTATGTATTTCCTCAGAGATTCCGAGACTTGAAAGAAGAAAAGCGGCATCAGCATCTGCATTCCATCCATTCATTTCCTCAAAGGAAGCTTGAAGTTCCCCTACTCTATCAGCATCTTTATCAGAAAAATCTTCTTTTGCATAAATTGAATCAATTTCACTTTTTAAATCAAATAATTTTTGATTACCTAGAATTACTGTTTCAATTACTGTTTTATCATCATACCTATTATGATTTTGTTCTAATACAGATAATCTTTTACCAGGTTCTAGAAATACAGATCCTGTATTAGGTTCTAGATCTTTTGATAAAATTTTCAAAAAAGTAGATTTTCCAGCACCATTAGCGCCAATAATACCATAACAATTTCCAGGAGAAAAAGTTATATTTACTTCATCAAAAAGGATTCTTTTTCCGAATTGCAACGATAAATTAGAAACTGATAACATAAATATGCGCAAAAATAGTAAGTTGAGAATTTCTAAACTAATATTAAGTACCTTAATTTTTCCGTTTTTAATTTCTTGTAATCAAAAAAATTTTAATGAGGATTTTTATCTAGGTGGTGAAATTATCAACCCATCTTCTCGCTTCGTGAACTTTTATTATAATAATGTAAAAATTGATTCAATTGAACTTAATTCTGAAAATAAATTTTTTAAAAAAATTGAGAATATTAACCCTGGAATATATCGAATAGAACATTTACCTGAAAATCAGAATATTATTATTGAAAAGGGAGACAGCTTATGGTTAAGAGTTAATGTTGAAGATTTCAATGAATCATTAACCTTCAGTGGAAGAGGTTCGTCAAAAAATAATTTTTTAGTTGATATTAATAATATGGATACATATGAGAATGAATACTTATCACAATATTATGTCCAAGAAAGTGACATTTTTAGAAAAAAAATAGATTCTTTAATGAATGAAAAACTTAAAATCTGGGAATTATTTAACAAAAGTGTTAATCAAAAAAAACTATCCAGTAATATAACTAAATCGAGTATTAAATATAACTATTATAATAAACTAGAAAGATATGCAATTCTAAGAGGAACAAACTGGACCAAGAGTAAAAAGGAATCCTACTACGATTATAGAGATGATATAAATTTAAATGACACAGACTTATCACTCTTTGATCCTTATGTTACTTTTTTGATGAATTATTTCAATGAGAAGACACTAGATAGTGGTGAAATTTATTTCAACGAAAAGAATAACACTGATTTTAACATAAAAAAACTGTTAATAATTGATTCACAAATTGATGATCCTTATTTAAAAAATAATTTAGCCAGAGCAACTGCAATTGAAGAAATTTTAAATTTTAAAAATAATAAATTTCATGATGAGTTTATTGACTACTACAGCTATGTAAACAGCTCAGATAAATATTTAAATGAAATTATTCAACTATATGAGGACATAAAAAAGATGCAAAAAGGAAATGTTTTACCTGAAGTAAGTATCATTGATTATCAAGGAAAGGAAATACTGACTTCTAAAGAGCTTAAAGGCAGTAAAACACTTTTATATTTTTGGTCTCAGACGCAAATGAATCATTATAGGAGAACCATAAAAAGAATTGAGGAATTAAAACAAATTTTTCCAAATTATCGTTTTGTTGGAATTTGCATACAACCATATACAGATATGGTAATTCAAGCTCAAAATATTTTGAATCTTGATTTATCTGATCAATACTCATTTAAAAATTTTGAAGAATCAAGCAAAAGTTGGGTTTTAACTTTTTTAAATAAAACAATTATAATTGATCAGAAGTCATATATAATTGATGGATTTAGCAACTTATTTACTAATGACGTTGAACAAGTTCTTTACTCAAATTAGTTTCCTTTCTTGTGGTCACTAAGAAACTTCTCTAAACCTATATCAGTTAGAGGATGTTTTAAAAGTCCTTTGATAGCAGAAAGAGGACTTGTTATTACATCCGCTCCTATTTTAGCACAATCAATTATATGCATTGTATGTCTTATTGAGGCTGCAAGAATCTCTGTTTCATATGAATAGTTATCATAGATATCTCTAATATCACTGATTAAATCTAATCCATCAGTAGATATATCATCAAGCCTACCTATGAAGGGAGATACATATGTGGCTCCCGCTTTTGCAGCTAATAAGGCTTGTCCTGATGAAAAAATAAGAGTACAATTTGTTTTAAGTCCTTTATCACTAAAATATCTGATAGCTTTTACTCCTTCTTCAATCATAGGAACCTTAATAACTATTTGTTTGTGAAGTGACGCAAGCTCTTCACCTTCTTTTACAATTCCATCATAATCAACAGATATTACTTCAGCAGATACATCTCCATCTACTATATCACAAATTTTTAGATAATGATCAATAATATTTTTTTTACCAGTAATACCTTCTTTTGCCATTAATGAGGGGTTTGTTGTTACTCCATCAAGTATTCCAAGAGACTGAGCTTCTTCTATTTGGTCTAGATTTGCTGTGTCAATAAAAAATTTCATAATTCTTAGCTATATAGTTTCATTATTATTTTCTGAAAAAGCTTATCTGGTAATAGACTTTTCAATGTAATTTTCTTTTCAAGAAATCCACCGACAAGGTAGTTAATTTTTGGTTTCTTTTCTTTAATAATTTTCAACACTAAGTTGGCAACTTCAATCGGGTCCCTTCCATGATTCATTTTTTCATTAACACTTTTAATAATTTTTTCATATTCTTGAAAATAAGGAGAAGAACTAGGATTGTTTGAATCCCTCCTATTATTCAAAATTTCAGTTTTATAATCACCTGGGGCAATATTTACAACGTTAACATTGTATTTTTTAAGTTCTATATTTAAACTTTCCGCAATAACTCTAAATGAAGCTTTTGATGCACAATAGGCACTCCAAAATGGAAGCCCAAGATATCCTGCAATTGAAGTAATATTAATTATTAAACCCTTTTTTTTTGATCTCATGTGAGGTAAGACTGTTTGGATTAGATTAAGCTGACTAAAAAAATTTGTATCAAATACCCTTTTAACATCATCCATTTTCATTGTTTCAGTGGGTCCAGTTATATTAATTCCTGCATTGTTAACTAGAACATCAATTTTGCCATATTTCTTTATTATCTGGTCAACTTCAGAGTTTGATGCTTCATAGTCATTTATATCAAGTTTAATGGTTAAATAATCAGAGTTAATTTTTTCAGCATTTCTAGATGTCCCAATTACAGTGTATCCTTCAGAGTGAAGTTTTTCAGCTATTGTTCTTCCAAATCCAGAAGAAGTTCCAGTGATTAAAATAACCTTGCTCATTATATATTAAATATATTAGTTATAAATTTAATACATGAAATATACAGTTGTTTTTTTATTTCCGTTATTAATATTTAACTGTCAAAGCTCTGTTGATAAAGATTTTAAAATAAATATTAGCTCATCTGACAAAATAATCTCCAATGGAGACAAAATCAAAATTGTTATAGAATCAAAATCAGGAAAAGTTATTGACTCCGCAGCATACTACTTAAATGAAAAAGAAGTAGAAAGTGAGACTACTTTAAAAGACCTAAAATTAGGTGAGAACTCAGCAAAAGTTAAGATATACTCTAATGGACTAGAGCATTCAGTAGATAGAAGTTTTGATGTTTATTCAAATAAGAAACCTGAGATAATGACTTATGAAATTATTAAGGAGTATAACCATGATCAAAATGCTTATACTCAAGGACTAGAATTTTACGGGAATAACTTATATGAAAGTACAGGACTAAATGGTAAGTCCTCATTGAGAAAAGTTGATTTAAATAATGGAGAAATACTAAAAGTTCTAAATCTTAACTATGAGTATTTTGCTGAAGGTTTGACAATATTAAATGATAAAATATTTCAATTGACATGGAGAAACAAAATTGGCTTTATATATGATCTTGATTTTAATAAAATTGGAAGTTTTGATTATGATAAGAGTATTGAGGGATGGGGATTAACTAACGATGGTGAATACATATATAAATCTGACGGAACAAGCAAGATATGGAGATTAAATCCTGATACACTTGAAGAAATTGATTTTATTGATGTTATGACAGATAAATCAAGGATTAGAAATATTAATGAATTAGAATATATTGATGGAAAAATTTATGCTAACACTTACCAGCAAAATAGAGATGTAATTATTATGATTAATCCTAAAAATGGAGCAGTTGAAAGTGTAATAGATTTTTCTGGTATTAGAAATAGAGTTTTAAACACGCCTGAAACAGATGTAATGAATGGTATAGCAGAGCTTAACGGAAGACTATTTGTTACTGGAAAAAACTGGAATAAATTATTTGAAGTAAAGATTTATAAAAAATAATTTCTAGCCATTAAATAGAGGCCTGTCTATCATATAAGATTCTACTTTTTTGCCAATATCAATTAGAAGATTTTCTTTTTCAGAATTTTCTATTGACGAGTTAATAGTTTCTGCAACAAAATCCATGTCTTGCTCATTTAGTCCTCTGGTAGTAATAGCAGGTGTGCCAATTCTAATACCACTAGTTACAAAGGGTGATTGATCATCAAAAGGCACCATATTCTTATTTACGGTAATATTTGAAATACCAAGCACTCTTTCAGCTTCCTTTCCAGTAATATTCTTATTTCTTAAGTCAATAAGAATTAAGTGATTATCTGTTCCGCCTGAGACAATATTATAACCCATATTGATAAGATTTTCTGATAACCTTTTGGCATTAATTATTACTTGACCTATGTATTTTTCAAAGTTTGATTCTAAGGCTTCACCAAAGGCAATTCCTTTAGCAGCAATTACATGTTCTAATGGACCACCTTGATTTCCAGGAAAAATAGCAGAGTCAAGAATAGATGACATCTTTTTTAAATTCCCATTTTTAAGTTTTAAACCGAAGGGATTATCAAAATCTTTACCCATCATTATTATACCGCCTCTTGGACCTCTCAAAGTTTTGTGAGTAGTTGAGGTAATAACATGACAATAAGGAACCGGATCATTTAAAAAGCCTTTTGCAATCAAACCTGATGGGTGAGCAATATCTGCATGAAGAAAAGCTCCAACTTCATCAGCAATTTCTCTAAATTTTGAAAAATCAATATCTCTTGAATATGCTGAAGCTCCAACAATTATTAAATTAGGCATAACCTCCTTAGCTTTTGTTAGAATTTCACTATAATCAAAAATTCCTTCTTTAGTCACACCATAAAAACTAGATGAATATATTTTACCTGAAAAATTAACATTGGAACCGTGAGTTAAATGTCCACCATGAGAAAGATCAAGACCTAATATCTTATCCCCTGGCTTAAGGAAAGCATCAAATACAGCTGTGTTAGCTTGAGAACCTGAATGAGGTTGTACATTGGCATATTCAACTTTAAATAACTCTTTTAATCTATCGATTGCAGTTAGTTCTATTTGATCTACTACTTCACAACCTCCATAATATCTTTTACCTGGATAACCTTCAGCATACTTATTTGTCAAAATAGATCCTGTTGCCTTCATAACATCTTCACTAGTAAAGTTCTCAGATGCAATTAATTCAAGTCCACCAAGTTGTCTAATTTTTTCTTTTTCAATTAAACTAAATATTTTTTCTTGACTATTCATTACAGAGAATTAAAGTGCTAAATTAATAAAATAGCAACTCTAGTTTGTTTGTTTCCTATTATATAAATCAACTAGTTATAAACAATTTTTATTATTAATTATTAGATTAGATTAAATCAATCTTCATAAAATATAAGTCATCATTATTCGGCCAATAGTCTTTCTTTATGTATTCAATTTTAAAGTTTAGTTTCTCGTAAAATTTAAATGTAAGATTGGAAGTCTCAACTTCGATTACATTTAATCTTCTATTATTCTTTAAAATTTTAATACAATAATTAACCAACTTTTTACCAAAGCCGAAACCATGATAATTAGGATCTATAAATAACCAGCATATTCTAGCAGTTTTCATATTCTCATATGCATATCCACCCCCTCCTACTACCTTACCTTGGGATTCAATTATAAAATAGGATTCAAGGTTTTTAGAATTAAAGTATTTTTTGAAATCATTTAATTCTTTTTTATCAAAGTATTTTGGGACATTTAAAGAAAATATTTTACTCAAAAATTTAAAGTCTTGTTTTTGAGCTGTTCTTATTACCGCCATATAATAAATATAAATTATTCGTTTTCAAATTTGTAATTTTACAGCATGAATAGTTCAGTTAACATAAAAAATAAAAAAGCCAAGTATGATTATTCATTACTAGATAATTATACTTGTGGGATTGTATTGACTGGAAATGAGATAAAATCAATAAGAAATTCCAAAGCATCGCTTAATAATTCATATTGTGAATACACTGACGGTGAACTATTCGTAATCAATCTTCATATTGATCAGTATGAGAACTCAAGTGAACAAAATTACGATCCAAAAAGAAAGAGAAAACTACTTCTTAATAGACAAGAGTTAAAAAAAATTGAAAAAGACGTTCGTGACATTGGAATTACTGTTGTTGCAACTTCTCTTTTTATTAATAAAAAAGGAATAGCAAAGCTCAACATATCTGTTGCAAAAGGTAAAAGAGAGTTTGATAAAAGAAATGTGATTAAAGACAGAGAAAATAAAATAAGTCTAAAAAGAATTAAAAAAAACTTCAATAATTAGTTTTTATTTTTTAGCATAGGAACAAATCGGAAATTTCCATAGGTTTCTTTTTTTAATTCATTTTCTGAAATCCTTATAATTTTTGTCATCACCTGTACATCTTTTCCAACAGGAATTATTAACCTACCTCCTATTGTTAATTGCATTACAAGTTTTTTTGGGATTACTGGTGAACCTGCTGTTACTATTATACCATCAAAAGGTGAGTGATCTTGCATTCCATTAAAGCCATCTCCATAAATAAACTTTTTAGGTTTAATTTTCATTTTATTAAATAGATTAGATGTAGATCTATACAAGGTATGGTCTCTTTCAATTGTATATATATCTAGATTTAAATAATCTAGAACTGCAGTTTGGTATCCAGAGCCTGTACCAATTTCTAAAATTTTATCACTAGCTGATGGGTTAAGTAGTTGTGTCTGGAAAGCTACAGTATATGGTTGTGATATAGTTTGATCATTTTCTATTGGAAGAGCTTTGTCAATATAAGCTTGTTCTGAAAGCCCAGGATCAATAAATAAATGTCTAGGTATGTTTTCAATAGCCTTAAGGATTCTGTCATCTTGAATGCCTTTTTCTCTTAATTCTGATGCTAGAATTCTTCGTCTTCCTTTATGCTTAAAATTATCTTCCACTTATGCTAATATTAAATTAATACTCGATTATTCCAAAAGAAGATTGTATTTTTAGCAAATGATAAAAGTTGGTGTAATTGGAGCCGGACATCTAGGTAAGATTCATCTAAATATTATTAATTCATCAAATCAAAATTTAATAGGATTTTATGATACTGATGAAACTAATTCAGAAAAGATTTGGTCAGAATATGGTTATAAATACTATAATGATTTAGATCTATTACTTAAAGATATTGATGCTGCAATTATAGTATCCCCTACAACTACTCATTTTGAAATTGCAAAAAAATGTATAGAAGCTGGAAAGCATATATTTGTCGAAAAACCTTTAACATCAAACTCTAATGAAGCTCAAATTATTCACGAATTAGCATCGAATAATAAAATAGTTGGTCAAGTTGGATTTGTAGAGAGATATAATCAGGCATTCATTTCTTGTAACAGATTCATAAAAAATCCAAAATTTATTGAGTCGCACAGACTTTCAGATTTTAATCCGAGAGGAACCGATGTGTCTGTAATAATGGATCTAATGATCCATGATATAGATATTGTTTTAAAAGTCGTAAACTCAAAAGTTAAAAAAATTGATGCTTCTGGAGTATCTATAATTAGTACTACTCCTGATATAGCAAATGCAAGAATTGAGTTTGAGAATGGGTGTATTGCTAACCTAACATCAAGTAGAATTTCTCTGAAAAAAATGAGAAAAACTAGAATTTTTCAAGAAGATGCATACATTTCTATTAACTTTTTAGAAAAAGATTATCAAGTAGTTAGAATTAGAGGAAAAGAAACTAACGATTCAGATAGTTCAATTATCATCAAAAATAATGACGGTGAAGAAAAAGTAATATTTTTTGAAACACCTGAAATAGTTGAAATTAACTCAATTGAATCAGAGTTAAATGATTTTTTTGAGTCCATTAATAATAATTCTGAATCAAAAGTTCCACTTAGTGATGGCCTTTTAGCTCTAGAAGTAGCTGAAGAGATAATTAGTCAACTATGAGTATAAGAGATAATATTCTGAGTATAAAAGATGAAATAAGCGATGAAGTTAAATTAGTCGCAGTTTCCAAGACTAGATCTATAGATGAAATAAAAGAAGCATATAATTCTAATCAAAAGATCTTTGGAGAAAATAGAGTTCAAGAAATTGTTGAGAAACATCAACTATTACCAGATGATATTGAATGGCATATGATTGGACATCTTCAAAAAAATAAAGTGAAATATATTTCAAATTTTATCTCATTAATACATTCGCTAGACAGAATTTCACTAGCAACAGAAATAGATAAATGTGCTAAAAAATCAAATAGAAAAATTGATTGCCTAATACAACTAAAAATTTCTTCAGAAGAGACAAAATTTGGCTTAGACACAAGCCTTCTAGAAGATTTTTATTCAGATATTCAAAAATATGAGAATATTAATATTGTTGGGTTAATGGGAATGGCAAGTTTTACTGAAGATCAACAAAAAATAAGTGATGAATTTTCTCAAATTAAGGGATTATATGATAGAATGAGTTTGAATAATTCTAAATTAAAATTTTTATCAATTGGAATGAGTGATGACTATAGATTAGCAATAAAGAAAGGTTCAAATATGATAAGGGTTGGTAGTAAAATTTTCGGAAAAAGAAGTTATTGATGTATACAATAGTTGACCTTGAAGCCACAGGTGGAAAATTTAATGAGGAATCAATAATTGAGATTGCCATCTATAGATTTGATGGTGTCTCCATTACTGATCAGTTTATAAGCTTAGTAAACCCTGAAAAAGAGATACATCCTTATGTAGAAAAACTTACTGGAATTTCATCGAAGATGCTTAATACAGCGCCTAAATTTCATGAAATAGCTAAGAGAGTTATTGAGATAACCTCTGATTCTGTTCTAGTTGCTCATAATGCTCAGTTTGATTATAGAATTTTACAATTAGAGTTTAAGAGGCTAGGATTTGATTTTTCAATGAAATCTATTTGTACAGTTATTCTATCTCAAGAATTACTTCCTGAGCAAGAATCATATAAACTTGGAAGATTATCTAGAAGTCTTGGAATTCCAATCAAGGATAGACATCGTGCTAGTGGAGATGCTCTTGCAACTGTCGAGTTATTTAGAATTCTTTTAGAAAAAGATGTTAAGCAAGAAATAATAAGAAAAAGTATCGTTGAATTCCCTGGTGAAAAAATGGATAACATTTTTAAAGATGTTATAGATAATCTTAAGGAAAATACAGGAGTCTTCTATATATATAATGATAAGAATGAATTAGTTTATATTGATTTTAGTAAGGATATTAAGAATAAACTAATTAAGTTGTTTACTAGTAAAAAATTCATACCGAAATACGTTCAGAATAATTTTAAAACAATTAAGGTACATCCTACAGGCAATGTTCACATTGCAATTTTAAAGACTCTTCAGGAGATAAATTCTCTTAAGCCTAAGATTAATAATAATGTTGATCCAAAGATTTTCTCCAAAATTTCTAAGCCTGAAATTATAAATAAGGCTTCAGACTTTGTAATAACATTTAATGGTAAGAAAGAGGCTGACAAAAGTTTTATTCTCTTTAAGAGTGGAGTTATAGAAGGATATGGCTATTTTGAGCTTTATAATAATATAAATTCGGAGAAAAAAATTAATTCTAGGTTAGTAAAAGTGAATGAGTCAAAAAGGGTTAAAAACTATGTATATAGACTAATTTCTGAGAATAGATATAAAAAACTAGTAAATTTGAAAGAAATTTATAAATTTTCAGACATTGAATAAAACACGTCAGAAAATACATGATATTATTTATGAAGCAGACACACCTGCTGGAAAAGTGTTTGATATATCATTAATTATAGTAATCATAATCAGTGTTGTACTAGTCGCTCTTGAAACAGTTGGTTGGATTAACCAGCAATACTATGAAATACTTAATGTAGCTGAATGGACAATTACTATATTATTTACTATTGAATATATATTAAGAGTTGTATCTATTCACCACCCTAGAAAATATATTTTTAGCTTTTATGGTATTATAGATTTATTGGCTACTATTCCTAAATATATATCATTATTTATAGTAGGAGCTCAACTAGAGACAATGATGGCTATTAGAGCGCTTAGAATTCTTAGAATTTTCCGTGTTCTTCACATATCTAGATATATTGGTGAGTCTAACTTCCTTGTTAGGTCGCTGTTAGTAAGTAGAGCAAAGATTGTAATCTTTTTGTTGTTTGTTCTTATTATGTGTATTTTATTCGGAACCCTAATGTATTTAATTGAAGGTCCTGAAGCTGGTTTTAATAATATTCCGGAGAGTATCTATTGGTGTATAAGCACAATATCAACTGTTGGGTATGGTGATATTGTTCCATTAACAGGCTTGGGTAAGTTTCTTGCATCAATGCTTATGATTCTTGGTTATGGAATTATTGCGGTTCCAACCGGAATAATTTCTGCAGAAATGGCTCAAAGAAGAAAAAAAGTTGATGTTAACACAAGGGTGTGTGCTGAATGTTTAAATGATAAGCATAAAGACAATGCTATTTTTTGTCACCAATGCGGTTCTCACCTTGATGAAGACAAATAAAAACTTAATATACATTGCTGGGCCAACTGGAGTTGGAAAAACAGCATTTAGTATAGAACTTGCAAAAAAGCTTAAAACTGAAATTATTTCTTGTGACTCTAGACAGTTTTATAAAGAACTAGAGATAGGCACATGCCCTCCTTCAAAACATCAATTGAAAGAAATAAAACATCATTTTATTCACAACAAGAGTATTCATGATAAATATAATGTCGGATTATATGAAAAAGATGCAATACATAAAATTAATAGTCTATTTGAGGATAAAGAATATTTAATATTAGTTGGAGGATCAGGACTTTATGCTGATTCCTTAATATATGGGATAGATGAGTTTCCAGAGATTCCTGAGGAAATTAGAGATGAGATTATAAGAATACATAAAGATAAAGGGTTATCATACCTACAAGAGGAATTAAAAAAGTTAGATAAAGAGTATTATGAAATTGTGGATAAAAAAAATCATAGCAGAATAATCAGAGCCTTAGAAATCATAAAATATACTGGGAATAAATTTTCATCACTTAGGAAAGACACAATTAAAAAAAGAGAATTTAAAACAACGGTTATTTTATTAGAATCCCCTCGGGAAGTACTTTATGATAAAATTAATCGAAGAGTTGACATTATGATTAGTAATGGACTAGAAGAAGAGGCCTTTAAATTACGAAAGTATTCTAATTTAAATACTTTAAATACAGTTGGTTACAAAGAGTTTTTTGATTATTTTAAAGATAAATTATCTTACGATGAAGCAATTGATAAGATAAGACAAAACACAAGGAATTACGCAAAAAGACAAATTACTTGGTTCAAAAAATATAAAAATTCAAAAAAAATAAACATTGAAAAAAATTTTGAAATAGATTTAAATAAAATAATTTGAAGTAATGAAAAAATTAATAATACCAATCTTAGTATTTACAACTGGACTTAATTTATTCTCTCAAAGCAAAATTGAAAATCAAATATTCGATATTGGAATTGAGAGTATTGAGAGTTTTAGAGAATTCCTATCAATTAAAAATGATGCTAATTTTAAGAATGAAATGAAACCTCTTATTGAATGGGGTATAAATAATTTTAAAAAATATGGATTTGAAGTTGATAGACTTGAGACTCCTGAATTACCTCTTCTTTTAGCTTCAAAAGTAATTTCTGAAGATCTAAATACCCTTTTAATATACCTTCAGTTTGATGGACAACCTGTTGACAATTCTAAGTGGGATCAAGAAAATCCTTATAAGGCTGTCCTAAAAAAAAGAACTAATAATGAATATAAAATAATTGATTGGAGTAGATTGGATAATATAACATTCGATGACATAAAAAAGGAAGATTTAAGAATTTTTGCTAGATCTGCATCAGATGCCAAAGGTCCTGTAATGATGATTCTTAACGCCCTAGAGATAATGAAAAGAAATAACATTGAATTAGAATATAATTTAAAAGTTATTATGGATTTTGAGGAGGAGATTAGTTCCCCTAACCTTGCAGACGCAGTTAAAAAATATTCTTCAAAATTGAAAAGTGATGCTTTACTAATATTTGATGGCCCAAAACATCCATCTAATCTTCCCACATTAACATTTGGAGCTAGAGGAATTTCAGATATTACATTAATTACTTATGGACCGATTGTTCCTCAACATAGCGGTCATTTTGGTAACTACGCTCCAAATCCTGTTTTTAGAATGTCTGAAATATTATCTTCTATGAAAGATACTAATGGAAGAGTTACAATACCAGGGTTTTATGATGGTATTGAACTTGATGAAAAAACATTAAAAATTTTAGACGATGTGCCTGATGACGAAGAAAAGATGATGAATGACATGCAATTTAAAAAGCCTGATAATGTCGGAAAAAATTATCAAGAATCAATTCAGTATCCATCTATAAATGTACGAGGTATTGAATCTGGATGGGTTAGAGAGGAAGTAAGAACAATTGTTCCATCGGAATGTATAGCAGAAATTGATGTAAGACTTGTATTAGAGTCTGATCCGATAAGACTTCATAATCTTATTAAAAGTCATATTGAAGAACTTGGATATTATGTTATAGATAGAAAGCCAACAAAAGATGAAAGGCTTAAACATAATAAGATTGTAACATTTGTTTCTAGCTTTGATTATGATGCGTTCAGAACTGATATTGAGTCTGAAATTGGCAAATGGCTTGTAAAATCGTTGAAAAAAACATTTGGAATTGAACCTGTAAAAAAAAGGACAAGTGGTGGATCAGTACCTATTTCTCCATTTGTAAATACATTAGGAATTCCTGCAGTAACAGTACCAACAGTTAATCAAGATAATAATCAACATAGTCCTAATGAAAATATTAAAATTGAAAATTATATAACTGGAATAGAGACCTATTTGGGTATATTAACTGATAAGTTTTAATGAGGTTATTACAGTCTCCTCAATTTGATCAAGTGAATTTATAGCCTTCGAACTATCAAAATTATTACCGGTAATTTCATTGTAAAGTTCTATGTATCTATTTGAAACATCCATTACAACATCATCAGAAATTTCAGGAAGGTTTTGACCTTCCTTCCCCTGAAAATCATTTTGAATTAACCACTGACGAAAAAACTCTTTAGATAGTTGTTTGGGGGTTTCTCCCCTATTCATATGATCTTCATAAGTGTCTTTATAAAAATATCTAGAGGAATCAGGAGTATGAATCTCATCGATTAAGCAAAGATTATTTTTGGAATCATATCCAAATTCATACTTTGTATCCACTAGAATTAATCCTCTTTTTTTTGCTATTTCTGTACCTCTCTTAAATAGTTTATAAGTTATATCCTCTATTTCTTCGTATTGTTCTAATGTTAAAATTCCTTTTTTTATTATATCAGATTTAGATATATCTTCATCATGACCAAAATCAGCTTTTGTAGTTGGAGTAATTATAGGGGTATCAAATTTTTGATTTGATACCAAACCATTTGGTAAATTAACTCCACAAATGCTTCTCTTACCAGAACTATACAATCTATCAGAATGTCCACTTAAGTAGCCTCTAATAACCATTTCTACTTTTACAGGTTTAAGTTTCCTACCAATTGAAACATTTGGGTCGGGAGATGATATAAGCCAATTTTGAATTATATCTTCAGTAGACTTTAGCATATCAACTGATATTTGATTTAACACTTGACCTTTAAATGGAATTGGTTTAGGCATTACAATGTCAAATGCAGAAATTCTATCAGATGCAATAACAACCAATACATCGTTTTCTATAGAGTAAACATCTCTTACTTTACCTTCATATTTAGATATTTGACCAGGAAGATTAAAATCTGTTTTAAAAATTGTATTCAAAACCTATTTATTTTTGAATTTTATTATAAGCATCTATAACTTTTTTAACTATAGGATGCCTAATTACATCTCTATCATCAAGATAGATTATATCAATACCATTCTTTCTTGAAAGTATTTTAATTGCATCTTTTAATCCAGAGCTTACTTTTCTTGGAAGATCTATTTGACCAGGATCTCCAGTAACCATAAATTTGGCATTCATACCCATTCTAGTTAAAAACATTTTCATCTGAGCATTAGTTGTATTCTGTGCTTCATCTAAAATTACAAATGCATTATCCAATGTTCTACCCCTCATAAATGCTAGAGGAGCAATCTCAATTGTCCTGTCTTCAAGAAATTTCTGTAGCTTATTAGCAGGAATCATATCTCTTAGGGCGTCATATAGAGGCTGCATGTATGGATCAAGCTTTTCTTTAAGATCTCCTGGGAGATAGCCTAAGTTTTCACCAGCTTCAACCGCAGGTCTTGTTAATATGATTTTTTTAATTTCTTTCTCTTTTAGGGCCTTTACAGCCATTGCAACACCGGTATAAGTTTTTCCTGTACCTGCTGGACCAATGGCAAATATCAAGTCATTATTTAAGATTGATTTATGGAGTTTTTTTTGATTTGTAGTTTTAGCTAATATGGGTTTACCTGAAACGCCATGTAAAATCAGTGAAGGCTTATCACCATTAAATTTTATTTCCTTAACAACGATATCATTTATTACATCTGGATCTATGTTATTGTAATCTGAATAGTAATTTAATAGAGTCCTAAATTTATTATCAAATAATTTTAATTCACTTTTTTCACCAAGGGCTTTAATAGTTTGTCCTCTTTGAATCAGCTTAAGTTTAGGGAAACTAGATTTTAAAGAATTTAAATTATCTCTTGAGAAAAAGTTTTGTGGATCAACATCAGTTAGTTCAAATTCTAGCTCACTCAATAGATTTAATTTAAAAATTTGTTATAGTAGATTATTTGATTCAAATTTACATAAAATTTATAAAGTTTATCTTAATTAATGTCTATCATAACCCTAACCACAGATTATGGAAATAAGGACTATTTTGTTAGTTCCTTAAAAGCAAAAATAGTTTCAGAAATTGATACAGCAGAAATTATAGATATTTCACATAATATTAGCCCATTTAATTTAACTGAAGCCGGATATATTCTTGAAGGTGCATACAAAAACTTTCCAAAGGGGACAATTCATATGATATGTGTAGATTCAGAACTTACTCCTGAAAATAAACATATAGTAATAAAACATGAAGAATCATTTTTTATTGGTGCTGATAATGGAGTATTTTCTTTAATTTTTAAAGACATTATTCCAGAAGATATATTTGAAATTAATTTACATAATAGCTTTAATTATAAAATATCCTCAGATGAATTGTTTATTAAGGTCTTAGGACATATTTTAAGATCTGGACCTCTAAATGTTGTTGGCTCAAAAATTAATAAAATTAAGGAGATTAAAAATTTAAGACCTGTTGTAAATCAAGAACAAAATCAAATTATAGGTAGTGTAATTTATATAGATAATTATGGTAATGTAATAACAAATATCACTGAAAAGCTATTTAAAGAAATTTCAAAAACTAGATCTTTTACAATAAATGCAAGAAACGTTAAGTTCACACAAATTTATAAAAACTACTCTGATGCAATTGATTTTACCCTAGATCAAAAAGATCGAGAAGAGGATGGAAAGAAAATGGCAATATTTAATAGTCTTGGCTACCTTCAATTAAGTATTTATAAAAGTAATCCTCAAACAGTGGGAAGCGCTAGTACCTTATTTGGCTTAGATTATAGAGATCCTGTAAGCATTTATTTTTAGTGTTTGTATTTGGTAGATAACTTTTATAAGTAATTGTAAGATTTATAATATCAATTAAATATATTTGAAAAAAAACATATGAAGTTTATTGTTTCATCTTCGATTTTGTACAAAGAACTCCAAATTCTAGGTGGAGTAATTAATTCTTCAAATACAATTCCTATACTTGATAATTTTTTGTTTGAAGTAGACAATAACAAACTTAAGATAAGTTCATCAGATCTTGAATCTACAATGACTTCAGAAATTGATATTGAATCTAAATCTACAGATAAAGTGGCAATCTCTGCTAAACTATTAATAGATATTCTAAAAACATTTTCAGATCAACCATTGACATTTATAAAAACTGAAAATAATACCATTGAGATTAGCGCAAGTAATGGAAAGTATTCTCTTGCTTATTTAGAGGGGGGTGAGTTTCCAAAACAAATTGAAATTTTGGATGCTCATGAAACTTTAATTAATGGGGTTGATCTGGGCAATGCGATAAATTCAACAATCTTTGCCTCTGGAACGGATGACCTTAGGCCTGTGATGAGTGGAGTGTTCTTTCAATTTAATAGTGAATCTTTAAGGTTTGTCGCAACTGATGCTCATAAACTAGTTAAGTTTGAAACATCTGAGTATAATTCAAAAGAAATATCAGAATTCATTATGCCTAAGAAACCTTTACAAATACTTAAGGGCATTTTACAGACATATGATTCTGAAATAACTATTCAGCATAATGATTCAAATGTAAAATATATTTTTGGCAAAAGCTCTATTACTTCAAGACTAATCGATGGAAAATTTCCTAATTATGAAGCTGTTATTCCAAAAGATAATCCCAACGTACTTACAATTGATAGAGAGCTTTTTTTAAACTCTGTTAGAAGAGTTAGTATTTTCTCTAATAAGACTACCAATCAGATTAGAATTAAACTTACAGGATCTCTTTTAAACATTAGTGCTGAAGATTTTGACTTTAGTAATAGAGCAGATGAAAATTTAGAATGTGAGTATTCAGGTGATGATATCCAAATTGGATTTAACTCAAAGTTTTTAATTGAAATGCTTAATAATTTAGATTCTGAGACCATTACACTTTCAATGTCTCATCCAAACAGAGCAGGTATTATAAGGCCAGTAAATCAAAAAGATTCTTCAAAAGAGTCAATAACTATGCTTGTAATGCCAGTAATGTTGAATGATTAGTCAACTGACTCTTCTATTCCCTTAGATGCTTGCTTATAAACACCTTTTTCAAGTTTTTTTCTAATTGAAGAAAATGCATCAAGAGTTTCATTAATATCATTAACATTGTGTGAAGCAGTTGGAATTAGTCTAAGCAGAATTAATCCCTTTGGAATGACAGGATACACAACAATTGAACAAAAAATATGGTAATTTTCTCTTAAGTCTTTAACTAGGGCCATTGCCTCAGGGATACTACCCTTTAGGTATACTGGAGTAACACAACTTTGTGTTGAACCAATATCAAAACCTCTTTCCTTCAAACCAGATTGAAGTAAATTAACATTTTCCCAGAGTTTTTGTTTAAACTCAGGTCTAGTCTTAATTAATTCAAGTCTTTTAAGGGCACCAATAACTAATTGCATCTGAAGAGATTTTGCAAACATTTGTGAACGCATGTTATATTTTAAGAATTCAATTATTTCAGAATCACCTGCAATAAAAGCACCAGTTGAAGCTAGTGATTTAGCAAAAGTTGCGAAGTACACATCAATTTGTTCTTGAACGCCCTGCTCCTCCCCTGCACCTGCACCGGTTTTTCCTAAAGTTCCAAAACCGTGAGCATCATCCACAAGAAGTCTAAATTTAAATTTATCTTTCAATGCAACTATTTCTTTTAGTTTTCCTTGCTCTCCCCTCATTCCAAAGACTCCTTCAGAAATTACAAGTACTCCTCCACCTGTTTGTTCAGCAAGTTTACTGGCTCTTTCAAGATTTTTTTCTAAACTTTTCATGTCATTATGTTGATATGTAAATCGCTTACCGAGGTGAAGCCTAACTCCATCAATTATACATGCGTGAGAATCAATATCATAAACAATAATATCATTTTTAGTTACTAGAGTATCTATAGTTGAAAGGATTCCTTGATATCCAAAATTAAGAAGGTAAGCAGACTCCTTTGACACAAATTTAGCAAGTTCAGATTCTAATTTTTCATGAAGATTAGTATGACCAGACATCATTCTTGCTCCCATAGGATAAGCACTTCCGTATTGCTCAGCAGCTTTAGCATCAACTTCTCTAACTTCTGGATTATTAGCTAAACCTAAGTAGTCATTTACACTCCATGTGATAACTTCTTTGCCATTAAACATCATTCTGTTTGAAATTGGACCTTCTAGCTTAGGAAAGACAAAGTAGCCTTCAGCAATTGATGCCCATTTTCCTAAAGGGCCTTTACTTTTATAAATTTTGTCAAATAGATCTTGCATATAAATTATATATAATTAATTGAATTTTTTTTGGGTTGATAAAAACTGGAATCATAAAAACCTTGGTTATTCATCCATTCATCAGAATATATTTTACTTAAATACCTTGAACCATGATCAGGAAAGACAATTACAACACAACTTGAATGATCAAATTCATTTTCATCATTTAATATTTTTGTAGCTTGAAAAGCTGCACCTGAGGTATATCCAACAAACAATCCTTCATTTAAAGTTATCTCTCTAGCCATATGAGCACTATTTGAATCAGTAACTTTTACAAACTTATCGATAATTTTAAAATCAGTAGCAGAAGGCACAATGTTTTTACCTAGTCCTTCTATCCTATATGAGTATATTTCATTCGGATCAATTTCACCTGTTTCATGGTATTTTTTTAAAATTGAACCATAAGCATCAACACCGATAATTTTTACATCATTATTTTTTTCTTTCAAAAATCTACCTATTCCCGAAATAGTACCTCCAGTTCCACTGCAAGCAATTAGGTGAGTGATCTTTCCATTTGTCTGACTCCAAATTTCTGGACCAGTAGTTTGATAGTGTGCTTCAACGTTCAAATCATTGAAATATTGATTAATGTATACAGAGCCTTTAATTTCTTTAGTTAACCTCTTTGCAACCTCATAATAAGACCTTGGATCGTCAGATGATACATTTGAAGGACAAACATAAATTTCAGCACCCAAACATTTCAGCATATTAATTTTATCTTTAGATGCCTTAGAGCTTACCGCCAAAATACACTTATATCCCTTAAGTAATGAAACTAAAGCTAAGCTAAAACCAGTATTACCTGATGTTGTTTCAATTATAGTGCTACCCTTCTTTAAAATACCTTTATTTTCAGCTTGATTAAGTATATGAAGAGCAATCCTATCTTTATTAGAGTGACCTGGGTTAAAACCTTCAAACTTTGTAAAGTATGTTCCTTTGAAATTTTTTGTAACCTCATTTAGTCTAATTAATGGAGTGTTACCTATAAGCTCTAAAATATTATTGTAAGGTTTATTATTAGAAGGCATTAGAACATGGAAATAATGCACAAATTTAATTAAAAATAACTAGTAATCACATGAAAAATTCCCAATTGGAGATCCATCTGGAGTTTTAGTCTTTTCAATTGGTATATATTGGTTAGGATTCGCATAAAAGCCATTAATTTTTGTAATTAAAAAATCATTATACTCAGATCTATTTCTCATTAAATAGTTCATTAAACTATTAATTCTTGAATATATTTTAGATTTAGAAATGTCATTACTTTGCTTATTATTATAAGTCATGAATAAATGATCTAAAAATAAAGATTGGGTATTTTTGTTGATGGAAGATTCATATTCACTCATTTTCATTTTCTTAAAGACAGAATTCTGAATTTCACTAAGGTAGTCTTCAAGTGATAAAATATTTTTTCCAAACATATTCTGCTGATGGACCCTATTTATTCTCTCAGGATTTAGCATATAAGTAAAGACATGATTAATAATTGCACTTGAGGCATTTATATAATCAAATCCAACACCCGTATTTGATACAAAGTTCTCTCTTGTCCTTGGATTTCTAAAAGACCTAGGACCGAGAATTTCAATTAAGTTTTGAGGAATCGTTAGATTAGTTGGATCAATTACTTTAAGAAGGGAATTTAATGATTTAATCTGTAAATCTTTATCAGCAAACTTTACTTTATCACCTCTGCTATTTTTAACATAGTAGAGATAATCTATACCTCCAATAGCCTTTGCTGCTGCTTCAATTTGATATCTATGCAACATGTATATAGGAACCATTATGTCTTCAATTCTATCGTAGGGTTCGCCATTCCTTAAGTTATCTAAGTCAAGGTTAATAAGCGCTTGTTTTCTAATGTTTAATAACTTGTCCAGTTCTTTGTATGCAAGATCACCATTATCCCATAAATGAGAGTATGGATTTGCACTACTAACTGGTCTAGAATCAGAATCACTTAGGTAGTATAGCCCATTCTCAACAGCATCATCTAAAATCTTATTAAGCTCCTTATCTTCATTAACTGAGTCCGAAAAATCAGAATAAGCATATTGAACACTTACTTTATCCCACTCTCCAATATCTTTTGCATATGCATTATCAATATTTATCTGATTATCTACATATGAAATTTTTGGATGAGGGTAATCCATTACTGAAACCCTATCATTAGCACTAGAAATAAAATTATGACCAAAACCAAGAGTATGTCCAATCTCATGCGCAGACAATTGTCTAATCCTATCTAAAGAAGTTTCTTTTATTAATTTTTTATTTTCTTCTGCATTAGGATTGTCTATTAGCCCACTAAGAATCATATAATCTTGTCTAACCCTTAGGCTTCCCAAACTTACTTGACCTTTTATAATTTCTCCTGTTCTAGGATCAACAATACTTGCTCCATAACTCCACCCTCTAGTTGATCTGTGAATCCACTGAATTAGATTATATCTTACATCCATTGGATCAGCATCTTCAGGTAAAACCTCAATTCTAAAAGCATCTTTATATCCTGCGCTTTCAAATGCTTGATTCCACCAATTTCCTCCCTCTATAAGCGCAGACTTTACTGGCTCTGGTGTACCATTATCTATATAGTAAATAATAGGTTCGGTTGGTTCGCTTATTTCTTGATCAGGATATTTTTTATTTAATCTATGTCTAACTATGAACCTTTGTTCTAGCTTTTCATCAATTGGAGTTGAATAGTCATAAACTACAAAAGGGTTGCTTCCACTTCTTGGATCAAATTTTCTTTTTTTATAATTATTATCAGGTAGCTTAACAAAAGAATGATGTTGATTAACAGTAATATTTGATGCCGTTGGAGTAACGCTTCTAACAAGATTTCCCGAAGGATTACCAGTAAAAGTAAGGATTACATCAAATTCTATATTTTTTGGAAAGGCTTTTGTTCTATCAAGTTCAATCGCAGACATTGATTTATTTAAAGAATAATTACCAGAATTAGAATACTTCAATCTTTGCACAACACCATGAGCATCATTTATAAGTAGAGGATCTAAGTCTATTATGTAATTATTATTTTTTTCTTCAATTATTTCAAATGAAAATAAAACAGATCTTGCAAAAGCTTCCTCAACAGCCTTGTTTTCAAGATAGTTATCTGAATTAGAAACATATCTAGTGTTTGGTTGAACCATTAATATTTTATTACCTCTTTTTGTAAAAAAAACTATTCTAGTATTACCTAGTTGGCCTCTATCTAGTCCCAAGTCGTTGTTACCAATACCTCTACTTAATGAGTTTATATATAAGAATTCTTTGTCCAGGTTGTTTACCTCAAGATGGATTTTACCTGAATTATTACTGTAGGAAAAATTCATAAATCCTTCAAAATCAATATTTTGAGCAAAAACAAGATTTGAAAATATAAGAATAACGAATAGTATTTTTTTCATGGTTAATTTTTTAGAAATATAATTTTTTTTTTCGAAATCATATAATTAATTTCAACCATGTTTTCTAAAGAAAATTTCAAAGGAATTAAAAAACGTATTGATACGTTAAGGGGGTATCTTTGACATAGATTCTAAAGAGTCCATTCTTTCTAATTTAGAAACAAAAGCTTCTGAACCTAATTTCTGGACAAATCCTAAAGATGCAGAAAAAATTGTCAAAGAAATTCAACAAATTAAATCCTTAATATCTGAATTTGATGTTTTAATCACAAAGTATGATGATATAACAGTTCTGAGTGAATTTTTCTTTAATAAAGAGATTAGTGAGAATGAGATTAACGAATCATATGATGAATTAGAGACCCTAATTGAAGACATGGAATTTAAAATGATGCTCAGCAAAAAAGAAGATTCTATGTCTGCAATTCTTCAGATTACTGCTGGAGCAGGTGGAACCGAATCTTGTGATTGGGCTGAAATGCTTTTAAGAATGTATTTAATGTGGGGTGAAAAAAATAATTTTAAAATTAAAGAACTAAATAATCAACCTGGTGATGTAGCTGGAATAAAAACTGCAACAATTCAAATTGATGGAGACTTTTCTTTTGGATGGTTGAAAGGTGAAAATGGTGTGCATAGATTAGTAAGAATATCACCTTTTGATAGTAATGCAAAAAGACACACCTCTTTTGCTTCTGTATATGTATACCCACTTGTTGATGATTCAATAGAAATTAAAATTAACCCTTCCGATTTATTATGGGAAACTATGAGAGCAGGTGGAGCTGGAGGTCAAAGTGTTAATAAACTTGAAACTGCCGTAAGACTTAAACACAAACCAACTGGAATTACTGTTGAAAACTCAGAAACAAGGTCACAATTAGATAACAAGCAAAAAGCACTCATGCTTCTAAAATCTCAGCTTTATGAGATTGAAATTCAAAAAAACAATGAAGAAAGAAAAAAAATTGAAGATTCTAAGAAAAAAATTGAATGGGGATCACAAATCAGAAATTATGTATTACACCCGTATAAAATTATAAAGGATGTTAGAACTGGTTATGAATCAGGAAATACTGAGGCAGTACTTAACGGAGACCTTAATGATTTCTTAAAGTCATTTCTTTTGAAAGGAAGTTAACTAAAATGGAATATCTTCGTCGTTATCTTTATTTAACGGCTCACTAAAGTCACTTAATTTATTATCTGTGTTTAGCTTTGATTGAAATTCAAAAGGAGAATCAAAACTATCAATATCTTCAAATTTTCCAAGGTTAGCAACAAATTTAAGTTTGATTGAATCTAAAGCACCATTTCTATGCTTTGCTACAATAAACTCGCCTTGACCCTCAGAAGGTGTTTTCATATCATCATCCCATTCTGTAATTCCGTAATATTCAGGTCTATATAGGAATGATACAATATCAGCATCTTGCTCAATCGCACCAGATTCCCTAAGATCAGAAAGTATAGGTCTTTTAGTACCACCTCTTGTTTCTACTGCTCTTGAAAGCTGAGACAAAGCAATAACAGGAATGTTTAATTCTTTTGCTAATGCTTTGAGATTTCTAGAAATTGTAGATATTTCCTGTTCTCTATTACCTGCTTTATTAGAAGACCCTATATTCATTAATTGAAGATAATCTATTACAATTAACTTAATATCATGAGCAGACGCAAGCCTTCTAGCTTTTGCTCTTAGCTCGAAAATAGTTAGTGCAGCACTGTCATCAATATATAGAGGAGCTGACTCAAGATCTGATACTTTTACATTTAATTGTTGCCACTCATGTGGTGCAAGCTTACCAGTTCTTAATTTATCTGAAGAGAGGCCAGTTTCGGCTGAGATAAGTCTAGTTATAAGCTGGACTGACGACATCTCAAGAGAGAAAAATGCTACAGGAATTTTCTTTTGTACAGAAATGTTTCTAGCCATTGATAATGCTAATGCGGTTTTACCCATACCTGGCCTGGCAGCAACAATAATTAAATCACTTGGCTGCCAGCCTGATGTCAATCTATCTAGTTTTTCAAACCCAGTTGATATTCCACTAAGAGAACCTTCTCTATTTCCTATTTCTTCAATTCTGTTTTTGGCTTGGATTACAAGATTCTGAGCAGTTTCAGATGATCCTTTAATGTTATTTTGAGCAATGTCATATAATTTAGACTCAGCTTCATCTAATAAATCTAAAACATCCGTACTTTCATTATATGATTTTTGGATAATTTCATTAGATATTGATATTAATTTTCTTTGAATATATTTTTGCTGAATAATCCTTGAATGATACTCAATATGAGCTGATGAAGAAACCTTTTGTGAAAGGTTAATTAAATAAAAATCACCCCCAACAATTTCAAAATTTTTATTCTTTTTAAGATCAGCAGAAACAGTTAATAAATCAATAGGCTCCGACTCTCTAAATAGTCTTTGAATTGACTCAAAAATGAGCTGATGAGATTTCTTATAAAAAATATCTGGAGATAGAATGTCTATTACTTCATTGACTCCTTTTTCATCAATTAGCATTGCCCCAATGACAGCCTCCTCTAAATCAATAGCCTGTGGAGGTATCTTACCATCCGATAGACTTACTATCTGCTGATTTTCACTTTCATATATTTTTAGAGGATTTCTTTTTTCCATTAAGTAAAAGTATGGAAAAACAATTTTTAAAACCTAAAAACCTATTTGTATTTAGGATAAATCTTTAAACATAAGTTTGTTGATAAGTACAAAATTTTGTTAATAGTAAAATTAAGATTTAAACTTACCTATAGAAGTAAATTTTTTTCTTCTTTTTAAAATCATTTTATCTGAATGTAATGAATTAATCTCTTCTAAGGATTTGACAATATTTTCTTTGACAGAATTATAAGTCATAATAGGATCATAATGAGCACCACCAAGAGGCTCTTTTATAATTTTATCAATTAACTTGTTCTTTAACATATCATTAGCAGTTAATTTCAATGAATCAGCAGCAGACTCTTTAAATTCCCAACTTCTCCAAAGAATTGAAGAACAAGACTCAGGGGAAATGACAGAGTACCATGTGTTCTCAAGCATCATAACTTTATCTCCAACACCAATCCCTAAAGCACCACCTGAAGCTCCTTCACCTATTACAATACATATAATTGGAACTTTAATATTCATCATTTCATAAATATTTCTGGCGATAGCCTCACCCTGACCCCTTTCCTCAGCTTCCACTCCAGGGTAGGCCCCTGGTGTATCAATTAAAGTAACAATAGGAATATTGAACTTTTCTGCCTTTTTCATAAGCCTTAGGGCTTTTCTATATCCCTCGGGATTTGCCATTCCGAAATTTCTAAATTGTCGAGTTTTTGTATTGTACCCTTTTTGTGTTCCAATTAACATGATGGTTTGATCATTTATTTTACCAAGACCACCAATCATTGCTTTGTCATCCTTAACATTTCTATCACCATGAAGTTCAAGAAAAGAGGTTCCACAAATGTTATTAATATAGTCTAGGGCATAAGGTCTATTAGGATGCCTAGAAAGCTGAACTCTTTGCCATGCTGAAAGATTATTATAGATATCCTTTTTTGTTTCAACTAATTTTTTTTGAAGGAGATTGAAAGTTTTGGTAACATCAACATCACTCTCATTTTCAATAGATTTACATTTATCTATTTGATCTAAAACTTCTTTTACAGGAACTTCGAAATCTAAAAACTCCATAATAAAATTTTTATAAATATAGGTTAATTAAATTATCTATCTAATAGCTCTTTTTAATAATAAAAATGCAATACTCAAAAAGATAAAAAGTATACCCCATGATGCTAGAGCTGGAGAAAAATTTGATTTAATTACTAATACACCAAATATCTTATCCAGAAAAACAAATAAGAACCCTAATGAAACTCCAATTGCTAAATTAGATCCTGTTCCACCTCTTCTTTTAATTGATGATACTGAAAGAGCAATAATTGTAAGAATAAAACATGAAAATGGGATAGTATATCTTTTATGTCTTACTAATAGATGAGAGTTTATTAATGGAGAACCTGCTTTTTTTTCATATCTGATGAGTTTATTTAGCTCAAAAAAATTAAGCGTTTCCGCAACATAGTTTAGTGGTGCAAGATCATCGATATCAAAATTAAGTAATGTATCCTTTCTTGTAACTTTTTGAATTACCTCAGTATCTTCGATTATATCTCTCTTTACATAATTTGTTAGACGAAAAATTGAATCATCCCACCTGATTGTTGTAGCCATTATTTTGTGACTAAGTTTGTTTCCATTAAAACTTTCTAATGTAAAATTTATTCCTCTTTTTCTTTTTGGATCATAGCTACTTACATAAATAAATTCATTTTCATTTATTTGCTTAAATAATCTTGAAGTGACTCTTTTGTCCTCTTGCTTTACATATTCTGAAATAAACTCATTGAAACTAGCATTAGATTTTGGTACTATAAACATAACAGATATTAGTGCAAGAGATACAATGATCCCTGCAGAAATAAAATAAGGCCTCATTAATCTTTGAAAAGAGATACCGGAAGATAGAATAGCAGTTATTTCAGTATTATTAGCAAGTCTTGAAGTGAACCAGATTACAGCAAGGAATAAGAAAATTGGGTAAAGCTGACTCCCAAAATACCATATAAAGTCAATATAATAATAAATAATTTGATCAGCAGGAACTTCATTTTCTCTGAATTTGTCAATTTTTTCAGCAAAATCGACCATTATACCTATTGGAATAAAAAGCCCAAACATTACAAAAAACGTACCTAAATAATTCTTTATAATGTACTTATCTAAAATATTCATTTACCAAAATTAAAAATTAAATAAAAGAAAAAATAATTGTTAATTATTTACATAAAATTATGATAAAAATAAATTAAAGAATTTTGATAGTCATAAGTATAACCCTACATTTACTCAAAATGAATACAGATTTAAAAAATCTTGTTATACAAATAAGGAGAGATATTCTTAGGATGGTTCATAATGTAAATTCTGGACACCCTGGAGGATCATTAGGATGTGTTGAGTTTTTTGTAACCCTTTACAAAAGAATTTTAAATATTGGCTCAAATCAAATAAATAAAGATGTTTTTATCCTTTCAAATGGACATATTTCTCCTGTTTATTATAGCATCCTAGCTCGAACTGGTCATTTTGATATTAATGAACTAAATACATTTAGAAAGATTGATTCAAGGCTTCAAGGTCATCCAACTAACCATGATGGATTACCAGGGATAGATATATCCTCCGGATCTCTTGGTCAGGGCCTGTCAGTTGGTATTGGTGTTGCCCTATCAAAAAAATTAAATAATGATGACTCAATAGTTTATGTTTTGACAGGAGATGGTGAACTTCAAGAAGGTCAAAATTGGGAAGCATTTATGTTTGCTGCTGCAAAAAACGTAGATAATATTATCGTCACTGTTGACTTAAATGGGCAGCAAATTGATGGATCTACTAAAGATGTTCTTGATATAGGAAACCTTAATTTGAAATTAGAATCATTTGGTTGGGAAGTACTTGAAATTAAAGATGGTAATTCATTAGATGAAATATATAAAGTAATTAGTAATGCTAAAGACAAAGCTTTCAATGGAAAACCAATTGTTGTTTTAATGAAAACAGTAATGGGTAATGGAGTTGATTTCATGATGCATACACATGACTGGCATGGAAAAGCTCCTAATGATGAACAACTAGAAATAGCACTTAGCCAAAACCCTGAAACAATCGGAGATTATTAAAATGAAAAAATATATAAATCAAGGAAGTAAAGATACGAGATCAGGCTTTGGAGAAGGTTTAACAGAACTCGGAAGAATAAATAAAGAAGTTGTTGCTCTTTGTGCTGATTTAACTGGTTCGTTAAAGATGGAAGTTTTTGCTAAAGAAAACCCAAATAGGTTTTTTCAAACTGGAATTGCAGAAGCAAACATGATTGGAATAGCAGCTGGTTTAGCCACTGGAGGTAAAATCCCTTTTACTGGTACATTTGCAAATTTTTCAACAGGTAGAGTATATGATCAAATTAGACAGTCTGTAGCATACTCAAATAAAAATGTAAAAATTTGTGCTTCTCATGCAGGTATAACCTTAGGAGAGGATGGTGCAACACACCAAATACTTGAAGATATTGGATTAATGAAAATGTTACCTGGTATGACTGTTATTAATACTTGTGATTTTAATCAGACAAAATTAGCAACAACTGAAATTTCAAATTTTGATGGTCCTGTTTATTTAAGGTTTGGAAGACCTAAAGTACCAAACTTTACAACAGTAAAAGATGGTTTTAATATTGGAAAAGGTATTTTGCTAAAAGAAGGATTAGATGTGACAATTGTTGCAACAGGTCATTTAGTATGGGAATCACTTGAAGCATCAACTGAGTTAGAAAAAAAAGGTATAAGCGCTGAGGTAATTAATATACATACAATTAAGCCTTTGGATGAAGATATTATACTTGAATCAGTTTCTAAAACAGGTTGTTTGGTCTCAGCTGAAGAACATAATATATTTGGTGGACTTGGAGAGAGCATTTCTAGGTTACTTACCACTAAATTTCCATCACCTCAAGAATTTATTGGTACTAGAGATACATTTGGTGAATCGGGAGCTCCATCAGATTTAATGAACAAATATGGTTTAAATAGCACTTCAATAACTAAATCAGTTATTGATGTTATAAAAAGAAAAAGATAGTTGTGAAAAATATTAATTTAAATTTTAAAATTAGTTTCTTGATTCTATTTTTTTCTAGCTCACTCTTCAGTCAAGGAAATTTTGGAATAAATTTTGGTATAAATGATGATAATTTTGGTTCAATAGAAAATTTAAAAACTAAAATTGATGACTACAACTTGGATATTAAAAATTCAACTGGTTTTCAATTTGGTATTTTTACAGAAATAGATTTAATTACATTCTACATAAGACCTGAATTAAATTTAATTTTTTCAAAATCCAAAAATGCCTCTGCAATTCAAAACAATGAATCAATTGAAATTGCAGAACATTCATATAAATCAAGTGATCTTCAACTTCCTATTATTTTTGGTTATAAAGTTTTAGGTCCATTAAGTATTTTCGGAGGTCCATCATTTAAATACAGTCTATCCGAATCTAGTAATTTTAATTTAGATGAGATTAAAGATAAATACTCTGTTAGTATTTTATTGGGGTCAAGGGTAAAGATAAAATCTATTAGTATTGGTCTTAGATATGAGAGAGGACTCAATTCTAAAGAAGTTCTTATTATAAATGCTAATGGGGTAAATTTAAATGATGCAAATGTTGATTTAACAACTAACAAATTATCATTAAACATATCATACGATATTCCCTATGGGTTGTTTAAAAAAGGTAATTAGTTGTTTGGATCTAGATAATCTGGCACTCCGTCATCATCAGAATCATCAATAATTAAATCATTATTCTTGTCAATTTCATCTATAGTTAATATTCCATCACCGTCATCATCAGAATCATACATATTCCATAATCTATCTCCATCAGTATCATCTCCAAATGGTTTACCATCCCCATCAATATCCTCTAATATAGATTTTATTCCGTCATTATCATGATCTGTATCAGTATGTGACATTAGTTTAACACTAAAAATTAATGGAGAATATTCTGGCAATGTTGATGTTGAATTTTCATAATATCCTATTCCAGATGGCATAAAAAATATCCCAACTCCAAATGATCTATAACTAATTGTTCCATCTTGATTTTCGTCATAAAAACCTGTTTTTAATTTTGAGACTCCCTCTCTAAATCCCTCGATTGTATTTGCCATATCTAACCAAATAGGAAATTTACTTTTGTCAAATGTGAATCCATCAATTAGTTTACCTTCATATGCGACATATACTGAATCTGCAATTGAAATATTTTGATTAGATCCTTCTCTGGCAATTATGTAATAAAGGTTATGAGATATACTCTCTCCTTCAGAGTTTTGAACATCTACTGTTTGAATTTTAGCTAAATCTAATAAAGATAGTTTTGAAGAGTTGTATTCCATAATTGTATCAATTCTAATATCAATATTTAATTGATTGTTAAAATCTTCATAATTATATGTATGAGTCTGCATAAAGTTTTCAAGCAAGTCTTGATCAACTTGAACTTGTTCATTATAATCTCTAATAACAATAGAATCATCATCATCGTCTTTTTTACATTGAACAACAAAAACAAAAAGGGAAAATATTACAAGTAATTTATTCTTCATAATTTAGTGCGAATATACAACATTAGTTAGTTTTTAGTTAATGAAAAAAATGAAATGAAAAACTATTCATCAAAAAATTTAATTCTAAATAATTCGGATATTTCTAAAAAAATTCAGAGAATAGCTCTTCAAATAATTGAGGACAATTTTGAGGAGTCTGAAGTTAAATTATTTGGTATTTCAAATAACGGCAATACTATTGCCCAAAAAATTATAAAAAACATAGAGAAAAGATCGGATTTAAAAACTGAATTAATTCAAGTAATACTAGACAAAACAAATCCAACTGAATCCATAGATTTTGATAAAGAATTCGATATCGAAGGAAAACCAATTTTAATTATTGATGATGTGTTACAATCAGGAATTACAATGCAATCTGTAATTAGTAATTTGATAAAATATAAACCAAAGAAAATTAAAACTGTTGTTATTGTAAACAGAGATCAAACACTTTTTCCTGTAAAAATTGATTTCTCAGGCATAAGTTTGTCAACTTCTGTAGATGAAACAATCAATTTAATAATAGAAAAAAATGGAGAAATAAACTTCTATTTAAGCTAAAGAACCAATTATTAAATTAATGATTTCACCTAATTTAAGATCATCAGTTTTAATCTTGATTTTTGCCTTTTCATAAAAATAATTTCTCTCAAAAAGATGTTTACTAATAAAATCTTTTAATTCATTCGTGTCCTTTAGATGTGAAATAAGTGGTCTGTTTATTTTAGCATCCTTTAACCTTTTAACTAATGTGTCTACAGATGCTTTTAAATAAATTGAAACTGAATTATTATTAATTAAGTCAATATTATTTGAATAACATGGAGTACCACCCCCAGTAGATATTATTTTTTTTTCTTTTATTGAAATTAATTGATTAAGATACTTAGACTCAATTTCTCTAAAATAAACTTCATTTTTATGGGTAAAAATTTCTGATATAGATTTTTTTTCATTTAGTTCAATAAATTTATCTAAATCATAAAAATTATAATTAAGTGATTTTGACAATGATCTACCAACCGCTGTTTTACCCGATCCCATATAACCAATTAAAAAAATTGTATCAATCATAGATTAACAAATTTATAATAAAAAAGATGATTGTAGAATGAATAATTCAATGTATATTTGACCTCTTTTTTAGACCTGGTAGCTCAGTTGGTAGAGCATCTCCCTTTTAAGGAGAGGGTCCTGGGTTCGAGCCCCAGCCAGGTCACTACCCTAAAATTTTAAAGCCTACGTGGTGAAATTGGTATACACGCTACCTTGAGGGGGTAGTGAGCTTAAGCTCGTGCTGGTTCGAGTCCAGTCGTAGGCACTTTATTTTCTTTTAAAGAAACTTTTAACTCTTGAGAATATTCCTTTTGGCTTAGGTTTTTCTGCATTAACTTCTTCCTCTAATTCCTCCTGAACT
>CACEJV010000002.1:0-88266 GCA_902559905.1 uncultured Bacteroidota bacterium | reverse complement strand
TCTAATTGATGGTTATAAGTTCACTGGATTTAGGGGTCTTGCTAGCCATGGTGCTGCAATTGGGGTTTTTATAGGTTTATATTTATTCATAAAAAAATATAAGTTTAAAAACTTTTTATGGATTTTTGACAGACTTACAATACCAATATCCATTGGTGGGGCATTTGTGAGAATTGGTAATTTTTTTAATTCAGAAATTCTAGGAAAATATACTAATTCTGATTGGGGAATAATTTTTGAGAATAGAGGTGAGACACTTCCAAGACATCCTGCTCAATTATATGAATCATTTGGATATATTATCCTTTTTATAATTCTCTACCGACTATATCAATCATCAAAAATAAGAGATAGAAAAGGTGCATTATCCGGTTATTTTTTAATAGGACTATGTTTTATAAGATTTATGGTTGAATTTGTAAAAGAAAGTCAAGGTGGAATAGAAACATTTCTTCCAGGTTTATCAACTGGTCAATGGCTAAGTATACCTTTTATAATTTTAGGTTTTATTTTATTATTTAATAAAGGAAGTGCAAAAACTATTAATTAGTTTTTATTCTTATAGGAATCAAACATTATAGGTGTAGCTATAAATACTGACGAGTAAGTACCAACCATTACACCAATAATAAGAGCAAACATAAAACCTCTAATTGACTCACCTCCAAAGATAAAAATTGCTAAAAGAACAATTAAGGTTGTCAAAGATGTATTAAGTGTTCGACTTAAAGTACTATTAAGTGCAGTATTAACTGTTGTTTCACTATCCCAAGAAGAGTGAATTCTAAAAAATTCACGAATTCTGTCAAACACAACAACTGTATCATTTAGAGAATAACCTATTACAGTTAATAGTGCCGCAATGAATGCTTGATTAATTTCCATATTAAAAGGCATAATCTTATATGTTAATGAAAATATACCAAGAACTATTAATACATCATGGAATACAGCAGATACAGCTCCAAGTGAAAATTGCCATTTCTGAAACCTAAGAAGTATATAGAAAAAAACAATTACTAATGAACCTAGAATAGCCCAAACTGAATTTTGTTTAATATCATCTGCAATTGTTGGACCTACTTTAATACTTGACATAATTCCTACTTCATCACCAACTGAAAACTGATCATACGTAAGGGGTTCATCGTAAATAGAATTTAAGTTTTCAAAAAGTAAATTTTTTGATTTCATTATCAACTTCTAATCCTTCTTGATCTACTTTGTATTTTGTTGTAATTTTTAACTGATTTGCCGCTCCAAACGTTTTTACTTCTGCACTTCCAAAGGCATCATTAAGTGTAGACTCTATCTCAGTAGATTTAACTTCTTTGTCAAATCTTACAATGTAAGATCTTCCACCTAAGAAATCTACACCTTGATTTAATCCTTGAAATAACAGTGAGCTAAGACTAATAAGAATAAGAACAGATGAAATTACATATGTAGCTTTTCTCTTACCCAAGAACTTAATCTTAAGATTACTGAAGAGATCTTTGGTTGATTTAGTTGAGAATTCAAGTTTACCTGATTTAAAAACCTTATTGTCTATTAATAATCTTGTAATAAATATTGCAGTAAATAGAGATGTTGCAATCCCAATAAGTAAGGTTGTTGCAAAACCTTTAATTGGACCTGTTCCGAATATATATAATACTAATGCAGTTAAACCAGTTGTAATATTTGCATCCAAAATTGAAGAAAGAGCATTGTTGAAACCATCATTAATTGATTGTTTTAAACCCTTTTCTTTTTTTAATTCCTCTCTAACTCTTTCAAAAATAAGAACATTCGCATCAACTGATATACCTATTGTAAGAACAATACCTGCAATACCTGGTAGAGTAAGAACAGCTCCTAAACCAGCAAGAATTCCAAATATTAAGACAATGTTTAATATTAACGCAATATCAGCAAATATCCCAGATGGCCCATAGTAAAATATCATCCAAACAAGTACAAAAGTAAGTGCAATTAAAAATGAATATATACCACTATCAATTGCTTCTTGCCCAAGAGATGGACCTACTACTTCAGATTGGATGATAGTTGCAGATGCAGGTAACTTACCTGCTCTTAATACATTTGCTAAGTCAATTGCCTCATTTAAATCAAAATCACCAGTAATTTCAGATCTTCCCCCACTAATAGCACCTCTAGTAACTCCAGGAGCAGAATATACAATATCATCTAGGACAATCGCGATATTTGAATTTTGTTTGTAAGCAACATCTGTAAGATTCTCCCAAACCCTTGCACCTTGTGCATTCATTTGCATTGAAACAGCAGGGTTTCCAACAGCATCATAGCTTTGTGATGCATCAACAACTACTCCTCCACTTAAAGGTGAAACGTCCTCACGATTAGATTTAATAGCATACAGACTAGATAAACCATCCTGATCAACCTTACCCCATAAAAATTTAGTAAATCTATAATCTCTTGGCAATAATTTTCTAACTTCAGACAGAGATAAATATGAATCAACTAAATCTTGATCTCTAGGCAAGAATCTTCCTATAATAGGACCTCCCTGGAAACTGAATGCTCTTACAAGACTTAATAAAGGGTTTGAGGTATTTTGGATAGAATCTGATGACTGTTCAACATCAGCTAAAAGATCATCTATACTTGATTTTGATTGTTCAGTATTTATTTCAAGTGATGATAAATACTGGTCAGCAGATAGTAAAAATTCTGAAAAATCATCATTTTTAAAAGTTTCCCAAAACTCTAATTGTGCTGTACTTTGTAAAAGGTTCTGAATTCTGTCTATATCTTTTGCTCCAGGAAGTTCAATTAAAATCCTACCAGATGAACCTAGTCTTTGAATATTAGGTTGAGTAACTCCAAACTTATCAATACGCTTTCTCAAAACTTCAAATGCAGAAACTATAGATTCATCAATTTTTAATCTTAAAATTGATTTCATATCATCATCAGATGTTTCAAATGAAACCTCCGAACTTAGAGTTCTATTACCAAAAATTTCCGGAGAGGTTAATCTAGTTTGATTAGGACTAGAATCAAATGCTTCGAAAAAAGATTCTAAATATGTTTGATCAGATTGTTTTTGTAGTTCATCAGCATCATCAAGGGCATTTAAAAATTTTATATTAGAAGAATTTTCTGCAAGACCTTTTAATAGATCTTTAATAGAAATCTGTAAAATAACATTAATACCCCCTTTTAAATCCAGACCTTGGTTTAATTCTTTTTGTTTAGCATCATTATATGATGAATACATTAAAACTGGGAAATCACCAATAGAATCTAGAAACCTTACCTCTTCTCTGGCTCTTTTTTCAGAGAATGAAATTTCGTTTTCTGAAATTTTTTCTATTGCAGCATTTTTAGCTTTATTTTCAAGTGTTGATGATATAAAAGTAAAAGAAAGCTGGTAGATGCTTACTAAACCAAATAATATCGCAAAAGTTTTAATTAATGAGTTTCCTTGCATGATACAATTTTAACGCCTGCAAATATAACATTTGAATATTTATCAGGCAACTTTATCTATATTAAACCATCAAGTGCAGAGTTTGTCTCTTTAACAGCAATTACACTATTTTGAAACATTTCTAATTCTTTATTACTCAAATCTAATTCCACAACCTCTTCAAATCCATTTTTACCAATTTTTACTGGAACTCCAATACATATATCTTGGAAATCATACTCTCCCTCCAGAAGAACTGAGCAAGGTAGAACTTCTTTAGTATCATTAAGTATTGCGTTTACTAAATATGAGACAGAAGCTCCTGGGGCATACCAAGCAGATGTTCCAAGAAGCTTAGTTAAAGTTGCTCCTCCAACCATTGTTTCAGAGGCAGTCTTTAAAACTTCATCCTCTGATAGAATATTGGTTAATAATTTATTATTGCATTTGGCTAAAGATGTAAGGGGTATCATTGTAGTATCACCATGGCCTCCAATAACCATTGCATCAATTTGATCTTGAGGATATCCTGAGGATTTTGAAATATATGTTTTAAATCTTGAGCTATCTAAAATGCCTCCCATTCCAATTATTCTATTTTTTGGAATATTAAATGATTTGTTAACAAGATATGTCATAGTGTCCATAGGATTTGATACAACAACTAAAATTGCATTTGGAGAAAATTTAAGAACATTTTCAGATACAGATTTAACTATTCCTGCATTAATCCCAATAAGCTCTTCTCTTGTCATTCCAGGTTTTCTAGGTATTCCTGATGTAATAACAACTACATCACTCTGAGATGTTTTCTCATAATCATTGGTAACACCCAAAACTTTGGATTTAAAACCAAGTGTACTTGTAGTTTGAGTTAAATCTAAAGCTTTACCTTCAGCAAAACCATCTTTAATATCTAGAAGTATAACCTCTTTGGCAATTTGTTTAATTAAAATATACTCTGCGCAGGATGCACCAACATTACCTGCCCCAACGATTGTTACTTTCATAATTAAGCATCAATTTTAGCATAAACAGCATTTTCCTCAATAAATTTTCTTCTTGGAGGGACATCATCACCCATTAAAGTAGAAAACCACCTTTCAGCTTCTTGAGAATTATCAAAGTTTAGTGATATTTGTCTAAGGGTTCTAGTTTCTGGATTCATAGTTGTATCCCATAATTGATCAGCATTCATTTCACCAAGACCTTTATACCTTTGAATAGATACACCTGAACCAAATTCTTTTGCAAGATTATCTCTTTCTTTATCATTCCATGCATATGTTTTTTTATTTCCTTTTTTAACTAAATATAATGGAGGTGTAGCAATATATACATTACCTCCTTCAACAAGTTCTCTCATATATCTAAAGAAGAAAGTTAAAATTAGTGTTGAAATATGGCTACCATCTACATCGGCATCACACATGATAATAATTTTATTATATCTCAATTTTTCAAGGTTTAAAGCTTTACTATCCTCTTCAGTACCTATAGAGACACCAAGAGCGGTATATATATTCCTAATTTCTTCATTTTCAAACACTCTATGTTGTTGAGCTTTTTCAACATTCAGAATCTTTCCTCTTAATGGAAGAATTGCTTGAAATACCCTATCCCTTCCCTGCTTGGCTGTACCACCTGCAGAGTCACCCTCAACAAGAAAGACCTCACACTTTAATGGATCAGTCTCAGAGCAGTCAGATAGCTTACCAGGTAAACCTCCTCCTGTCATAACAGTCTTTCTTTGAATCATCTCCCTTGCCTGTCTTGCAGCATGCCTTGCTTGAGCAGCAAGTATTACCTTCTGAACAATTATTTTAGAATCATTTGGATTCTCTTCTAGATAATTTTCAAGCATTTCGGATACAGCTTGAGAAACAGCAGCACTGACCTCTCTATTACCTAGCTTAGTTTTTGTTTGACCCTCAAATTGAGGTTCAGCTACTTTAACAGATATAACAGCTGTTAATCCTTCTCTAAAATCATCTCCTGAAATATCAAATTTAAGTTTATCAGTAAGTCCAGAAGAATCTGCATATTTTTTTAAAGTATTAGTAAGACCTCTTCTAAATCCTGATAAATGAGTTCCACCCTCATGAGTATTTATATTATTGACATATGAGTGAAGGTTTTCAGAAAATGAAGAATTATAAATCATTGCAACCTCAACTGGTATATTATTTTTTTCACCTTCCATTTTAATGATATCATTAATAATAGGCTCTCTTGACTCGTCTAAGTATTTTATAAACTCACTTAGCCCCTCTTTTGAATGAAAGGTTTCAGATAAAGGGTTTCCATCTTTATCTTTTTTTCTATTATCTGTAATCGAAATGGTGAGTCCTTTATTTAAAAAAGAAAGCTCTCTCATTCTATTTGATAAAATATCATAATCAAAATCAGTAACCTCTTTAAATATTTCTTTATCTGGGGTAAAAATTACAAGAGTTCCTCTCTTATCTGATTTTCCAACCTCCTTAACAGCAGAATTTGGTTTACCCTGGCTGTAAGTTTGCTCATATTCTTTTCCATCTCTAAAAACTCTTGCAGTTAATGATTCAGATAGAGCATTAACACAAGAAACACCAACACCATGAAGCCCACCTGATACTTTATATGAATCTTTATCAAATTTACCTCCTGCCCCAATCTTTGTCATTACAACCTCTAGTGCAGAAACTCCTTCTTTTTTATGTATTCCTACAGGAATACCTCTACCATCATCCTCAACGGTTAAACTAGTGTCTTTATTTATTTCAATTTTAATCGATGAACAATATCCAGCCATGGCTTCATCAATAGAGTTATCAACGACCTCATAAACTAGATGATGAAGACCTCTTGACCCAACATCTCCAATATACATAGAGGGTCTTTTTCTGACATGCTCCATCCCTTCAAGGGCTTGAATACTGTCTGCAGAATATTGATTTTTTGAAGTATTTTTTGACATTTTTTAGCTAATAAAAATATAGCTATAAATATACTAAAAACGAGGATGGAAAATAGCTTGTAACAATCAGTATTTATAGTAACTTATCAACATTTTAT
The DNA here is from genome assembly GCA_902559905.1 of uncultured Bacteroidota bacterium. Taxonomy (GTDB): domain Bacteria; phylum Bacteroidota; class Bacteroidia; order Flavobacteriales; family Flavobacteriaceae; genus Marisimplicoccus. Next base: position 81,770 of record CACEJV010000002.1, on the reverse strand, counting down.
TCATAAGATTCGTTATGAATATTTGATACAGATCTTCCACTTGGATCATTAACATTTTTGAAAGATTCATCCCACTCTAAAGCTTGAGGTGTACTACATGCCACAGATGGAACTGAAGGAACAGATCTTGCAGCTGCTTCACTAGAGAAATGTTCCTGAAAAATAGTCCTATAATAGTATTCTTCTTTGTTAAGTGGAGTATTTACTGGGAATATTTCTGAAGCTTTTTCTATATCTCCGTCAGACACCTCTTTAGAGACCAATTCTTTAAGACTATCAATCCAAGAATACCCTACACCGTCAGAGAATTGCTCTTTTTGTCTCCATAAAACACTTTCTGGTAGATAGTCCTTAAAAGCCTCTCTTAAAACCCATTTTTCAATTCTTCCATTTTTAATCATTTTGTCATCAGGGTTAATTTTCATAGCTGTATCAATAAACTCTTTATCCAGAAAAGGAACTCTTCCCTCAATGCCCCAAGCAGCAAGTGATTTGTTTGCTCTTAAACAATCATATTGATGAAGTTTTTCAAGCTTTCTTACAGTTTCTTCATGAAATTCTTTTGAATTTGGAGCTTTGTGAAAGTAAAGGTATCCTCCAAATAATTCATCAGCTCCTTCACCCGATAAGACCATTTTTATTCCCAAGGACTTAATTGCCCTTGCCATTAAATACATAGGAGTTGAAGCTCTAACAGTCGTCACATCATATGTTTCCAGGTGATAAATCACGTCTCTAATAGCGTCAATACCTTCTTGAACAGTAAAATTTATTTCATGATGCACAGTGCCAATATGGTCAGCAACAATCTTAGCAGCTTTTAAATCAGGAGCACCTTTTAGACCAACAGAAAATGAATGAAGTTGAGGCCACCAAGCATCTTGTTTATCTCCTGATTCTATTCTTTTGGATGCAAATTTTTTAGCTAAAGCGGAGGTAATTGAAGAGTCAAGTCCTCCTGAAAGCAAAACACCATAAGGGACATCACTCATAAGCTGTCTTTTTACTGCATCTGAAAGGGAATCATGAATTGAAGATATAGAAGTTTTAGCATTTTTAACTGAATCAAAAGAAGTCCACTCTGGCTTATACCACTCTTTAAGCTTCATATCATGACTTTCTAGAAAGTGACCTGGGGGAAAAAGCTCAATTTTATCGCATACACCCTCAAGGGACTTAAGTTCTGAAGAAACATAAAAAATATTTTTCTTATCCCATCCCATATACAAAGGGATAATACCCATATGATCTCTAGCAATAATGTAAGTGCCTTTAGATGAATCGTAAAGTGCAAATGCAAATATTCCATTAAGATCATTCAGGAAGTTAACGCCCTTAGACTCATATAATGGAATTATTACTTCGCAATCTGATTGTGTTTTAAAGTTGTAACTATTTAAGAAACTTTCTCTGAGGATTTGATGATTATAAATTTCTCCATTAACAGCTATAATTTTTTTACCATCTTGAGAGATTATTGGTTGCTTTCCTGAAGTAGGGTCAACAATTGCAAGTCTTTCATGAGCTAGAATGGCGTTATCATCAGAATATATACCACTCCAATCAGGACCACGATGTCTGAGCTTTTGAGCCATTTTTAAAACATTGGCTCTAATACTATCATTATTACCTTTAATATTAAAGGCACAAACTATTCCACACATTTTTTAATTAAATCTTCGGTTAAATACAAGCTCACCATTAAGAAAGGTAGCAACAATATTAGTTAATGGAATTCTATTTTCATCAGAGGTTAAAAGATCATTATCTAAAATTATAAAATCTGCATCCTTCCCAACCTCAATAGTTCCTTTTTCATCCTCCTCAAAGTTTGCATATGCACCCCAGCTTGTCATTGCTGTAAGGGCATCAAATCTATTAATAGAATTTTCCATTTGAAAGCCTGACTCAGGATAACCTTCAATATCTTTTCTGTAAACAGCTGAATAAAAAGTCATTATTGGGCTAATATCTTCAACAGGAAAGTCTGTACCAAAGGCTATAACTTTTGATTTTTTTAAGAGCTCTTGATAGGCATATGCATAATTGGCCCTTTTCTGACCAATTCTATCATTAAGCCAATACATATCACTAGTAGCATGCGTTGGTTGAACAGATGGAATAATTTTAGGGTTGAAAAACTCAATGTCTTCTTCTGCAATAACCTGAGCATGCTCAATTCTCCACCTTGGGTCTCTAAAATCAAAAAGAGCATCCCTGTATGCGTTAAGAACAATTCTATTAGCCTTATCCCCAATTGCGTGTGTATTCATTTGAAATTTAGTACCAGAAAGCCTTAATGCTAATTTATTTACTGAGTCAATTGGTGTTCTGATAATACCCTTAAAACCTTTTCTATCAGAATAATCATCAATAAGAAGAGCCCCTCTAGATCCTAGTGCACCATCTACATATACCTTAACAGATCTAACATTTAATCTATCTGTCTTGTATGGACCTAATTCTAAAAAATGTTCCAATGAACTTGGATCATTCTCAATCATAGCATAGATTTTAATTTTTAAAGCACCATTTTTTTGAAGTTCATCGATTAGGTAAATTTGTTCTTTTGTCAGGCCTGCATCTGAAATTGTAGTTAATCCATATTTAAAAGCTAGATCTTGGGCGCTTAAAAGAGCTTGGATTGATTCTTCTTTACTTGGTTCAGGTATAATATTATCAACTAGTCTCATTGAATTGTCTATCAAGACACCTGTTAATCTATTACCAATTTTAACAATTTCTCCTCCTTCAACTTTTGTTGAATTATTAATTCCAGCAAGCTTTAGTGCAGAGTCATTGACTAAATAGGCATGACCATCAATTCTCCTAAGAACAACTGGCTTGTCAGGAAACATTTCGTTCAATAGAGTATTGGTTGGAAAAGTTTTATTACTCCAATCATTCTGATCCCATCCTCTACCTAATATAAAATTTGGATTATTTTCGGCATCAAACTCTATAACTCTCTCAATTACTTCTCCTATACTTTGGGTATTTTTCAAGTCTACCTGGTTTAGATAGTATCCTAAATCATAAAAATGAGCATGAGAATCAATAAAACCAGGATATATTGGTAAGCCCTGTGCATTAATAATATTTTTAGATGAAAAGTTAGACAATATTTCATCCCCACCTACATATTTAAATTTTCCATCTTTAACTGCCAGAGATGAATATTTTGTATGGTTAGTATCTACAGAGTAAATTGTTGCATTATGAACAATCAAGTCAACTTTTTCCGAACAAGAACTGAAGAAAATTAAAAGAAGAAATAAAAGTTTTTTTCTCATTTGAAATAATTTACAAATTAAATCAAATGATATTAATCAAACAAAAAAAAACTTAATAATAATTAATAAAAAATTATTCTATTTTATTATTTTGTCAACATTGTATGTCTGTTGTTGAAATAATAAGTACTGATTTAAATATTGGAAACAAAAATATCTTGAAAAATATTAGTTTTTCTATAAGTGAAGGTGAAATGGTTTTTCTTATTGGCAAAACTGGATCCGGAAAAACAACTTTTATTAACTCGATATTTGGAAATTTAGAAATTGAAAAATCTAATAAGTTTAATGTTTTAAATTATGATCTTAAGAGAATAAGTGAAAATCAGATTCCTTTTTTAAGAAGAAAAATTGGATTTGTTTTTCAAGATTTTAAACTCTTAAATGATAGATCAATCTATGATAATTTAGAATTTGTTTTAAAGTCAACAGGTAACAATGATAAAAAGAATATTAGTGAAAAAATTCAAAGAGTTTTAAAGCTAGTAGGAATTAATACCTCTTTGGACAAATTCCCTAATCAATTATCTGGAGGAGAACAACAAAGAGTTGCCATAGCAAGATCATTACTTAATAATCCTGAGTTAATAATAGCAGATGAGCCAACTGGAAACTTAGATCCTGAGACTAGTTTGGAGATAATTGAATTATTTCAAAGGTTAAATAAAATTGGAACATCGATGATTATTGCTACTCACGATTATAACCTAATACTAAAATTAAAAGGAAAAGTTTACAAGTGTGAGGATGGAAAGATTTTTGAAGTGAAAAGAAAATAATGATTAATATTGATATATGATTACTGATAAAATTGAAAAAAATAAATTTCTTCTCATTGCTGGACCATGTGTAATAGAAGGAAAAGATATTGCATATAATATAACTGAAAGACTATTAGAAATAACTTCTAAATTATCAATTCCCTTTGTATTCAAAGGGAGCTATAGAAAAGCTAATAGAACCCGATTAGACAGTTTTACAGGTATTGGTGATCATGAAGCATTAAATATTTTAGGAGATATCAGTTCTAAATTTAATATCCCTGTTATAACAGACATCCATAGTTCGAATGAGGCAGAAATGGCAGCTGAATATGTCGATATTATTCAGATACCTGCATTTCTAGCAAGACAAACGGATATCCTTGTAAGTGCTGCAGCCACAGGTAAAACAATTAATATTAAAAAGGGTCAATTTATGAGTGCTGAAAGTATGAAATATGCAGTTAATAAAGTAGTTGAATCTGGAAATAAAAAAGTAATGATTACTGAGAGAGGAACTCAATTTGGATATAATGATTTAATAGTTGACTTCAGGGGTATTAGTGAATTAAAAAAAATAGCTCCCACAATATTGGATGTAACACATTCAGTTCAAAAGACTAACCAAACTTCAGGTGTTACAGGAGGAAACCCAGAGTATATAGAATCACTTGCTAGAGCTGGAATAGTTAATGATGTTGATGGAATTTTCTTAGAAACACATACTGATCTATCAAAAGCTAAAAGTGATGGTACTAATATGTTGGATTTAAGTAAAGTAGAAGATCTTCTTACCAGTCTTTTGACCATTAGAGAAGCTACATCTAAATTATAGCCTAATTTATCATATCTTTGCCAAACTTTTGTACTTTGAAATTTTGGGGTCGACTGGTTTTGACAGCAAGACTAATTTAATTATTTGCAAGTCGAGTGATGAAAATAATCTCGTAAATCTATTTTTCAACTTTTAAATGGCGAAAATAACTACGCTCTAGCTGCATAATTGACTGAATTATAGTAGGTCTTTGCAAATCTCAACTAGGTTGAGAAGCTAGATGTCTCATAAAAACTCAGATTAACAGTTTTTATATTTGAGACACCATTAAGTTAATCTAGAGTTTTACATTCACTAAGTAAAATTCAAAATTAAAAGTGATAAGGTTAATATTATGGTTGTTATCTACCTAGTATTTTCTCGAAAATTTAAAGATAAATAAGCTTGTAGACGATAGTTTAATTACTTGTTTGGACGCGGGTTCGAATCCCGCCGACTCCACATATTTAATAAATCCTCAAATTTTCCTACTTTTTTATATGAATTCCATAATAATCTTGTTTTAATATTATTAAATTATTAATTAAACCTAATCCTTATGTTAAAAAATAGAGTTTAGAATTATTCTTAATGATTATTTACTAATTTTCGAACCTCATAACAAAAAACAATTAACTATATGAAAAACTTATTATTAACTCTAGCTTTAATTTTTTCTTTTAATGCAACATCTCAAATTGCTGTAATGACTGCAGTAGATTTAAAAGATGGTGCAGAGGATGATTACTTAAAATTAGAAAAATTTTACTCTGCTGTTCACAAAGAAGCTATTAAACAAGGATTCAGAACTGGTTGGTCACTTTGGAAGGCACCAGATAATCCTGATAATCCAACAGCTGCAGAATATATCTTATTTGATAATTATACTGAAGAACAATATGAGGCTGCTCAAAATGGAAATGGCCCAAATGGCTTAGATATTGCTAAAGAAATATATAAAGGTAAAATGTCTAGAAGAGCAATTGAAAAAATGGCTGGAAGTTGGCAAGATACTAGTAACGAAAGAAGATCATACGTACTTAAACTTGTTGATGCCACAATTTTAGCAGGTGGTGACATAAAACCGGGAGATCAAGTAAGTATAAACTTCATGTCAAAAAAAACAGATGATTTTGAAAATTACGAAACCAAAGTTTGGAAACCAGTTGCAGAAAAAAATATTATTATGGGGAATCTAAGACAATGGGCATTAGTTGAGGCTATTGGTAGATCTGAGAATGCATACGACAATTGGTCTCATTTAGTATTTAATCTGAGAGCAGCAAATCCTGGAGAGGGATATTCACCTTCTGGTTTTAAATGGGAAAAGCTTTGGGAAGGAATTGAATCTTCTAGAGATATGTCTGACCCTACTACACTAACATGTGTAATGGTCGTTCAATAAATCAACTTAAACTAATTTACAAACTATGAAAACTAAACTTATTAAACTATTATTTACTTTATTTATCACTTTAAGCTTATCAGCGCAATATACTATTGTTAGTGCTGTTGCATTAAACGAAGGTGCAGAAGATCAGTACCTAAAGCTTGAAGAATTTTATGGACCTGCTCATGATTTAGCAATAGAGAAAGGTTTACAAACATTACAAGCTGTATTTAAAGTTACATCTGAAACTGATGCAGAAAATGGACCTCATTATATTATTGTTACTGGATTTAACTCTAAGGAACAATTAGATAATTATACTAGTGGAAATGTTAGTTATCTTGATCTTGCAGTTGAGGCATATAAAGGTAAAATGTCATCAAGAGCTGTTAGTAGGATGATGAATACTACTGGTTCAGAAAGCAAAGAAAGAAGAAACTACATTACGCAGGGTGTTGATCAAACAATTTGGTCAGGAGGTGATTTAAAACCTGGAGATACTATGAATTTAACTCCTACTCAGGCTCTTAATGATGATTTTGAAAATTATGAAACAAAATTTTGGAAACCCTACATTGAGAAGGCAATAATCAAAGGACAGCACAGATGGTGGGCTTTATCAAAAGTTATTGATACAAATGAAAATGCTTATGATACAGTCTCTCACTTTTTCTGGAATATGAGTGTTGAGGGATCAAACTGGTGGTCAGAAATAGATCAAGATGATTTCAAATTTCAGAAACTTCAAGAAGGACTTAATGCTGCTAGTCAACATGCTGATCAAATAAGCCTTGAATTAGTTTCAATTCACAACTAATAAACCAATTTTTATTAGAAAAGAACCCACCTTTATGGTGGGTTTTTTATTTTTGTAAAATGTTTATAGATCAAATTTTAGAATTTCTTAGAAACTATGGGGTTCCAGTAGGATTATCTCAACTGTTAGCTTCTGGACTGATTTTAATATCAATAGTGATAATAGTTATACTTATTAATTTCATTGGAAGAAAAATAATTTTATCATTTTTTAAAAGAATTGCAAAATCTACCTCTTCTACTTTTGATGATTTATTAATCAAAAATAGAATACCTAGATTGCTATCATATGTTCCATCTTTATTTTTTCTTTTTTGGGTTTTACCTTTATATAACGAAGACTTGTTAATAGTTCTTGAAGCTGTAACTATAATTTTATTTATTGTTACTGTAAGATCTGTTTTAGGAACTGTTAAAGATTATTTTAAATTAAGCTCATCTCTAAAGCATATACCCATTGACAGCTACATTCAAGTAGTAATGATATTTCTTTGGTTTATTGGGATAATACTGATTCTATCAGTTCTTACTGGTAGAGAGATTGGTACCTTTCTTGCGTCTCTTGGTGCATTGTCGGCTATAATTATTTTAGTATTCAGAGACACAATACTTGGTTTTGTTTCGAGTATTCAGATTACAGTTAATGACACTGTTAGAATTGGAGATTGGATAACAATGAAAGGATCTGATGCTGATGGAACAGTCATAGAGGTGAATCTCTCTACAGTTAAAGTTCAGAACTTTGATAATACAATTACTACAATACCAACATATAAACTTGTATCTGACTCATTCATTAATTGGAGGGGTATGGAGGAATCTAAAGGAAGAAGAATTAAAAGATCATTACTTATTAAGCCAAGTTCTGTTAAATTTCTTGAAAGTGATGATGTTGAAAAATTAAAAAGAGTTAATCTAATTTCAAATTATATTGATACAAGAGTTGACGAAATAAATGAATATAACAGAAAGAATAGTATTGATAAATCTGTTTTATTAAACGGAAGAAACCTTACTAATCTAGGTGTATTTAGAATCTATATTGAAGAGTATTTAAAAGCTCACCCTATGACAAATGAAGACTTAACTTTAATGTGTAGACAACTTGAGCCTACCTCACAGGGTATTCCTATTCAGATTTATACTTTTTCAAAAGACAAAGAGTGGACAAAATATGAGGGCTTAACCTCTGATATTTTTGACCACCTTTTATCTTCTGTTAAATTTTTTGATTTAGAATGTTTCGAACTAAATCAAAGTATTTCTAATTAATTCCTGATCCTGAAATGTGAGGATGGTCTAGATTTTTAATTTTCTCTTCTAAATCTTCAACGACATTGTTTATTAATTCAACATCATTCTTATATTCATCAACTAATTTTTTAGCAACTTCAAGATTATATTTATTCATACCTGTTGGACCATAAAACGTTGATAAACCTTCATTTGCAATAGATAGCCTTGATCCAATAGTTGGCTTATCCCACTCTCCTATTTCATTTTTTGAAGGGCTAGTACCATATTTATCTTTAATTGACAGATATTGATCTTTTACATTTTTTAACTCAGTAAATGAATTCTCAGATAAAGATTCTGAAAGCAGTAATGCTTTTTCTAATAAATTAAGTTTAGACTCTAGCCTATTGAATGTATCTGAATATTGATAATATTTTTTATATAATAAAGCAATATCATTTAAATGAGAATTATATTCATCAAAAGATGCTCCTTTTAAGACACCTTCTCTAAGAAGATTGACATTAAATTCAACAGGACCATCAAGTAATTCAAGATTTCCATCTTTTTGCATATATAAAGTTGCAGAATAATTACCTGGAGTAACAAAAGGACCAGTCATTTCTCTCCAACCTGAATAAGCAGTTATTGTACTATAACTCTTATGTTTTAGATCCCAAACAATTTTACCTGTTCCTTTTGATGGTTTTTGACTTACATTTCTAATGAGATTACCTTCCGAATCATTAATTGACAATAATAACATCGCTGGCTTTTCTCTCATCTCATCTACTAAAGAATCATATCCAGGAAAAGGAATATCATCATTTTCTTTATTTAATAATGACTCAATTTTTTTTCTCTTAGATTTAATTGTTTCTGGAATTTCATTTAAATGATAGGTAAAAACTGCACCAAAGGTTGGATTTTCAGCAACATAATATTGACCACCAGTATTTCCAAGTGCATTTCTTGGCTTGAATAATTTTGCATCTCTTGGCTTAAATAATTTTGCTGTTTTATCTAAATTTTCCTTATTCATCATACCTCTTAAAGCTGAATAATCATCAAGAACAAAGAATCCTCTTCCAAAAGAAGCTGCAACTAAATCATTTTCTCTTTTTTGTATTACCAAATCTCTAAAGGATATGGTTGGTGTGCCCGGGAGCTTTTGCCAATAATCACCTCCATTAAGAGATGTATATACACCAAATTCAGTTGCTAAAAACAATAAATCTTTCTCTACATGATCTTGGACTAATCTCCATATTAAAGTTCTATCTGGAATATTATTAGAAATTGATTCCCATGTTTTACCAAGATCTGAACTTTTATACAAGTATGGATTTAAATCACCTTCTTTATGATTGTCAAGAGATACGTAAACTGTATTTGCATCAAAAAGATCAGCCTTTATATCATTAACAAACGTTCTTACAGGAAGACCAAGATTTGTGACTGGAATTTCCCTCCATGAATTACCACCATTTGTTGTAACATGGATAAAACCATCATCTGTACCTGACCAAATTAAACCTTCTTGGACCGGAGATTCAGATAATGAAGTTATGGTGTTATACTGAGACATAGCCTTAACATCCCATGAATTATCCCAACTTTGTTTTCTTCCTAGAATAGGAAGTTCAATTCTATTTTCATCTCTGGTTTGATCATTTGAAATTGCAGTCCAACTATCTCCTCTATTTTCAGATTCCCAAACTCTCTGTGAGGCAATATAAATTTTTGCAGGATTATGAGGACTTACTAAAATTGGTGTATCCCAATTAAATCTTTCATAGGGATCTCCATCAAGTGGTTGAGGTTTAATATAGACTTGCTCTCCGGTTGTTAGGTCAACTCTATGAAAACCACCTTCTTGTGTAGTAGCATACATTATTTCATTATAAACAGGATCGGTAGCTGATTGATGTCCATCAGCCATTAATGTCTTATACCAAACTCTATTAGTTATCCCATACTCCTCATCAGTAGCAGATGGGCCTCCTGCTGATCCATTATCTTGGGTACCACCAAAAATATGGTAAAAAGGTTCTTGATTATTTACGGCTACTTTATAGAATTGAGTTAAAGGTAAATTTAAAAAATAATGCCAATTTTTTGCAGCATCAAAGCTTTCATAAATACCTGCATCAGTTCCAACCATTAAATAATCTGGATCACTCATTTTAAATGCCATTGCATGATGATCACTGTGTTTTTTGTCAAAATAATAATAGAAGTTTCTCTCATTTGTTAATTGCTCAAAATTCTCTCCACCATCTTTGGAAGTAAGAATATGGACATTCATTAAATATAGTCTATCAAACTCATGAGGACTAGTGTATAGTTCTTGATAGTAATGAGGACCTGTTCCACCAGACACAGTATTTGACATTTTCTTCCATGACTCACCTCTATCAGAAGATCTGTATACACCACCCTTTGTTCTATCTTCTTCAATAGCAGCATATATTACATCTGGCTTTTGATATGAAATTGCTATACCAATTTTACCAAGATTAGATTTTGGAATTCCTTTAGTCAATTTTTTCCATGTCTCTCCTCCATCTTGAGATTTATGAATTCCAGAACCAGGACCACCTCCCATATATGCTGCTACAGTTCTATGTCTATCCCATGTAGCTGCATAAATTAAATTAGAATCTCTTGGATCAATCATGATATCAGTTACACCAGTCCATTCAGAATCACCAAGTGTTTTATACCAGTTTTTACCACCATCAACTGTCTTATAAAGACCTCTTTCTCCTCCACTATTCCAAAGCGGACCCTGAACAGCTACCCATAAAACATTGGAGTCATTTGGATGAACAATAATCTTTGATATATGTTCAGATTTTTTTAACCCCATATTTTTCCATGTTTTACCTCCATCACTACTTTTATAGATTCCATCTCCATAACCAACATGTCTCCCACCAACATTTTCTCCAGTTCCAACCCATATTATATTAGTATTAGATGGGTCAATAGCAATAGCTCCTATTGAATATGAAGTTTCATTATCAAAAATTGGATTCCATGTTGTACCAGCATTATCTGTCATCCATACCCCTCCTGAGCCTGCAGTTATATACCAAATATTTTCATTATTTGGATGTATTGCAATATCTGAGATTCTTCCAGATAAAAAAGCAGGACCTATATTTCTAAATTTAAATGCATTAAGAGAAACTTTTTCAGTTTCATTGTTTTCTTTTTGATTTCTTTTTCTTTGAGAATTAGCATTTATTGGACTTAATAAAAGAAATGCTAATAAAATAATTAATAATCTTTTCATAATGAGTTTTTTTAGTTTTAGCCAAATTGGACAAAGTTTAATTAAATATAATGATATTAAAATATTTCTGCAATCATACATCTTGCACTTCCACCACCATAATTTTCTATAGTTTTTATATCTGAGTGAATAATTTCAGTATGCCTTAATATTCTAGATAACTGATTAGATTTAATTGACTTAAATGCACTCGTACTCATAACAAGCTTAGGACTTAATTCTTTATCAACTAGTTGAATGCAATTTCCTAGATAAGAGCTCATTTGATCATATGAAATATCAATTATATCTAGTTCAGAATCTTCAAGGGATTTAATTATACTTTGCTTTTCGTACTGATTTTGAATAGATTCAAGACAAATCATGGAAAAATTATTACAGATTGACATCAAAACATTTGTATGATATATTGGTTTAGACTCATAAATAGAATTAAATAATACTGGACTATAATTTAGATCATTACAAAATTTTATAAATAGCTCTTCGTTGGATCTATTTGAAAGGGAGCAGTATGCAATTTTGTTTTTACGATTAAGAACCACACTTCCTGTACCCTCTAAAAATTGATTTTGATTTTCAAAACTAGAATAATCATGGGTTATTTCAATATTGAGACCTTTTTTTTGGAGTTTTCTTAAAATACCAGATTGTCTTTCAAATCTCCTATTTTCTGCAAACATTGGGTATATTACTGCATTGTTTTTATGATGAAAAGATATCCAATTATTAGGAAATACAGCGTCAGGAGTGTCATGTAAGCTATCATCCTTTATTGAATATACTGAAACGCCATTATCCGATATAGTATTTTTTAATTTTTCAAACTCTTCTAAAGCTTGAATAGAAACTTCAGAATCAACTACTTTTCTAGATTGAAAAACATTATCATCCATTGTAAATTCATTAGCTCTGAATTTTTCTGGACTAATCATCAGAATATTTGAAGTAAAATGCATCATAATTCTCTTTTTAACGGCAAAGTTGAACATCTAAAAAGACCTGACATTTTCGAAACATTTGAGTAATCTACTTTTTCTACCAATACACCTTTTTCTTCAAGCCATTTATTAAGCCTTTTAAATTTTGAATGAGATACAATTATTTCAGAGGAAATAACTAAAATATTTGATGTCAGCATGAAAGTCTCTTGTGGGCTTGCAAGAAAGATGTTTTTTTTACCAAAAAGTTTTATTAGATATTCAAGATCTTCTTTCTTCTTGAAACCATCAGGGCAAATGATTGCTTTGTCCTTTGAAATAGTCTGAAAACAGCAGTCTAAGTGAAGAGTATTTTCAAATATATTTACATTAGATTTTTTAATATCAATAGGGATTATTTCCTTATTATTAACTATTCTTTTTAGATAATCTATTGACTTATTATTAGTTCTTGCTGTAATTAGCGAAGGGTAATCTTCTTCAGAATACGTTCCGATAAAAACCTTATCGTTATGCACTATAATGTCTCCTCCTTCTATATGCATGAATTCTGGTAGCTTAATTACTCCAACATCTACATGATTTAATATTTCCTTTATTCCTTCAATTTCATACTGTCTATTAGGTACAATATTGGATAAAAAGAACATATTAGAGATTACAAAACCTAAGTCTCTTGCAAAAATTTGGTTACAATCATCAACATTATTTGGCCTTAGTACTTCGACATTATGCTTGATTAGTTTTTTTTTAAAGATATCTACTTCTTTTTTTAAATCCTTCTCGAGTGGATATGATTTATTCTTAATATGATAAAGGGACCGAGGATCAAAAGCGTCTGATTCAGAAGGTGGATTTCCAAGATTGTCAGCTATTCCGAGGATGACAGTTTTTAAGCGAGAATATTCGTTTTCAATATTAATATTTAACATTAAAGTACTTTGGTTTTCTTATTTGCAAAATAAGAAATTAAGCCTAAAATGAATACAAAAACAGTTGAATAATAAACAAAGTCTGGTGTAATAACTTTATCACCAGATGCATATGAATGCAGTCCAACTAAATAAAAGTTTACTCCAAAATACGTCATCATAATTGCTGCAAAAGAAATAATACTCATCAAATTAAATAGCCATTTATTATTTAACTTAGGTATAATTCTTAAATGAAGAACAGCAGTATAAATCATTATACTAATTAGGGCCCATGTTTCTTTTGGGTCCCACCCCCAATATCTACCCCAACTTTCATTTGCCCACATTCCTCCTAAAAAGTTTCCTATAGTAAGCATAACTAATCCAACTGTAAGAGACAATTCATTAACAATGGTTAGCTCCTCAAGTTTCTTTGAAAATATTTTTCTATTCTTCTTTGTGGCAATTATAGTTAAAATTAAGGTCACAATACCAAGTATCATACCTATTGCAAATGGACCATAACTACCAACAATAACAGCAACATGGATCATTAACCAATAACTATCTAGAACTGGCTGAAGATTAGCTATTGAGGGATCAAGCCAATTCATATTCGCAATAGAAAGAATAATTGATGCAACAAATGTAGATGAGGCAAGAGTAAAATATGATTTTCTACCAAAAATAATTCCAAATATTACAGTAGCCCACGCAACAAAAATTATCGATTCATATGCATCACTCCATGGAGCATGCCCCGCAATATACCACCTAGCTGCAAGGCCAATAGTATTAAAAACAAATAAAGTAATTATTAGTGACTCAAAAAGCTTAATAATATGACTAGTAAACTTATTGTCATAAAATATTTGAAAAATTAGAATTAAAAGCAAACCTAGACCTGCAAATAGATACCATTTATAAAGTCTGTTAAATATATCTGCTTTATTGTAAACAACCTCTGAATTGATTTTAAAGTCAGACGGCATCACTTTACTTCCATATTTTTTCTGAAACCCTTTAATGCTCTCTAGAAGCTCTTCAGACTGTGTGTAGTCTTGATCCTGTCTTGCTACTCTTAATGTCTGAAAATAAAGGTTTAGAACATTATTAACATAGAGTGAATCAGCTCCTTCATAAGTATATTCAGAAATTTCAGGATAAGAAATCCATTTGTTATTTACATCATTTGGGACAGGAAATATTCTCATAATTTTTCCCTCTAAAGCAGAATAAAGTAAATTAACTCTTCTGTCAAGCTCAATAATATCTTTTTCAATTTGAGATGGAATGTTAGACAGATATGCTTTTTCAAGGTTAGTTGCAAGTTTATAATTACCTAGTGAGTCAAAGAAAGAAACTAATGGTGCTTTTTTTATTTTTTCATCTACACCAATTATTTTCTTTATGGTATCTCCTTTTTGTCCAGATTTTATGTAAACAATTGGGGCATTAAACCATACACCTGGATTGTCCATTATTGATACTAGAACTTGGTCTGAGTTTAAACCATTGTAAGAGTTTGACCTACTGACCTTTCTCAATAATTCAGATGAGAAAGTGTTAGCTGGTTTCATTCTTCCACCACTATCTTGAATAATAATCTTACCAAAACTATTGGCATGATCCTTAGAAATGGCACTTTCTGAAATGATTGAATCAATGAATTCAGATTTTAAGTTTGCATCTAAACTCTGAGCTGACAATACTGTTGAGGAAAGAAGAAAAACAATTAAAGAGGTCTTTTTATTTAGTTGCTTTGCGAGAAATTTAAATCTTGTATTACCTACAAAAAAAATTGCAGTCATACTTATAAATAAAAGAAGATACCCAGCATATGTAATAAATGTTCCCCAAAAATCATCATTAACTGATAGAACCGTTCCTTTTTCATCAGGGTCAAATGATGCTTGGAAAAAACGGTATCCCTTATGGTTCAAAATATTATTCATAAAGATGTCGTAGTCAAATATTTTATCATCCTCAACAGTTACTTTACTTTTAAATGATGAATAGCTGTTCTCAGTACCTGGATATTTTTCAGCAATAAAGTCGTTGAGCTTAATACTGAATGGAAGCTGCACCTCATCTGAACCATATGATAGATAAAAATCAAGATCATCAATAGTTACCTTTTTAGGATTATTAACGTACCCTCTCCCACCCAATAAAGAGACATCCTCCGACTTTCCATTATAATTTACCTTAAGGTATAGAGCATCCTCAACTTCTCGATCAGTTACTTCAGCATCTACAATCTCAAAAACTCCTCTTAATGCAGGTTCAGGAAAAACAAACTGAAATCCAGGTATTTGATACAGAGATCTTAATTCAAGTAGCTGTTTTTTATCTTTATTTAATTCTGCGCTTTGTTGGTTAGACATTATGGTATAAATTCCATCAAACGGGGATTCTATATAATATTCTCCAGCTTCAGAGGTGAGATTTATAGCACCTTTTTGGTAGTAATTAAATGAAAATAGTATATTTTGTATACTAGTAACTTGTCCCTCCTTGATATAATGCTCTTGCCTATTTCCATCAAGTGCCTCTACAAGTTTAATATATCTTTCTCCAGAGGGATCAAGGACTAAACCTTCAGTTACATTTTCTTTGTAATCATCGAATGAAATGGAAAAATCTTTGGAGTAAAAATCATCATTTATAATAAAATCATTATTTACATGTTCAGATAAAAGAAGGTATGACTTTAATGTCTTTCTTTGAGGCACACCATCCTCAGTTCCATCTACAAAAACTGTTAAATATGTTTTTTCTGAGAGGTAAGTATTTGATACATTATTTTCTCTAATAGGCATTACCCCCTCATCGCCAATGTATCTAGTTACGAAGGCACCAAGTAAAATAAAAATAAAAGAAAGATGAAGTATTAATACAGATAGCTTCTCTTTACTAAGCAAGTTATACTTCTTTATATTACCCATGAAATTAACCATAAGCAAAAGCATGAGGAGCTCAAACCACCATGCATTATAAATCCAAATTCTTGCAGCGTCTGTAGAATACCAGCTCTCTAAAAAAGTACCGATACCCATCGCTACAGGAAACAAAATAAGCAACACGAGCATAAATTTTGTTGAGAAAAGAAGCTGTAAAATTTTTGATCCCATTAGTAGGCCCCAAAGATAAATATGAATTTTTAATATTTAGAGTAATTCTAAACAATTAGGTGTTAAAGTTTAATTAAATTTGCATCTTTAAATTACTATGGATTCTTACAAAACAAGATTAAAAGATATTACCACATTTATTTTTGATGTAGATGGTGTAATGACTAATGGAAAAATTATATACACACATGATGGAAAAATTGATAGACAATTTTACGCAAAAGATGGTTACGCTATAAAATATGCTATTTCTAAAGGCTATAGAATAGCTATTATCTCTGGTGGAATGCAAGAAAATGTTAGAAAAAGATTGAACTCACTTGGAGTTGAAGATGTATTTCTAAAGGCATTTAATAAAATTGAAGTTTTTTATGAATTTATTAAAGAAAAAAAAATTGATTCAAAAAACATTTTATATATGGGAGATGATAATCCAGACATTGATGTTCTTAAAGTAGTTGGAGTTTCATCTTGCCCCAAGGATGCGTCTGTTGACGTAAAATCAATTTGCGATTACATATCTCACAAAGATGGTGGTTTAGGATGTGTAAGAGATGTAATTGAACAGGTAATGAGAATTCATAACAAATGGATTTAATAAATAATTCCAATTACAACATAATTCTTGGATCAAGCTCAACAAGAAGAAAAGAATTATTAGAAATGACTGGAATTTCTTTTCAAGTTAACTCAATCCCTGTTAATGAAGATTTTCCAGAGCATCTTAAAGCAAAAGAGATTGCCGAACATATTGTGGAAAACAAAGCAACTCCTTTTAAAAAAATAGTTGAAAACAATCAAATAATAATTCTTGCCGATACTTTAGTCTGGTTTGAAGATAAATGTTGGGGTAAACCAAAAGATAAAAATGAGGCTAAGTCAATGCTAAAAATGTTTGCAGGTAATTCTCACGATGTTATTACATCTATAGGCTTTCTTACCAAAAAGAATTTTGAAATAATAACCGAAACTACCAAAGTGACCTATAAACTTCTAACTGAAAAAGAAATTGATTTTTATGTTGAAAATATAAATCCGATCGATAAAGCAGGAAGTTATGGCATACAAGATTGGATTGGAATGATAGGAGTAGAAAATGTTAATGGAAGCTACACAAGTGTTTTGGGTCTTCCAGTACCTCAAGTAACAAATAAATTAACAGAAATTATAAATGGAGGTCTTTAAGTTAAAATATTCACAAAAGCTACCTATAAGTTTGAATGAAGCATGGGATTTTTTATCATCGCCAAATAATTTGGAATTAATAACTCCCAAGTCTATGGATTTCAAAATTACTGATTGGGATAAGAAGAAAGCTTATCCAGGTCAAATCATTCAGTACACTGTGAAACCTTTACTTGGAATTAAAATTAATTGGGTAACTGAAATAACACAAGTGAATACTAATGAATTCTTTATTGATGAGCAAAGGTTTGGTCCATATAGTTTTTGGCATCACAAACACTTTATCAAGGAAATTAAAGGTGGTGTTCTTATGGAAGATGTAATTCATTATAAATTACCACTAGGTCCTCTTGGAAAGCTTCTAAATTCCCTATTTATTAATTCTAAATTGAACAGTATTTTTAAATACAGACAACTAGAATTAATTAAAATATTTGGGGATTATAAATAATGAAAAACATCTTACTAATAGGTGGCTCATCTGGAATTGGTTATGAGCTATCAATGAAATTAGAGAATGATCACAAAGTCTTTGTATCAACTCGAAATCCGGATAAGTTTTCTGGATTAAATATTACTGCACAAAAATTAGACTTGGATGAAGATTATAATGCAGATTGGCTCCCTGACAGCCTAGATGGGTTCATCTATTTGCCAGGCACAATTAATTTAAGACCATTTAAAGGTCTAAAACCGTCAACTTTTATTGATGATTTTAATATTAACATATTAGGTTGTGTAAAAATTCTTCAGGCTGTTTTACCAAGGCTTCAATCCTCAGAAAGTGCTAGTGTAGTTTTCTTTAGCACAGTTGCGGTTAAGTTGGGTATGCCATTTCATAGTTCTGTTTCTGCGTCAAAAGGTGCAATTGAAGGATTAACTAGATCACTAGCTGCTGAATTTGCACCAAAGATTAGGGTAAATGCTATTGCTCCCTCTATTCTTAAGACTCCAATGTCTGAAAAATTCCTTAATTCAGAAACTAAGATTGAAAATGCTCGAAATAGACATCCCTTAAAAGAGATTGGATCAGCAAAAGATATTGCTGAAATAGTCAAGTTTTTACTTATTGATGAGAGCAAGTGGATGACTGGACAGATAATACCATTTGATGGAGGTATGAGTTCTGTTAAAACTAATTAATGAGAGGTGTAAAAAAACCTAACCTACCTAAAAAAATATGCTCAACATGTGGTTTAGAGTTTGTTTGGCGAAAAAAATGGGAAAAAAATTGGGCTGAAATTAAATATTGTAGCAAGAAATGTCGAGCAAAAAAAATACAAGTATAGTTTGGTTCAGAAATAATTTAAGGGTTGAAGACAATTCTGCTCTTTATAATGCTGTCAATCACTCTGATAGAGTTATAGGATATGTAAATATAGATCCAAATAATTTTAAATATACACAGTATGGTTTCAAAAAAACAGAGAAGTACAGAGCTAAGTTTTTACTTGAATCTATTACTAATCTTAAGCAAAACCTAAATAATTTAAATATCTCTCTTATTATTGATTTTAAAGAGATTAAAGAGTCATTCAAATCATTTATTTTGAAGTATGATGTTGACTTAATACATATGCAGAGAGAGTGGACAAGGGATGAACTAATTGAGGAAGAGTCTATACCTAAAAATATAAATACCCTAAAATATTTTGATCAGTTTTTATATTCTCCAGAAGATGTTAAAAATATTTATGAAAATATTCCTAGAGGTTTTTCAAATTTTAGGAAAAAATGTGAAAAATACTTAAAGGTTAATAGTCCAATATCAATTCCTAAGCCAATGAGTAATGATAATCTATTGGAAGTTGATTATGATATTCCAAATCTAAATGATTTAGGCTTTGAAGAGTTTGAAGTTAATGAAAATTCAGTTTTCAAATTTAAAGGAGGTGAAACTGCTGGCAAGTCTAGGGTTGATGACTATTTTTTTAGAACAAAAAATGTATCTAAGTATAAGCATACTCGTAACGGTCTACTTGGAAAAAACTATAGTTCAAAATTTTCATCCTGGCTTGCAAATGGATCATTATCAGCTAGATACATTTATAATAAACTTATGGAATATGAAAATGATGTAGAAAAAAATGAATCTACCTATTGGTTGTTTTTTGAACTTCTTTGGAGAGATTTCTTTAAATATGTTTCAATGCAACATCGAAATAAGTTTTTTAGCAAAGATGGAATATATGGTAGTGAAAAGGAATGGTCACAAGAAAACATAAAAATTAAAAATTGGATAAAAGGAGAGACTAAAGAAACATTTGTAAATGCAAATATGATAGAACTTGCATCTACCGGATTCATGTCAAACAGAGGTAGACAAAATGTAGCAAATTATTTAACAAAAGAACTGAAGGTTGACTGGAGAATAGGAGCAGAATATTTTGAAGCACTTCTAATTGATTATGATGTTCATAGCAATTATGGTAATTGGCTTTATAATGCAGGTATTGGAAACGACTCAATGCCATTTAGAAAGTTTAATCCTACACTTCAATCTGAAAGATATGATCCTAATAAAGATTATGTAAACACTTGGTTAAATGGATAAGAAATGTTGTATAATTTTTCCTAATCAATTATTCAGAGAAAGTATATTTATTGACTCTGATTATAAAGTTTTTCTTATTGAAGAGGATCTTTTCTTCAATCAATACAATTTTCACAAACAAAAAATATCATTTCATAGATCATCCATGAAGTTTTATGAAGACTATCTTATAAAAAAAGGATTAGATGTTAGTTATATAAACTCTTATGAAAAGGAGTCTAATATTATTGAATCAATTAAAAATATCAATAGTCAAGGATACAAAAAAATCGAGATTTACGATCCTGTTGATTATCTTCTAAACAGAAGAATAAAAAGAGTTTCAAAAGAGTTAAAGATCGATTTAGTAGTTCATGAATCAAAACTATTTATTAATTCCTCCGAAGAATTAAAATATTTTTTCAAAGATTCTAAGCAAAAGTTTTTTCAAACTTCATTCTACAAATCAGAAAGAAAAAAAAGAAACATACTTATAAATTCTAAAGGTGAACCAGAAGGTGGAGAATGGACATACGATATACTGAACAGAAAAAAGTTTCCCAAAGACAAAATTCCCCCGGTAATTAATAATCCAAAAAAAAATAGTTATGTAATAGAATCTGAAAAATATGTTGAAAAAAAATTCCATAACAATTTTGGATCACTTGGCTTATTTAATTACCCAACTACATATGATGAAGCTGATCAATGGTTAAATCAATTTTTAAATGATAGATTTTTAGAGTTTGGGGATTATGAAGATGCAGTTGTCAAGGATGAACTTACTTTAAATCATAGTGTTTTAAGCCCTTTATTAAATGTAGGTCTAATAAATATTAAAGACTTATTAGATGTCAGTATAGAATTCTCGATAAAAAATGATATTCCAATCAATTCAACAGAAGGATTTATAAGACAACTTATTGGATGGAGGGAGTTTATCAGAGGTATATATCAAGTTAAGGGTAGTTTTGAAAGGACAAATAATTTTTGGGGCTTTAAAAGTAAAATTCCTAAATCATTCTATGATGGAACAACAGGGATAGAGCCTTTAGACTCTTCAATTAAGAAGGTAAGTGAAACTGGCTATATTCATCATATAGAAAGACTAATGATTGTTGGAAATTTCATGTTATTATGTGAGTTTGATCCAGATGAAGTTTATAGATGGTTCATGGAGGTATCTATAGACTCATTTGATTGGGTAATGGTTCCAAATGTATATGGTATGAGTCAATTTGCAGATGGAGGATTAATGTCTACAAAACCTTACATCAGTAGTAGCAATTATATATCTAAAATGAGCGATTATAAAAAAGGTAACTGGAATGATATATGGGATGGTCTGTTTTGGAGATTTATGGACAAACAAAGAGATTTTTTTATTAAAAATCCAAGATTAAGAATGTTGGTAAATACTTTTGACAAAATGGATATAAATAAGAAGCAGAAGCATCTATTAACTGCTGAGAATTTTTTAAATAAAATACATAATGAATAAGTTTAGTTTAAGAGAAATAGATAGAATTATAGAAATGGCGTGGGAAGACAGGACACCATTTGAAGCTATTTTTAATCAATTCAATATAAACGAAAAGGAATTGATAAGTATTATGCGAAATAATTTGAAAAGAAATAGCTTTAAGCTTTGGAGAGAGAGAGTCTCTGGAAGAAAAACTAAACATACTGTTTTAAGAAAGGATAGTGTTGACAGATTTAAATGTAATTTACAGAGAGGTATATCAAATAATAAAATATCTAAAAGATAGATTAGATTCTTTCAATATCAGCTCCTATTTTTTTTAGTCTTTTTACGATATTTTCATATCCTCTATCTATTTGGTCAACATTTTGAATTATACTTTCTCCTTTTGCTGATAGAGCTGCAATCAAAAGTGCTATCCCTGCTCTAATGTCAGGAGATGTCATAGTAGTAGACTTTAAAGAAGATTTAAAATCATGTCCAATAACTGAAGCTCTATGCGGATCACACAAAATTATCTTAGCTCCCATATCAATTAATTTATCTACAAAAAATAATCTGCTTTCAAACATTTTTTGATGTATAAGGACACTTCCTTTAGCTTGAGTTGCTATAACAAGTATTACCGAAATTAAATCAGGGCTAAAACCTGGCCATGGAGCATCTGATATAGTAAGTATTGAACCATCAATGTAATTCGTAATTGAATATCCGTTTTTATGCTCAGGTATAAGCATATCATCCCCATCTCTCTGGATTGTAATACCAAGTTTTCTGAAGACATCTGGAATTTGACCTAAATTATCCCATGACACATTCTTAATTCTAAGTTTACTTTTTGTCATTGCTGCCAAGCCAATCCAACTTCCTATTTCAATCATATCAGGCAGAATATTATGAGTTGTTCCATTTAATTTCTCAACCCCTTTGATTTTTAATAAATTAGAACCTATACCACTAATATCTGCACCCATATTATTTAACATTGAACATAGTTGTTGAATATACGGTTCACATGCAGCATTGTAAATAGATGTATCTCCATCAGCAAGAACAGAGGCCATAATGATATTTGCTGTTCCTGTAACAGATGCTTCATCTAGAAGTATGTCTGTGCCAATAAGTCTTCCCTTTGATTCTATTGAATATGTTTTATCTTCTGACAAGTAATTAAGTTCTGCACCAAGTTTTTCAAGATTGTCAAAATGAGTATCTAATCTTCTCCTACCAATTTTGTCACCACCTGGCCTAGGTATAGAGGCAGAACCAAATCTAGATAGCAAAGGACCTACCAACATTATCGAACCTCTTAAAGATTTTGCATCATTCGCAAAGCTTGAGTTATTTAAATAATTTAGGTCTATGTTCTTAGCATTAAAACTAAATTTACCTTTATCAATTTCTGAAATACTTACACCCAAATTTTTAAGAATATCTATTAGTTTATTTACATCAATGATATTTGGTATGTTGGAGATTACAACATCACTCTCAGTTAAAAGTGCAGCACAAATTACCTGAAGAGCTTCATTTTTAGCACCTTGAGGTGTTATTTCTCCAGATAATCTTTTACCGCCTTTAACTCTAATACTAGACATTAAAATCTTCTTTTGGTCTTTTTTCTGTTTTTATTTTGTTTATGATTTGAGGTCTTCACTTTATTTTTAAGAAATTCACTTGAATCTGTTAAAGGTAAATCTGAATCTTTAAGTTTTAAGTCTCCATTAGACATATCTAATAGATGACCAACAATCACTTTATCCTCAACTGAGTCCTTGTTCCAGTTAAGAAAACATTTTTTCATGTGGTTAGCTATATTCAATACAAGTTTGTTCTTTAAATCTCCATCTTCCCATCCAATAGCTATATCTATCATTTTTTTTATATTATTTCCATAGAAACGATATTTGGGATGACTTTGAGGATAATTAAGTTTATTCGGCTTGCTATTTTTATAGATATCCTCTGAAGGTTTTTCAAAAGGACTATCAACATCTAGCTGAAAATCTGACATTATAAATAGTTGAGCCCAAAGTTTATGTTGAAAATCCGGAACATCTCTTAGATGGGGGTTTAGATTACCCATTACGCCAATTATAGCCTTAGCCATTTTGTTCCTCTCTGCCTTATCTTTAACCAAAACTGCTTGGTCAACCATTTGATGAACATGTCTTCCATATTCCGGTATAATTAGCTTTTTTCTTTCAGTATTATATTCTAATGAATTCATATCTCGCAATTTAAGAAATTAATTACCAAATTAAAGGCTTATTATGTTATCTATATCCTCTATACCCTTATATATATTGATTACATCAATAGGTGAATCTGCGAAGTATTCAAACGTCAGGCTCAAGAATTTATTATTTGATGAGGATTTTAGAGATTTTTTTCCTTCGTAATTATTTAGATAATTTTTTAACTGGTCATATTCTTCACTCTTGTCTTTAACAATGAACTTAAATATGTATAGACCTGGCCAATCCTGAGATTCAAGGAGCTGATCTTTAAATCTTGAATAAAAATCTTCGGATTTAGTGTTTTTATTAGACAAGGCAATTAATTTTGTAATGTGATGCAAATATAAACAATCATTTGTCTGGTATGCTAAGTGAAAAAAATAATAAAAGGGTTGTTCTAGCTGGAGGGCCTAGTACAGGAAAGACCTCAGTCATAAATGAACTTAAGAAATTAGGTTTTGTTTGCTTCGATGAGGCTGCTAGAGATATTCTATCAGATTATAGTTTAAAGGGCTCAAGTTTTAAATTAGACCCAATTAAAATTAGCAATGAAATTCTTACAAAAAGAGATAATGATTACAATGATGCCATAAAGATCTCATGTAAAGATGATATTATTTTTTATGATAGAGGTGTGCATGAGATAACTGCATACTTGAGATCCATAAATCAATCAACTGATTATTGGGAAGAATTACTAAAAAACTATAAATATGATATGGTCTTTATTTTTCCATCTTGGAAGGAGATATACACCAAAGATGATAATAGAATTGAGGAATACGAAGAAGCAAGAAAAATTTCTCCATTTATATATCAAATTTATGATGAATCTTCAATCTTAAGTGTTGAAGTTCCAAATATTAGTGTTAAAGAAAGAGTAGAGTTTATCATAAATAATTTATAATGAAAAAAACAAAAATAATTTTTTTTGGAACTCCAGATTTTGCAGTAAAATCATTAAAAGCAATAAATGACAGTTTTGATGTTGTTTGTGTTGTTACTTCACAAGACAAAAAATCAGGAAGAGGGTTAAAAATGAATGAAAGTGAAGTTAAAAGGTTTTCATCTGATAACAATATCCCAATTAAACAACCTGAGAATCTTACAAATGAGGATTTTTTATATGAAATTTCGTCTTTAGGTGCTGAATTATTTATTGTAGTTGCATTTAAAAAATTACCAAAAGAAGTATTTTCGATACCAGCACTTGGCACAATCAATCTTCATGCGTCTCTTCTTCCTGACTATAGAGGAGCAGCACCCATTAATTGGGTTTTAATAAATAATGAGAGAATTACAGGTGTTACGACTTTTTTTATTAATGAAAAAATTGATCATGGAGACATTATACTAAAACAAGAAATTTTAATAAATGATAATGATGATTTTAAAAGTCTATATAATAGACTGTCAGTTATTGGTTCAGAGGTTCTGTTAAAGACGATTAAGATTGTTGCTAGCGGTAAAGCTAAAATTCAAAAGCAAGATCAAAGCAAAGATTTAAATTTAGCTCCTAAGTTAAATTCAACAAATACAAGAATTAACTGGAATGACAACACTAATAAAATCTTGGGGATGATTAGAGGTTTGTCACCTAGACCTGGCTCTTGGACAACTTTAAAAAATGGAGATAAGGAAGTTAGAGTAAAGATTCTAAAAGCAAGTTTATTGAGAAGAAGAAGTTCCAATGAATCATCAATTGGAAAAGTATTAGTTATTAATAATGAAATACATATTTTTTCAAAAGACGGTGTAATTAATTGTATTAGAATTCAACTAGAGAACAAAAAGGAGATGTTGTCAAAAGACCTATTAAATGGGTATAAATTTTATGATAATTCAATTGTTTATTAGTTAAATTTTGAACATTATCAACAAAAACAGTCTATTTATTAACAAAAAACTACTTTTGAGCCTTTATTTATTGGGACTTACACAATTATTCATATATATTTAGTAAACATTAAAATTAAGTGATATGAACAAATCAGAATTAATTGATGCTATGGCAGCTGACGCTGGTATTTCTAAAGCATCAGCAAAAAAAGCTCTAGAATCTTTTCTAGGGAGTGTTAGTTCAACTTTACAAGGCGGTGGTCGTGTGTCTCTAGTTGGATTTGGTTCTTGGTCAGTCTCTCAAAGAGCTGCAAGAGACGGTAGAAATCCACAAACTGGGGCTACTATTAAAATCCCTGCTAAAAAGGTTGTTAAATTTAAAGCTGGTGCTGAACTATCTGGCTCAGTTAACTAAGTTTTAAATTCATTTAAAATATGTGTTAAAGAGCTTCTAATAGAAGCTCTTTTTTTTTACATGAAAGGCAAAATTTTGATATCATCTCAGAATCTTTTGACTGATATGATTTTCTATAAATCAATTATTTTATTAGTTGAAGAATCTTCCAATGGGCATACTGGTTTTATTTTAAATAGACCTGGAGGTATTTTATTTATGAAAAATGAGGCTAATACTCTTGGTAAAAAATTTAAGTTTAATTTTGGTGGTCCTGTTTCTGATCAAACATTTTTTATTATTAACAAGAAAATTAAAAACTTAGAGATTTTTTGGGTAGAAAATAGTATTTATTGGGGAAATAATGTACAAACTGCTATAGAATTAATAAATGATGGTAAAATTAGCCTAAATGATATTATTTTTTTTCAAGGATACTCAGGGTGGGATTCTGAACAATTAGAGTTTGAAATAAAAAATAAAAGCTGGATTGTAATTGACAACTATTCATTTAATTTATTCAATTTAAAGAAAAACAGCTGGAATAAGATAATTGATGGATTAGGTCATGAATATAAAATCTGGTCTAATTCTCCAGATGATATTTCATTAAATTAAGATGAACCAAGTACTTGCTTAAGGTCAGCAACTAAACTATTCCACAATAACTTAGCTTCTTCAATTTCATTTTCTTCGGAAAAGTCTGTAACAATAAGTGAAACGTCTTTTGTAATTTCATCCATTTGAATCTTAAATTCAAAAAAATAGTCTTCTTCATCTGATTCACCATTAATCCACTGGAATCTAATTTTTTCATTAGATTTTTTTGATAAAACTCTAGCATATTCCTCAGAATCTCCCCAAAAAAAAGTATACTTTTCTCCTCTGTAGTTTACATCATCCGAGAACCATTCTGAAAGACCAGAAGGTGTTGACAAATATTGAAATAGAAGTTGAGGAGAAGATTGAAAATCGTATTCTAAAGTAAATTCTTTCTTTTGACTCATGCAAGCAAATTATTTTCTTAATATATTAAAAAAAGTTATTATAAACATCAATAAACGATTTTTTAGAGGAACTTTCTTTAGATTTGTTTTATATATTTGCATTTCTTATAATTTGGCGAGGTAGCTCAGTTGGTGAGAGCGTCGGATTCATAACCCGGAGGTCGGGAGTTCAAATCTCCCTCTCGCTACCATTAAAATATGAAAAATTATTATTTATACTTTTTTTTAATCTTTTTATCAATATTAGGATGTTCAAAATCTGACGAGTCAAATAAGTCAGAAGAAGTTGTAGACCAATTTGAACAAATTTTCAGTTGTGTTGATTATAGTAGCTTACTTAATTACCAGACAACCGATAGAGATAACTTAATTCAATATTGGAATAAATTTGTTGAAGATGTGAAATGCTCTGGTAATGGAGGCCCAGATTTTGGAGAGCAAACAAAATTTCTAGACATATTTTTTGAGTATACTACTGATGCTCAAGTAATCGCTGGATTAACACCAGATAAAATTGCTTATTCAGCCTTTGTTGGATATTGTAATGATGAGAGAGTAAGAATAGGTGTATTGTATGATGAATGGTCAGATTTAAATTTATTAGAAAGACTCTGGGTTATGTATCATGAGTTTGGTCATGATGTCTATAAATATGAACACAGTTCAGATCCTACAGATATTATGTACCCTGCTAGCACTAGATCTGATATAGACTTAAATGACTTTATAAGGGCTAAGGACAGAATGTTTGAAAGAAAATTTTCTGGAATTAGATATATAAGTTGTCCGGATCCTGAATCAGAGATATCCTCACTTACTCACAATCATTGAACTTTAGATTAAGGAGAATAAGATTTCGAATTAACTTAAGTAGGTTAATCCTTATACCCCATGTGAAGCCTTACTAGAGGGTTCATAATACTAAACCATATTGGCGGGATAAGTGATAATAGTATTGAAGTTGGATATCCATATGGTAGATGAGGACAGTCATCTAAGGATTCTAATACTTGATATTTTTTTGAAGACTTAAAGTGATGATCACTATGCCTAGTTAGCTCATACAATACAATTCTTCCAATTGTATGATTTGAATTCCATGAATGATGAGGCTTTACTCTTTCGTATCTACCATTAGACTCTTTTTTTCTCAAAAGACCATAATGTTCAACATAATTGATTGTCTCTAAAAACAGAAATGATATTACAGACATTAAAATAGATAATAAAGTAATGTACAGACCATAGTAGTAATAAATCAGAGCTATAAATAATAATTGAAAAAATGTATAGAAGATCATATCATTTTTAATTGAAAAAAAACTTCTTTTAGAAACTTTCAATAGTCTTAATTGAATTTTCCAAGCACTTATATATGTTCTAAAAACAGATGTTATCCAGAAACTGTAAAGGTTTTGCTTATATCTTGCTGTAGCAGGATCTTCTGGGGTTGCAACGTTTATATGATGCCCAAAATTATGCTCAATGTAAAAGTGCATATATTGACAAGGAAGATATAGTATTTTTGAGCAAGTTCTTGCAAATAATGATTTTCTGTGACCCAACTCGTGACCTACATTAATTCCATTTGTAGCCATAACTATGCTTGCAGATAAAATTATACCTACAACATCTGAAATTGAAGTTACCAGAGTTAACTTATTTAGAGAAAAAAAGAAAATTCCAAAAACAATTGGAACATTTAAATACAAAAGAATATCAAAAAAAGGATCTAATAATCTGTTTGCTTTTTCTTGTTCTGTATATTTTTCATCACTTTTTTTAACAAGAACTTCTAATAAAGGTATAAAAACAAACGTATATATAACAGCTAAATAATTATAGAAACCTCCAATTGAAATACCTAAAAATGCAATTAATGCAATTGAATAAGACATTAAATATTTCAAATCTTTCATCAGAAATTATTAGCTTTTATTAGATTTAGTGCAGAACCATTTCTATACCACTCTATTTGCTGAGAGTTAAAGGTATGATTAATTTTTATAATCTCTTTTGATTGGTCTTTATGGACTAATTCTAGACTTAATTGTCTACCAGGAGAAAATGACTCAAGATCAATAAAGTTAAAAATATCATCTTCCTGTATTTTATCATAATCAGATTCATTATCAAAAGTTAATGCAAGCATTCCCTGCTTTTTTAAATTAGTCTCATGTATTCTTGCAAAAGACTTAACAATGACTGCCTTAATTCCAAGATGTCTTGGTTCCATTGCTGCATGCTCTCTTGATGAACCTTCTCCATAATTATGATCCCCTACAACAATTGTATCAATATCATTTTTTTTATAAAATCTTTGAGTCTCAGGAACAGGACCATATTCACCTGTGATTAAGTTCTTAACACTATTAGTTTTCATATTAAAGTGGTTAACTGCTCCAATTAAGCAGTTATCCGATATATTGTCAAGATGACCTCTAAATCTTAACCATGGACCTGCCATAGAAATATGATCTGTCGTACACTTACCGTGAGCTTTAATAAGTAGCCTTGCATTCATTATATTTTTTCCATCCCAAGGAAGAAAAGGTTCAAGTTTTTGAAGCCTTTGAGATTCAGGGTTAATTATAATCTCTATGTCTTTACCATCAACAGGAGGCTCTACATACCCATTATCTTCACATGCAAAACCCTTAGAAGGTAACTCATCACCAATTGGTGGGCTGAGAATAATTTCTTCACCATACTCATTCATTAGCTTATCTGTCAAGGGGTTAAAGTCAAGTTTACCTGAGAGAGCAACTGCCATAACCATTTCAGGAGATGAAACAAATGCATGAGTGTTCGGGTTACCATCTGCCCTTTTTGCAAAGTTTCTATTAAAAGAGTGTATTATAGAATTCTTTTCAGATTTATCTTCACCTTCCCTATTCCACTGTCCAATACAGGGTCCACATGCATTAGTAAATATTTTACTTTCAAGTTTTTCAAAAATATCAATAATCCCATCTCTTTCAGCTGTAAATCTTACTTGTTCAGATCCAGGATTGATTCCAAGTTTAGATTTGATCTTTATTTTATTGTCTAGAGCTTGTTTTGCAATTGATGCGGCTCTTGACAAATCTTCATAGGATGAGTTTGTACAGGACCCTATCAAACCCCATTGAATTTCATTAGGCCAACCTTCAGATTCAACTTTAGCTTTCATCTCACTAACTGGTGTGGCTAGATCTGGAGTAAATGGTCCATTTATGTGAGGAGATAATTTATCTAGATCAATTTCAATGATTTGGTCATAATATTTTTCTGGATTT
This sequence comes from uncultured Bacteroidota bacterium, assembly GCA_902559905.1. Lineage (GTDB taxonomy): Bacteria > Bacteroidota > Bacteroidia > Flavobacteriales > Flavobacteriaceae > Marisimplicoccus. Next base: position 51,211 of record CACEJV010000002.1, on the reverse strand, counting down.
TTGTAGACTTCATAATCAGATCTTAATTCGTGCTTGATAATTCTTGCAGCTTCAACCACATCTTGCCTGTCTGTTGAAATAAGATATCTTTCCATTGAATCATCATAGGCAAAAATGGATGTTGTAGCTCCAACCTCAGCACCCATATTACAAATTGTTCCTTTACCAGTACAAGAGAGAGATTCAGCACCATCTCCAAAATACTCTATTATATAACCTGTTCCACCTTTTACAGTTAAAATTCCTGCAACTTTAAGTATAACATCCTTAGCCGAAGTCCAACCATTAAGGTTACCTGTTAATTTTACTCCTATCAATTTGGGAAACTTTAATTCCCATGGCATTCCAGCCATCACATCTACAGCATCGGCGCCACCTACTCCAATAGCTACCATACCAAGTCCTCCTGCATTTACTGTATGTGAATCAGTGCCTATCATCATACCTCCTGGGAAAGCATAGTTTTCAAGTATTACTTGATGAATAATTCCAGCTCCTGGCTTCCAAAATCCTATTCCATATTTCCTTGAAACAGATTCCAAAAAATTAAACACTTCAGAACTAACTTTATTAGCGTTTTGTAAATCTTTTTGAGCACCAGATTGTGCAAGAATTAGATGATCACAATGAACAGTAGTTGGAACAGCAACTTTTTCTTTTCCAGCCTGCATAAATTGAAGTAGAGCCATTTGAGCAGTTGCGTCTTGACATGTAACTCTATCTGGTCCAAAATCAACATAATCTGATCCTCTTTCAAAAATTTTTTCATTATTTCCATCCCATAGATGCGAATAAAGAATTTTTTCTGATAATGTCATGGGTCTTCCTAGAAGCTTCCTAGCTTTATCGATTTTAACTGACATTTCAGAATATACTCGTTTAATTACATCAATATCAAAAGCCATATAATTTTTTTTCAAAAATAACACTTTATTATTTACTCAACTCAACAATTTCTTTAATAATATTAAAATTAGAATGAGGCGAATCATTGAGGTTTATTGCAGATAGATGAATCTCATTAAAGCTTGAATTTTTAAATTTTTGGAAATTATCCAAGTTAATATCACCACCGGGCATTATTGTAGTTCTACCATTTGAAATTTTATTATAATTTATAAGATTTTCTAACCCTTTTTCTGCACTTAATTCATGACCTGAGCATAGTATTCTATTAAAATCTTTTTCTATTAATAACTCTAGAGATTCTTCTTGATTAGCAAGGAAATCAAATGCCCTATGAAATGTTAATTCGAAACCCTTTGTGATTTTTCTGAACTCTGATAAAATATCAGAGTTTAAACTTCTATCTTTTTCCATAAATCCTATAACAAACCCTTTAACATTATATGCTTTAAACAAGTTGATTTTATTAATCATAAGATCATATTCTTGATCATTAAAAATAAAGTCACCTCCTTTTGGTCTTATCAAAACATTTATTGGTAATGATGAAACTTTTATAGCCTCATGAAGAAATTGTTCTGATGGAGTTACTCCACCTATGCTGTAATTTTGACATAATTCTAATCTATGTGCTCCCGCATTTTGAGCATTTAGAATTGACTCTATTGATGTTGCACATATTTCAATAACCATATTTTATAATTATTACATAAGAGTTTAAATTAAAAATAATTAAATTTCGAGTGGTTTATGGAGATTTTGAATACAAAAAAGAAATATGATGCCATTATTGTAGGTTCAGGAGCTGCTGGTGGTATGGCAACAAAAATCTTATCTGATGCTGGCTTGAACATTGCACTAATTGAAGCTGGACCATATTTTGATCCTGCAGATCCTAAACAACAAACTCAATTAAAATGGACTTGGGAATCTCCCAGAAGAGGGTCTTCTGTTACAAGAAGATTTGGGGACTTTCATATGTCATATGGAGATTGGAAAGTTGATGGCGAGCCATATTCATCCAAGGAAAATACAAATTTTATGTGGTGGAGATCAAGAATGCTTGGAGGTAGAACAAATCACTGGGGAAGAATTGCATCTAGATTAGGACCTAAGGATTTTAAGTGTAAGGATAATTATGGTATTGATCAAAATTGGCCAATTTCATATGAAGATATCAAACCATATTATGACAAATTAGATAGATTAATTGGTGTATTTGGTACAAAAGAAAATCTACCAAACGATCCAGACGGATTTTTCCTCCCACCTCCAAAACCTCGTCTACATGAACTTTATTATATCAAGGGTGCAAAAAAAGCCGGAATAAATGTAATTCCTTCAAGACTTTCAGTACTTACAAAAAGAATTAATAATGAAAGAGGTCTTTGTTTCTACTGTGGCCAATGTGAAAGATCATGCTCTGTCTATGGTGACTTCTCAGCTAGCTCATGCTATGTTATACCTTCTTTGAAAGGCGGATTTGTAGATCTTTATACTGATTCAATGGTTAGAGAAATAACTACTGATAAAAATGGAAGGGCAACTGGAATATCATACATAAACAAAAAGAATGGCAAGGAATATAAATTAGAATCTAAAATTGTAATCCTTGGAGCATCATCATGTAGCAGTGCAAGAATTCTGTTAAATTCAAAAAGCAATGCGCATCCAAATGGTCTAGGAAATAGTAGTGGTTTAATAGGAAAATATTTACAAGACACAGTTGGTACTTCAAAACAAATCTTTATCCCTGAACTTATGAATAGGGAGACTTATAATGAAGATGGAGTTGGTGGAGCTCATGTCTACACTCCCTGGTGGTTACATGATAAAAAACTTGATTTTCCTCTGGGATATCATATTGAAACCTCCTATAGAAATTTAGGAATGCCTCAGTTTGGAGTTGGTGGATATATACCAAATGATTTTAATAAGTTTTTTGGGTTAAGAGTTGGTGGATATGGAGATCAAATCAGAAAAGATGTAAAAAAATATTGGGGATCAACAATTTCCTTAGAGACTAGAGGTGCTGCTTTGCCTAATGTTAATAATTATTGTGAAATAGATAATAATAAGAAAGATAAGTTTGGTATACCTGTATTAAAGTTTAAATACAATTGGTCTGATTCTGAACTAAAACAGGCAAAACATGCTCAAGATACTTATGAAGAATTAGCTTATAATATGGATGGTATTATATTAGGAGATAAGCCAGGGAAAGATCAAAATTATGGAATTTCTACTCCAGGGTCAATAATTCATGAGGTTGGAACAACGAGAATGGGCGACAACCCTAACACATCTGTTGTGAACAAATATGAACGTCTTCATGATGTGGATAATGTATATGTTGTAGATGCTGGGCCATTTGTTTTTAAAGGTGACAAGAATCCAACATGGACAATCATGGCACTAGCATGGAGAACTTCTGAGCATATTATTTCAGAGCTAAAAAAACAAAATATATAATGAAGAGAAGGGACAGCATTAAAACTATTTTACTTTCAGCTATTGGAACTTCAATAACACTGGAAAGCTGTATAACTCCAGAAGGTGAAAATATAGCCAATAAAGTTTGGGAATACCAGTATGGGAGGACAGCTTATGAAAAAAGTAGAGATGAGAAATTCTTGAACTCAGTATTTTTTAATGATAATGAGCTAAGTACTATTGAAAAAATTGCAAATATTATTGTTCCGCCTAATGAGTTTGGTGACATTAAAGATGCAGGAGTTGTTGAGATGATTGAGTTCATTGCAAAAGATTGGAGTACACCAGCACATAATAATTATGGAGAAAATGTCTTAAGAAAAGGATTAACCGTTTTAGATGAATTATTTCAAAAAGAATTTGGTAAAACCATTCTTGAATGTTCAGAGGATGAGATTAAAACAGTTTTTGATAAAATTTCCTATCAAGATAATATTAGCGATGAACTTTCAGAGGCTGCTAGCTTTTTTGCAACGTACAGATACTTTGTTGTGACAGGGTGGTTTACATCAGAGGTTGGAATGAAAGACCTAGGTTATAAAGGAAACATTCCTAATGTTTGGGATGGAGTACCCGATGAAGTATTAAAAAAACATTCAGTATCATATGATGATGAATGGATATCGAAGTGTGTTGATCAATCAAAAAGAAACGAAACTGCAAAATGGGATGAGGACGGGAACCTCTTAACATAAATAAACCTGTATGAGAGTGTGATTGCGTAAACTCCTAAAAAACAGGATTAAGGCTAATCAAATATTCAAGGATCTATTCAAGATAGCTTGCTTTAGCATTTAAACTCACCTTTCTTAATTTAATACTCGTTGAGTTTACCAAAAATCACTCATACAGGTTAAGTTAAATGTATGAAGTTTAAATTGAATTATCAATATTATTTATCATTTTTATCACCATTTCTTCTAATTCAATATCTGAGTCATTTGACTTGGATTTATTTTGAAGACTTTTTGCAGCAAATTGTATACAACTCATAGCTAAGAGATCCTGTTTATCTCTAACTGAATAGTTTTCTTCAAGATTTTTAATAGTTTTTTCAATAAGCTTTGCCGCTTCCCTAAAATAGAATTCTTGTGATCTTTCAACTGTAAGGGGATATAGTCTATCACCTATATTTAGCTTTATTTTTATACTATCGTTTCCCATAAATTTTTAAACTGAAATTCTTTCAATGCAATAGTCAATTTCTTGAATTAAATAATCAATTTTATTTTTAAAATATTGTTTATTTTCACTATCGTCAGATATAGCACTGACTAACTTAAGTTGTTTCTCTTTTGCTTGTATAACTTTTATTTTATTCTCTAGATCTTTATTAGATTTTACCAGATATTCATTCTTACTCTCAAGTTCCTGATTTAACTTTTTTAGTTCATTTAGTTTGGCCAATAATGTATTGAGTTTTTCATTTAAAGAATTTAAGTTATTAACTAGCATATTAGATAAATATTATTTTAATGATTTCAATTTATAAAAATCTTAATTTAAATTTGAAATGGAATGAGGTTTTTTCAAAAATTATTAACCAAATTATTGGTTCTTTTTTCATCTATTGTTATTCACTCACAAGAAGTTGACTTTCATCCACCTATAGATGCTCCATTTAATCTATCCGGAACATTTGGAGAATTTAGATCTAGATTTCATACTGGCATTGATTTTAAGGGTGGTGAAGGAATAAACATTTTTAGCATAGAAGATGGATATATTTCTAGAATTGAAGTTAGTCCTAGCGGATATGGAAAGGTAGTTTACATAACTCATCCAAACGGTTATAGCTCTGTATATGCTCATTTGAGTAGATTTAGCCCAGACATTGAAAAATATATTAAATCTGAACAATATAGATCTAAATCTTTCACAGTAAAAAAGTTTCCAAAAAAAGATCAAATACAAGTTAAAAGAGGAGAGTTACTAGGTTACTCAGGAAATACTGGAAGATCATTTGGTGCTCATTTACATTTTGAAATACGAGATACTAATTCTCAAGATGCTTTAAATCCACTGATGTTTAATTATACATATGAAGATCTTGAAAGACCAATAATTAGAGGGCTATATACTATTAATGAAAACAATACTCTTGTTAGAGATTTACCTAAAAGAATCAGGATATCTAAAACCAATGATTCAACTTATGTTGCTGATAATGTAATATTTAATGGAGATATAGGATTTGGTATAGATATTTATGATATACAGTACAAAAACTTATTTAACAGAAATGGTGTGTACAAAGTTGAACTTCTAATTGATTCAATCCAGAAGTTTTCTTATAGTATGGATAGAATTAAGTTTAGTGAAAATCATTATAAAAAACTTATGTATGATTATTTATCTCTAGTTAAAAATAATAGAAGGGTTTTAAAGGTTTATACACCTCCTAGGTCTAATTTGTCATTTTTAAAAACAAATGACTTTAATGGTATTATTAAATCTAATGAGATTTCTGATAGTAAGGTAAATATTAAAGTAACAGATTGGAACAACAATTCATCTTATCTTGAATTTAAAATTATAAGCGCTGATTCGTTAAAATCCAATAAACCGTTAAATGGGATTGAAATTTTGACCAATCAAAAATATTTTATTAAAAAGGGAGAATCAGCTGTTGAAATTAATAAAAATACTTTCTATGAAGATGTGCTTCTTAATATAACTTCTAAGAATGATACTATTGATTTAGGTGAAGAAATAACTCCTTTTCGATCTTCAATTAAATTAAAAATACCTATTGATAAAAATATAGATTCGCTTAGGTTAAGTCAAACTTTTATTGGTAAAATTGTGAATAACAAGATTAATTATATAAGCTCTAAGATTAATGATTCATATATTACAGCCAATACTTCATCATTGGGAAAGTATATTATCTCAAGAGATTCTATATTACCAGAAATTAGACCGATAAATTTTAAAAATAAATCAAACGTTAAGTCCAATAAAACACTAAGACTCAGGATAAAAGATGATAAATCTGGAATTAAAAACTATAAAGCATATATAAATGGAAAATGGGCTTTGTTTGAATATGAACCTAAGCAAAATTTAATTTTCCATGATTTATCTGATTCAGTTATTGAGGATGGAGAAAATGATTTATTAATTGAATTTGAGGATGGTGTGGGTAATAAACAGACCTATAATACTAAAATTTATTACTAGCTATTTATAAACTCTTGAAGGGTTTCTATTAAATAATCAACTTCTTCTATTGAATTATTATGTGAGAATGAAAATCTTATAGATGGTAAGTTCTTAATCTTTTCATCCTGTATTTCGTTAAGCACATGTGATCCACTTGAACTACCTGATTGACATGCACTTCCTTTAGAGCATGCTATACCTTTCAAATCAAGATGAAAATCAAGCATTGAAGCTTTATCATTGGATATAGGAAAGCAAACATTTAATACAGTATATGTACTTTTTTCTAGATCTCCAGACATTCCATTATAGTGAATATCAGGAAAAAGATCATTAAGTTTTTCAATCATATGTCTTTTGATTGATTTAACATGCTTAATTTCTTTATCTAAGTTTTGAACAGATATCTCCAGAGCTTTAGTCATACCGACTATATTATGAACAGACTCAGTACCTGCTCTAAGCCCTCTCTCTTGAGGACCACCACAGATAAAAGATTTTATTTTTGTTGATTTATTTATATATGTAAACCCAACACCTTTTGGACCGTGGAATTTATGGCCTGCAGAAGTCAAAAAATCAATGTTTAATGAACTTAAATCAATTGGGTAGTGACCAACAGCTTGAACTGCATCAGAATGAAAATAAGCATTATATTTTTTACATAATTCTGAAACTGATTTTACATCAAGAATATTACCAATCTCATTATTTATATACATTAAAGATACAAGCTTAGGCTCATTATTTGATTTTAATATTCTCTCAAGGTCCTCTAAATCGACCTCTCCTTCTTCCTTTAGGCCAAGATAATGTACTTTTACATCTTTATTTTCAATTTCTTCAAGAGTATGAGTTATTGCATGGTGTTCAATTTTTGATGATATGACATGTTTAACACCAAGGTCTTTAACAGCACATTTGAGTATTGAGTTGTCAGACTCTGTACCCCCTGAATTAAAAATGATTTCTCCTGGTTCACAGTTTAAAATTTTAGCGATTGATTTTCTAGATGTTTCAATATATGATTTAGCTGATCTTCCAAAAGAATGAGTAGAAGATGGATTTCCAAAACAGTTTTTTAAAACATCTGAGATCTCGTTAACCACCTCATCTCTAACTTTTGTAGTTGCTGCATTGTCAAAATATACTTTCATATACTTTTATTCAAATTCTTTAATAGTTGAAGTGATGATATTAACACAATCATACAATTGATCTTCAGTCATAACAAGAGGAGGTGCAAACCTTATTACATTCCCACGGGTAGGCTTAGCGAGTAGACCATTGTCTCTTAACTTAAGACATATATTCCAGGCAGTTTGACTGTCTTGAGAATCGTTTATTACAATTGCATTTAAAAGCCCCTTACCTCTAACTAGTTTAACTATTTTACTTGATTTAATATATTTATTCATTTCAGATCTAAATATTTCACCAAGAACTCTTGCATTTTGAGCTAGTTTTTCATCAATTATTATTTCAAGAGACTTCTTTGCAATACTTGCTGCAAAAGGATTTCCACCAAAAGTACTACCATGTTGGCCAGGCTGAATAACTTCCATTATTTCAGAGTCACAAAGAACAGCCGATATAGGATACGTACCTCCGCTCAATGCTTTTGCAAGAATTAATATATCTGGTCTGACATAAGTTGACTGCTGCTCGCAAGAAGATTCACAACTACAATTACCACAAGATGCAAGCAAAGATCCAGTTCTCCCTAGACCAGTCTGTATTTCATCAGCAATCATCAGGACATTAAATTCTGAACATAAGCTTCTGACTTTTTTTAAGTACTCAGGTTCAGGCACGTTAACACCTGCTTCACCTTGAATCGGTTCAACCAAAAATGCTACTATATTTTTATCTTTTTTAAATTCATTTTCCAAAGCACTAATTTCTCCATGAGGTATGTGAATAAATCCAGGTGTATGAGGACCAAAAAAATCTTTAGATCCAGGATCAGTAGAAAATGAAATTACAGTTGTTGTTCTTCCATGAAAATTATTGTTACAAACAACAATTTTTGCTTGGTTCTCGTCGACTTTCTTTTTTAGGTACCCCCATTTTCTTGAAAGTTTAATAGAAGTCTCAACACCTTCAGCACCTGTATTCATTGGAAGCAACTGATCAAATCCAAATAACTTTGTTGCAAACTCCATATATTCACCAAGCTTATTGTTATGAAAAGCTCTTGATGTTAATGTAAGGGTCTCTGCCTGATTTTTTATTAAACTAACTAATTCTGGATGGCAATGACCTTGATTAACAGCTGAATAAGCTGATAGAAAGTCATAATACTTTTTTCCATTTACATCCCACATAAATACACCCTCACCCTTTTCTAAAACAACTGGAAGTGGATGGTAATCGTGAGCACCAAATTCTTTTTCAAGGTTTAGGTAAAATTGTGATAAATTTTTTGAGGTTTTCTCTACCAATTTAAAAGAATTTTGATTTGTTATAAATATAGTAATTTTGAGAATATTTAATCTCATGATTAAGAGGTATCGTAGTTTTCTTTTTTTATTAGTAATAATTCTTATTGGATGTGAAAAAGATGATATTTGTATTGAAGGGTCTGAAAATACTAATAGAATAACTCTAGGTTTTGTTGATTATAAAAGTAAAGGGCCTAAAGATATTTCTTTAGAAAGTATTAGAGGTATAGGTATAGATTCAATTATTGAAGGAATTAATGGTAATTATTTAAAATTTCCTTTAATGGTAAATTCTAATATAACAAAATATGTATTTGAATACAACCAAACACTAGATACTCTTACAATTCATCATAGAACAATACACAAATACCTTAATAGATCTTGTGGATACGTATCAAATTTTATTATAAAATCAGATACTGAGATGTCAAAAAATCATGGTTGGATAAGAGAAGTAAGTATCTTAAATGATTCAATTTTTAATGAAGAAAAAACAAATATACTTATTCATTATTAGCTTTATTTTTTCACTTAGCTCTTTATTTTCTCAAACAGAAAATATAGATAGTGACAGTTTAATAAAGAAAGATAAATTATTTAATATAAATAAATTAAGACTTGGTATTGATTTATCAAACCCAATTATATCTTCTTCAAATGATGACAATTTAAACTACGAAATTGTAGGTGATTTACAAATAACTGAGAATCTTTATTTAGCTGCTGAATATGGGTCGATTGATAGATATATTGAAGATGAGAATATTAATTTTAATTCAGTTGGTAATTATCTAAAAATAGGATTTGATTTTAATATGTTCAATAATTGGGTTGGAATGGATAACTCAATATATGTTGGTCTTAGATATGCTTCATCTTCGTTCTCAAACAAAGTTGAAAGCTATACAGTAAGAAGTAGTGATGCTTATTTTTCAAATTTAGTTGATAGCGGTTATGAGAATATAACTCACAATAACTTAAACGGAAACTGGATTGAAATTGTAACAGGAGTGAAAGTTGAAACGTTTAAAAATATATATCTTGGAATTAGCTTAAGATTAAATAAGTTATTATCAGATACAAAACCTTCTAACTTTGATAATCTTTTTATTCCAGGATTTAATAAGGTGACTGATGATAACACCTGGGGAAGTGGATTTAATTACACTTTAACTTATTCAATACCATTTAAGAAAAGAAAGTAAAGTCTTTTTCATAAGTATAAAGTAAAAAAAAACCCCTAATTAAAGGGGTTTTATTTTATGAGATAAAGGCGGCGACATACTCTCCCACTAATAGCAGTACCATCTGCGCTGATAGGCTTAACTTCTCTGTTCGGTATGGGAAGAGGTGAGCCCTATCGCTATAACCACCTTAAAATTTTATTAAGGTCATAAACATTTGAAAATATCAAGTTAACAATTAAGAAAGTATGCTACAATAGACTTACGGGTAATTAGTATCACTCAGCTCTGACATTACTGCCTTTACACTTGTGACCTATCAACGTTGTAGTCTCCAACGACCCTTAAAAGAAATCTCATCTTGAGGTTGGTTTCGCACTTAGATGCTTTCAGTGCTTATCCATTCCCGACATAGCTACCCGGCGATGCTACTGGCGTAACAACCGGTACACTAGAGGTCAGTCCATCTCGGTCCTCTCGTACTGAAGACAGATCCTCTCAAATTTCTAACGCCCACTACAGATAGAGACCGAACTGTCTCACGACGTTCTGAACCCAGCTCGCGTGCCACTTTAATGGGCGAACAGCCCAACCCTTGGAACCTTCTCCAGCTCCAGGATGTGACGAGCCGACATCGAGGTGCCAAACCCCCCCGTCGATTTGAGCTCTTGGGGGAGATCAGCCTGTTATCCCCGGCGTACCTTTTATCCTTTGAGCACTGGCCCTTCCATGCGGAACCAGTGGATCACTATGCTCTTGTTTCCAACCTGATCGACTTGTCAGTCTCTCAGTCAAGCACCCTTATGCCATTGCACTCTACACACGGTTACCAAGCGTGTTGAGGGTACCTTTAGAAGCCTCCGTTACTCTTTTGGAGGCGACCACCCCAGTCAAACTACCCACCACGCACTGTCCCCTCGAAAGGGTTAGATATCAGAGAAGCAAAGGGTGGTATTTCAACAGCGACTCATAAACGCCTGGCGACGCTTAATCAAAGTCTCCCACCTATCCTACACATTACTTATCCAATATCAATACGAAGCTATAGTAAAGGTGCACGGGGTCTTTTCGTCCCGTAGCGGGTAATCGGCATCTTCACCGATACTACAATTTCACCGAGCTCATGGATGAGACAGCGTCCAAATCGTTACACCATTCGTGCAGGTCGGAACTTACCCGACAAGGAATTTCGCTACCTTAGGACCGTTATAGTTACGGCCGCCGTTTACTGGGGCTTCATTTCAATGCTTCGCCGAAGCTAACATCTCCACTTAACCTTCCAGCACCGGGCAGGTGTCAGACCCTATACATCGTCTTTCGACTTAGCAGAGTCCTGTGTTTTTGATAAACAGTCGCTTGGACCTTTTCACTGCGGCCTACAATAAAGTAGGCGACCCTTCTCCCGAAGTTACGGGTCAAATTTGCCTAGTTCCTTATCCATGAATCTCTCGAGCTCCTTAGAATACTCATCCCAACTACCTGTGTCGGTTTACAGTACAGGCTGCTTAACTTGTTTTTCTTGGAAAAAGGTCCGCCATATTATCACCTCATCCGAAGAATCGGTGTACTATCATCACCTTAACAGTGATTTCAACGCACATCCGTCAGTGCGCAATGACATTGCTTTTCCGTCACTTTTGTTGTTAAGCAGGTACCAGAATATTAACTGGTTGTCCATCCACTACCCCATTTGGGTTCGCGTTAGGTCCTGACTAACCCTCAGCTGATTAGCATGGCTGAGGAAACCTGAGTTTTTCGGAGGGGGTGTTTCTCGCACCCCTAATCGTTACTTATGCCTACATTTTCGTTTCTATACGCTCCAGTAAACCTCACAGTTTACCTTCAACGCAGAATAGAATGCTCCCCTACCCAATATAAATATTGCCATAGTTTCGGTGATATACTTATGCCCGATTATTATCCATGCTCGACCGCTCGACTAGTGAGCTGTTACGCACTCTTTAAATGAATGGCTGCTTCCAAGCCAACATCCTAGCTGTCTGGGCAGTCAAACCTCGTTTTTTCAACTTAGTATATACTTTGGGACCTTAACTGATGGTCTGGGTTCTTTCCCTCTCGGACATGGACCTTAGCACCCATGCCCTCACTGCTAAAAAACATTTCATAGCATTCGGAGTTTGTCAGGAATTGGTAGGTGGTGAAACCCCCGCATCCAATCAGTAGCTCTACCTCTATGAAACTTATTTTAACGCTGCACCTAAATGCATTTCGGGGAGTACGAGCTATTTCCTAGTTTGATTGGCCTTTCACCCCTATCCACAGGTCATCCCAAGACTTTTCAACGTCAACGGGTTCGGTCCTCCACTGTATGTTACTACAGCTTCAACCTGCCCATGGATAGATCACTAGGTTTCGCGTCTACCACTGCTAACAAATTCGCCCTATTCAGACTCGCTTTCGCTACGGTTGCTCCACTGAATGGATTAGCCAAGCTAGCAAAGGTAACTCGTAGGCTCATTATGCAAAAGGCACGCCGTCACACATAAATGTGCTCCGACCGCTTGTAAGCGTAAGGTTTCAGGATCTATTTCACTCCCTTATTCAGGGTTCTTTTAACCTTTCCCTCACGGTACTAGTTCACTATCGGTCTCTCAGGAGTATTTAGCCTTACCAGATGGTCCTGGCAGATTCATACAAGGTTTCACGTGCCCCGTACTACTCAGGATACCTCTATTAATAACATCAATTACCTATACAGGACTATCACCTTCTATGGTTTTACTTTCCAGTAAATTCTAGTTCTATTAGCATTAAATGTTGAGGTCCTACAACCCCTATATTGCCGTAACAACATAGGTTTAGGCTGTTCCACGTTCGCTCGCCACTACTAGCGGAATCACTTTTGTTTTCTATTCCTCTGGTTACTTAGATGTTTCAGTTCACCAGGTTCGCTCACTTTACAGTGTGACATATCTTCAATATGCCGGGTTACCCCATTCGGAAATCTGCGGATCAAAGTGTTTGTGCCACTCCCCACAGCTTATCGCAGCTTATCACGTCCTTCATCGCCTCTGAGAGCCAAGGCATTCCCCTTACGCTCTTAATTAGCCTATTGTAACTTTTCAAAAGTTACAAGTAACTCTTAACTCTTTCTTAAATTGTAAAATTATTTTGTATTTAATAATAACAGTATTAAATACATATTTACGTTAACTCTGTACAATCTCAAATAACTATTAAATTGGATAACTGAATAGTTAATGAATTGTACTTGATATTTTCAATATGTCAATGAACTCTTAATCTTAATTTACATTAAGAATAGTGGAGAATATCGGAGTCGAACCGATGACCTCCTGCGTGCAAGGCAGGCGCTCTAGCCAGCTGAGCTAATCCCCCTTTTTTCCAAAATGGAATATAGTAGTCTCGGGCAGACTCGAACTGCCGACCTCTACATTATCAGTGTAGCGCTCTAACCGGCTGAGCTACGAGACTCTTTTAGAGATACTATTAAGGGTTAAAAAAAAATGACAGCAAGCAAACGCAAAGGATTGATGCTATAGTCAGGTCGTCTTTCTCTAGAAAGGAGGTATTCCAGCCGCACCTTCCGGTACGGCTACCTTGTTACGACTTAGCCCCAGTCACTAGTTTTACCCTAGGCAGCTCCTTTCGGTCACCGACTTTAGGTACCCCCAGCTTCCATGGCTTGACGGGCGGTGTGTACAAGGCCCGGGAACGTATTCACCGGATCATGGCTGATATCCGATTACTAGCGATTCCAGCTTCACGCAGTCGAGTTGCAGACTGCGATCCGAACTGAGATCGGTTTTAAAGATTAGCTCCTATTCGCATAGTGGCTGCTTTCTGTACCGACCATTGTAGCACGTGTGTAGCCCAGAACGTAAGGGCCGTGATGATTTGACGTCATCCCCACCTTCCTCTCGGTTTGCACCGGCAGTTTCGCTAGAGTTCCCAACTTTACTTGATGGCAACTAACGATAGGGGTTGCGCTCGTTATAGGACTTAACCTGACACCTCACGGCACGAGCTGACGACAACCATGCAGCACCTTGTAAGTAGTCCGAAGAAAGATTCATTTCTGAATCATGCAACTTACATTTAAGTCCTGGTAAGGTTCCTCGCGTATCATCGAATTAAACCACATGCTCCACCGCTTGTGCGGGCCCCCGTCAATTCCTTTGAGTTTCACTCTTGCGAGCGTACTCCCCAGGTGGGTCACTTATCACTTTCGCTTAGCCACTCAACGTACCAATGTACGTCGAACAGCTAGTGACCATCGTTTACGGCGTGGACTACCAGGGTATCTAATCCTGTTCGCTACCCACGCTTTCGTCCCTCAGCGTCAGTATATTGTTAGTAATCTGCTTTCGCAATCGGTATTCTGTGTAATATCTATGCATTTCACCGCTACACTACACATTCTAACTACTTCACAATAACTCAAGTTTGCCAGTATCAAAGGCAGTTCTACCGTTGAGCGGTAGGATTTCACCTCTGACTTAACAAACAGCCTGCGGACCCTTTAAACCCAATAATTCCGGATAACGCTTGGATCCTCCGTATTACCGCGGCTGCTGGCACGGAGTTAGCCGATCCTTATTCTTACAGTACCGTCAACTTTCCACACGTGGAAAGGTTTCTTCCTGTATAAAAGAAGTTTACAACCCATAAGGCCGTCTTCCTTCACGCGGCATGGCTGGATCAGAGTTGCCTCCATTGTCCAATATTCCTTACTGCTGCCTTCCGTAGAAGTCTGGTCCGTGTCTCAGTACCAGTGTGGGGGATCTCCCTCTCAGGACCCCTACCTATCGGAGCTTAGGTGAGCCATTACCTCACCTACAAGCTAATAGGACGCATGCCCATCTTTTACCGCCGGAGCTTTGCTTATTTACTCATGCGAGTAAATAAGAACATAGAGCATTAATCAAAATTTCTCTTGGCTATTCTCTAGTAAAAGGTAAGTTGCATACGCGTTACGCACCCGTTCGCCGGTCGCCATCAAATTACAAGTAATTTATGCTGCCCCTCGACTTGCATGTATGAAGCCTGCCGCTAGCGTTCATCCTGAGCCAGGATCAAACTCTTCGTTGTAGTATTTTTAATAAATTATACGACTCTGAATTGACTATGTTTCAAAATGTTTGGTTTGCTAGTTTGTATCTTAATTGATACGCGCTGTCATTTTCAATATTTTCAATGAACTAACAAAAAAAATTTATTGCAGACAGCAATAAATCTTTTTGCGGCTGCAAATATAAAACCTTTTTTATTGTTTTTAAACAATATTTAGATTTTATTTTACTTTTTTTTTGGATGGTAAATTTATGAAATCTTTAAGTGCTAAATGTCAATGTTTTATATTATTTATCAACACTTTTTTAAGACTATTTTTTCTCTTTCCAAAACTCATATAGAGTATCCAAATCGAAATCTAGAGCATAATCTTGTTTTTCTAATGATCCATCAGAAAATGACCTTTGAAGTATATCCTCAATTAAGTAGTCTTCGTAATCATCAAATGGCTCGTACTCATCCTTTAATGAAATAGAATAAAAAGATGCAGCAGTATTATATAAAAGAGCTCTAAACTTATTTCTATATTCAGAAACAATTTTATGTGCAGTCAACCCTGTTTGTCGATTCAATAATTTTACTAAAATTCTTCCTTGAGATCTTGATAATTTTCTTAATTCATCAGAAAACTCGTCATAAACGAACTTTTCGAGTTTTTTCAAATAAAGCCTTTTCTTTCTTTTAGAATTGATTGAGTCAACTCTAGAATCAATTCTATTCATTCTTTCTGATGCAAGTTTTGCATATGGATAAACTTTTTTAACTCTATATCTTAGTATTACATATCTTTTAATTTCCTCGTCATTATTAAATTTTAGGGGCTGGAATACTGTTACCTCATCAAGCATAAATGAATTTGTGGGTATAGAATCTCCAGGAAAAAGAAAGTCTAACTCATTAGTATCATCTTGACAGATTAAACTATTTGAAAAAAAGATAAATAATAGAAATAAATAATATTTCATTTCGCTAATTTAATAAGATGTTAAGTAATAATTGTTAATTTTGATTTTTTAAAAATTATGAAAGTACTTAACTCAAAATCATTAAAATTTCTTGAAGAATATCTAAATAATGCTTCTCCAACTGGTTACGAAAGTAATGGTCAAAAAATATGGATGAAATATTTAAAACCATATGTAGACGATTTCATAACTGACAACTATGGCACAGCCGTTGGAGTAATAAATCCAGACAAGAAATTTAAAGTTGTTATTGAAGGACATTCTGACGAAATTTCATGGTATGTTAATTACATAACAGATAATGGTTTGATATATGTTATTAGAAATGGGGGTAGTGATCATCAGATTGCTCCATCTAAATGGGTTAATATTCATACAAAAAAAGGAATTGTAAAGGGAGTTTTTGGATGGCCTGCTATTCATGTTAGAGATTATTCAAAAGAAGCACCTCCAAAAATTGATAACATCTTTATTGATATAGGGGCAAAAGATAAAAAAGAAGTTGAAAAAATGGGAGTCCATGTTGGATGTGTTATAACATATCCCGATTCATTTCAAATCATAAATAAGAACAAGTTTATTTGTAGAGCAATTGATAATAGGGCTGGTGGGTTTATGATAGCAGAGGTCGCAAGACTACTAAAAGAAAATAAAGATAAGCTTCCATTTTGTCTTTATGTTACCAATTCTGTTCAGGAGGAAATCGGTTTAAGGGGTGCAGAGATGATAACAAATACATTAAAACCAAATGTTGCAATAGTAACTGATGTTACTCATGACACCTCTACTCCAATGATTGATGCAAAGAAGCAAGGAGATGTTAAAATTGGAAAAGGACCTGTAATTTCTTATGCACCTGCAGTTCAAAATAATCTTAGAGAAAAAATTATAAATACAGCTGAAAAAAATAAAATACCATTTCAAAGAGCAGCCTCATCAAGATATACTGGAACTGATACAGACGCATTTGCATATAGTAATGGAGGGGTTCCTTCAGCACTAATATCATTACCATTAAGATATATGCATACTACTGTAGAAATGGTTCAAAGAGATGATGTTGAGAACGTTATTAAATTAATTTACGAGACTTTGAAGAATATTAAAGCTGATGAAAGCTTTAGTTACTTTGATTAATAATTGCCTTATTAATTTCTTTTATAAATGAAGGTCCTTTGTAAATAAAGCCTGTATATAGTTGAATTAGATCTGCTCCTGAGTTTAATCTTTCAATAGCATCATTTGCACTCATTATACCTCCAACTCCAATAATTGGAAAATTATCTCCCAAGTTTTTTCTTAAATATTTGATTATAGCATTACTCTTATGTGTTAGCAATTTACCACTCATTCCACCTTGCTGCGTTTTATGTTTCGAAGTAGCCCCATCTCTAGAAACTGTAGTATTTGTAGCAATAATCCCATCTAGCCTTAAATCTTTGATTAAAACAACAATATCGGCTATTTGCTCCTCATTTAAATCAGGGGAAATTTTAAGAAGAAGAGGTCTTTTATTAATATGTTTGTTATTGAATTTTACTAGTTTTTCTAGGAATGGTTTTAAAAGACTCTTATCGTGTAAATCTCTTAAATCTTTAGTATTAGGAGAACTTATATTAATTGCAAAATAGTCAACGAATTCATTAAGCTCTGACAAACATTTCAAATAATCGCTATGAGCATCATTATTTTGAGTAAAATAATTTTTACCAATATTAGCTCCAATAATTATATCTCTTTCTTTCTTTAAGTTATTAACTATTACTGATAATCCTTTATTATTAAACCCAAGTCTATTAATTAAAGACTTATCTTCAACTAGTCTAAAAATTCTTTTTTTGGGGTTACCTGGCTGAGACATTGGAGTAACTGTTCCTATTTCAATAAAACCAAATCCAAAGTTAGAAAACTCATTGTAACACTCAGCATTCTTATCAAATCCAGCAGCTAAACCAACAGGATTTTTGAATTTTAAACCTAAAATATTTCTCTCCAGCCTTTTATCATTTATACAAAAGAACTTCTTTATTAGAATGTCAATTAAAGGTATTTTATTAAAAAATTTAATTGAGTAGACAGAGAATTCATGTATTAGTTCAGCATCAAAAAGGAAAAGAATTTTTCTTAGTATACTATACATTAAGTTTTAATGTTAGATGATAATTCTAATGAAATAGCTGATTTTTCAATTTTAAGTTTTCCAGCCATAGTCTCTACAATACAGGTGTTGCTTTTAGAATCAAATTCGGTTATTCTAGCATGAACACCTGATTTAGTGATAATTCTGTCACCTCTTTTTAGGTTATTTAAAAATTTTTTTTCTTTACTATTCCTTCTAATTGAGGGAATTATTATGAAAAATAAAAAGACTAATGCTATTAAGAGAAGATAAGGGAATTGTGACTCCATAATTAATTTTATTTATTCAAAATTAGCAAATTTAAGTTATAAGACCCCTTCCAGATTTAACAATTAATCCTTGTCCAATTAGATCTTTAACTATTTTATCAAGTACACCGTTTACAAATTTTCCAGAGCTTGGAGTTGAAAAATCCTTAGCTATGTCAATAAATTCATTGATTGAAACCTTTGTAGGTATTGATGAAAAATAAATTAACTCTGCAATTGCAGTAATAAGAATGACATAATCAATTTTCGCAATTCTATCAGAGTCCCAATTTGGAGTTTTTCCTTCGATTTTTAATTTTAAATTATCATAATTTGCGATTACATAATCAAAGAGTTCCTGACCAAATTTTATTTCATCTTGAAAATCAAAAAGAGAGGGCAATGGAAATGAATCAGGGTTTTGCAAATCAACTTTTTGAATGTTTTTTAGAATATAAGAATTTACATAGGGAAAATCATTTACCCAATTTATATTTTGATCTTCAATAAATTCATAAAATAGATTTGATTTTAAAATTATCTCTGAGTAACATTCAATAAAGAATGATAAATTTGATTTATCATCATTTTTTTTTGATTCTAAAAACTCCTTGTTCAAATCAAATATTTGATCTTGTATTTCAATAATATAATTATGATTTAAGTCCCAATCAATTATTTGTCTTCTCTTGAAAGATTTTGCATTTAGCTTAGTGAAGAAGAAGAAATATGGATTACTACTTACAAAAGGACATGAAAATTTTTGTGATTCAAGATTATTAAAAAACAGGTTTATTTCTTTTAAATAATCAACTATACAATAAAATAAGTCTAAGCAAGAAGATGAGCTTTTATTTATATAATATTTTAACTCTTTTGATTCAATTGATTCAATTGAGTTTGAATAAATTGATTGAACAACTATTGTACGGATATGTCTTCTATTTAGCATTTGTAAAGAACTATTGCAAAATTATACAATTATGATGTATAATAAAATTTTTAGAAGTTATAAAGTTTATATTTGTCAGGTTGTATGAAAGAACTTCAAAGATTAAATAAATTCTTATTTAAATACAGAGACAGGTTACTTATTGGATTATTCATTACCATAATTGCAAGACTATTTTCTCTTGTTACCCCAAGATTAGTTGGTGACTCTATGACCACAATAGAAAATTATCTTAATCTTAATACAATATCACCAATTGAAACTAGAGAAGTTCTTTTGACAAATATTATTTTTATAATAAGTGCTTCCTTAATATCTGGATTCTTTACTTTTTTAATGAGGCAGACAATAATTAATGTCTCTAGATATATTGAATATGATGTAAAGAATGAAGTTTTTTCCCACTACCAATCTTTAGATCAGAGATTTTACAAAAGAAACAGGACGGGTGATTTAATGAATAGAATAAGTGAGGATGTTAGTAAAGTTAGAATGTATTATGGGCCTGTAATAATGTACGGTACTAATGCAATAGTACTTTTTATTGTAATTATTACTTATATGTTTAGCGTTGCACCTAAACTAACTATTTTTAGCTTAATACCTCTTCCGATTTTATCAGTTTTTATTTATAGAATTAGTAATATCATAAATGTTAAAAGCACAAAAGTTCAAGAGAGTTTATCTGACCTATCTACATACTCTCAAGAAAGTTTTAGCGGAATATCCGTACTAAAGTCATTTAATATTCAGGATATAATTTTCAATAAGTTTGACACATATGCATTAATGAGTTTTAAAAATAATTTAAGCCTTGCTAAGATTCAAGCATGGTTTTTTCCAATCATTCTTTTTTTAATTGGACTCAGTAATTTAATTGTAATTTTTATTGGTGGAAGAGAATTTATTAATGGGAATATAGAAATTGGAGTAATAGCAGAGTTCATAATTTATGTAAACATGTTAACATGGCCTGTAACTCTTGTGGGATGGGTTACATCAATAGTTAAACAAGCAGAAGCATCTCAAAAAAGGATTAATGAATTTTTAGATTCAAAATCATCTTTAGATGATGGTAACTATAGTTTAAAAGATAAAAATTCAAAAAATATTGAATTCAAGGATGTTTCATTTACATATCCTCAAACGGGAATACAAGTTTTTAATTCATTTAACTTAAAAATTGATAAAGGAAAAACGCTTGGAGTAGTTGGAAAAGTAGGTTCTGGAAAGACTACATTATTAGATCTTATTTGCAGAGTATATGATCCAAATGAGGGATCAATATCATATGATAAAAATGATATTAAATCATTTAAGATAAATAACCTAAGAGAACTTTTTAGCTATGTTCCACAAAATAATTTTTTGTTTTCAGAGAGTATATTTAAGAACATTCAATTTGGGAATCCAAATGCAACAGAAAGAGAGGTTAAAAAAGCTGCAAAGCTATCTGAAATTGATTCTGAGATTGCCAAATTTAAAAATGGATATCAAACAATCCTTGGTGAAAGAGGTGTTACATTATCAGGAGGTCAGGTCCAAAGAGTTTCAATAGCAAGGTCCTTTGTTAAAGATTCAGCACTTTACCTTTTTGATGATTGCTTTTCATCTCTAGATACAGATACTGAAGAAAGACTAATTAAAAACTTAAAAAATAATTTTAAGAATAAATCCGTTATAATTGTTAGCCACAGAGTTTCATGTGTTAAGCATGCTGATAAAATTATTGTTCTTGAAAAAGGAAAGATTATACAAGAGGGGACCCACAAAAACCTAATTAAAATTGATGGTTATTATAAGGAGTTATACAACAAGCAAAACAGTGAAATTACTTAGTAGATTTGATTATATTTGACTAAAATTAAATTATGGAAAACCAAAATGAATATAATGCTGAAGAGATTTTCTCAAAAGCATTAAGAGCTGGAAGAAGAACTTATTTTTTTGATGTAAGAGAAACCAAGGCTGGAGATTATTATTTAACAATAACTGAAAGTAAAAAGTTTACAAATGAAGATGGAACATTTTACTACAAAAAGCATAAAATCTATTTATACAAAGAAGATTTTGATGAATTCAATAATTCACTTAAAGAAACATGTGACTTTATAATAGATAAAAAAGGTGCTGAAGTTATAAGTGAAAAGCACGATAAAGATTTTGATTCAAAAAAAGAAAAAGAAAACGAAAAGGATGAATCTTCAGAATCTGATAATAACGATGAGGAAAAAGACTTTGCTGATGTTGACTTTGAAAATGACGATCAATAAATAAAAAACCATTATGAAAAAACTCTTATTACTTTTAATTCCATCACTCTTTTTAAATGCCCAGGTTGGTCTTGATTATTACCTTGGGGATCTAAGTGAATATAACAAGTCTGTACCTACTCCCCAAAGCGTAATTGGACATGAGGTTGGAGAATTCCACGTTAGCCATGATAAATTAAGTCATTATGTTCAAGAGATTTCAAAAGCATCTAACAGAGTTAAACTAGTAAATAGAGGTAAATCATATGAGAATAGAACTTCATGGTTAATGATAATTACGAGTGAATCAAATCATTCAAGATTAGAGGATATAAGAAAAGAACATTTAGAACTTTCAAATTCCAAGAATAAAGATATTGATGTATCTAATATGCCAATAGTCGTATATCAAGGGTTCTCCGTGCATGGTGATGAACCAAGTGGTTCAAATGCAAGTTTACCTTTAATGTATCATTTACTAGCTAGTAATTCGCAAGAAACCATAGAATTACTTGAAAATACTATAATTCTTTTAGATCCAAGTTTTAATCCTGATGGTCTTCAGCGTTTTTCTCAATGGGCAAACAGTAATAAGAATCAAAGTTTAACCGCTGACCCAAATGACAGAGAGTATAATCAATATTGGCCGAGAGGAAGGACAAACCATTACTGGTTTGATCTAAACAGAGATATGCTTCCAAATCAGCTTATTGAAACAAATGCCAAAGTAAAGACGTTTACTGAATGGTTGCCAAATATTTTAACTGATCACCACGAGATGGGAACAAATTCATCATTTTTCTTTCAACCTGGTGTTCCTGAGAGAAAAAACCCTCTTATATCAGATTTAAATCAAGCTCTGACAAGAGAGATAGGAACATACCATGAAAAAGCACTAAACTCAATTGGCTCACTATATTATTCTGAAGAAGATTACGATGATTTCTTTTTTGGTAAAGCCTCTACTTATCCTGATGCAAACGGAAGTATAGGAATTCTTTTTGAACAGGGGAGTTCAAGGGGGCATATTCAAGAGAGTGATAACGGTATATTGACTTTTCCTTTTACTATAAGAAATCAATTAACCGCTGCCTTTTCTACACTTGAGGCTGCAAAAAATATGAGAGTCAAGCTTTTAAATTACATGAAAGATTTTTATGATGATCAAATTGAATTAAATCCAAATTCAAGTGATAATATAGTATTTGGAAAGTTAAAAGATGAATCTACAGTTTATCATCTTGCAGATTTATTAAATAGTCATAAAATCAAGTTTAATAAGATTTCTGAAGATGTTGTTTTAAATGGTAAAAAATTCACAAAAGACAATAGTTATATAATTCCAATGAATCAACCAAAAAGGACACTTATAGATGCTATGTTTTATACTCAGACTGAATTTAATGATAGTTTATTTTATGACGTATCGGCATGGACATTTCCTTTAGCATTTAACGTTAATTATTCATATACAGATAATCTTAATAAGTCTAGCGTTTCTAAGTTATTTGGAGAAAAAGTTACAGAAGCACAGAAACCAATTGGAAATGTAAACTCTAAATCTAATTATGCATATTTATTTGAACCACATGAATATTATGCACAGGCTGCTGTATATCATTTAATTAAAGAAGGTTTAAGAATTAAAACTGCAACAAGAAAATTCTCAATTAAAGGCAAAGAGTTTGATTATGGAACTTATCTTATTCCAGTTCAAAATCAAATTATGAACTCTGAAGATATTTATAATAAACTACTAGAAGTATCTAATAAGTATAATATAAACTTTGAGTCTCAGTCTACTGGTATAACCTCAGGTATTGACCTTGGATCAGATTACTTCATAATTGTAAATGAACCTAAAATTGGATTAATTGTTGGCGATGGCGTTAGAAGTTATGACGCAGGTGAGATATGGCATTTACTTGACACGAGATATAATATACCTATCACTAAACTTGATATAGATGATCTTGATTACATCGATCTTAGCAAATACTCTCACATTATTCTTCCTGATTATAGCGGATCAAAACTAAGATCAGAACAATTAAAGAATTATATTAATAGAGGTGGCAACCTTATTGCATACAGAAACTCTGTAAAATGGGTGTCTAATAATTTAAATGAGTTAGAGTTTTTGTATAATGATCTTAAAGCTTCAGGAGTTTCTTTTTCAGATCGAGAAAAGTTTTATGGGGCTCAAGAAACAGGTGGTGCAATATTTGAATCAAATATTGACAGAAGTCACCCTGTAAATTATGGAATTGAATCCAATACTCTTCCACTGTTTAGAAATTCAAATGTTTATATGAGTAAAAGTGAACAGAGCTTTGATAACCCTATATCATATTCATCTAATCCATTAATGAGTGGATATATTTCAGAAGAAAACATATCATTATTAAAAAATTCTGTTCCATTTAAAGTTATTAGGAGCGGAAAAGGTAAGATTTTATTGATGACTGATAATACAAATTTCAGAGCATTTTGGTTTGGTACAAATAGGATTCTACTTAATATGCTATTTCACTCAAATATTATGTAGTCAATTTGAGACATCGTTGAGAAATTTTATTCTGTATAGTCTAAGTTCTTCTTCATCATAATCTCCATCAAACTCTTTTAGAGCATCTAAGATATCCTCACTCTGGGATTCTATAAAGTATGCTTTAAGTTCCTCTTGTTGGTCTTCATCGAGTATTTCTTCAAGATAGTAATCAATGTCTAATTTTGTTCCTGAGAAGACAATGCTTTCAAGTTCTGACAACAAGTCAGTGAACTCAATTCCTCTTGAGCCACTAATTTCATCTAAAGGTATTTTTTTATCAATATTTTGAATAAGGGAAAGCTTTTTTGATGATTTTTCTCCTGATGTTCTGAGAACTAAATCATCTGGTTTTTGAATTTGATTCTCCTCAATATATTCTTTTATAAGTTTAATAAAATAACTACCGAACTTATTGACTTTTCCTTCACCTACACCATTTATGTTTTTAAACTCCCCTAGTGATGTTGGATACTTGTATGTCATATCTTCTAAAGAGAATTCTTGAAGAATTGCATATGGGGGTAAAGAATTCTTTTTTGCAATTTCTTTTCTTAATATGATTAATTTACCCATTAAATTAGTATCTATCACTCCTGTTTTAACATTAGTATGCTTAGGTTTATTTTCAGCACTAAAATCGTTATCAATAGATATGTCAAATTTATCTTGCTCATTCAAGTATTGTTTTCCATAGTCAGTAATCTTCAAAGATCCTATGTCGTTTATATCTCTTGTTAATATTCCAGCTACTATACAATGTGTAATTAAAGTTTTCCAAAAATCTCTTGTAATTTCATTTTCTTCCTCTACTGGTAAATTATTTATCAATTCCTTAAATGAGATTTTTTTATCAGACTTAAAAAAATTAAAAATTAGGAACTTAAGCTTTTCAATAGCATCAATTTTTTCTTTAGGATTCTTTGAGTTATCATCCATACTAAAATCATTATGAATGAGAGGATCATACTTTTCTCCAAAGTAACTTAATAAATATTTTCTTCTTGAAATTGATGACTTTGCAAAGTTTTTGACTTCTTTTAAAAGCGTTATTCCAACCTCTCTTTCAGTGGATTTCTTTTGCGATAATAACTTTTCCAGTTTATCTGCATCTTCATCTGAATAAAACATTAGACAATGACTTACAACTCCATCCCTACCAGCTCTACCTGTTTCTTGATAGTAACCTTCAATGCTTTTAGGAACATCATAATGGATTACAAATCTAACATCAGGTTTATCAATACCCATTCCAAAAGCAATCGTTGCAACTATAATACTACAATCATCTCTTAGGAATTTGTCTTGATTTACTTCTCTTATTTTTTTTTCTAAACCAGCATGATAAGGTAAACTTTTGATTCCATTTATGACAAGCAATTCAGATAATTCCTCAACTTTCTTTCTTGAAAGACAATAAATTATTCCAGATTGATTAGGTTTTGATTTTATAAATTTAATTAAATCTAAATCTGTTGATTCATTTTTTCCCCTTACTTCATAAAATAAGTTTGGTCTATTGAATGAAGACTTAAAAACTTTTGAGTTATGTATTTTTAAATTTTTGACTATGTCATCTTGTACTTTTGGAGTTGCTGTTGCAGTCAGGGCTACTATTTTTAACTTAGTGTCAATTAGTTCTATTATTTCTCTAATCTTCCTGTACTCTGGCCTAAAATCATGCCCCCACTCAGAAATACAATGAGCTTCATCTATAGCTAGGAATGAAATTTTTATTGATTTTAGAAAATCTATAGTTTCAGTTTTAGATAAAGTCTCAGGTGCTATATACAGTAATTTAGTTTTGTTATTTACAACATCTTCTTTTACATTCAAAACCTGCTGACTTGTTAAAGTTGAATTTAAAACATGAGCTGTTGAATAATCTGAACTACTTGCTCTAATTAAATCAACTTGATTTTTCATTAGAGCAATAAGAGGAGATATAACAATCGCTGTGCCATCCAGTATTAATGCTGGCAATTGATAACAAAGTGATTTACCACCACCTGTTGGCATAATAACAAAGGAATCATTTCCTTCAAGAAGATTTTTTATAACAGATTCTTGATGGTTTTTAAATTCATTGAAACCAAAGTGTTTCTTTAAACTTAATTTTAAGTTATCCAAAATATGGTTGTTTCAAATTTTATAAATTTGTACTATATATAATTTAAAAAAAAAATCCCATTTTGACTAATTCCGAAATAATTAAAAATACTGCACTTAATACATTAAAACTTGAATCCAAATCTATTTCAAATCTCTCAAAGATTATAGATTCAAACTTCTGCATGATTGTCGAATTACTTAAGGATTGTCAGGGTAAGATAGTCTTAACAGGTATAGGTAAAAGTGCAATTATTGGAATGAAAATATCAGCAACTTTAAATTCTACCGGTTCAAAATCAATTTTTTTACATCTCGGAGATGCTCTTCATGGAGATATGGGTGTTATAGGAAAAGAAGATGTAGTAATTTGTCTATCTAAAAGTGGTGAATCAAATGAAATAATTTCTCTTTCAAACTACCTAAATAAAGCTAACATTAAACTCATTGGTATATCTTGTCAAAAAGGTTCGTCTCTTGATAAAATGTCTAATATGTTTATCCACACAGATATAGAAAAAGAGGCATGTCACAATAATTTAGCTCCAACAACCAGCTCAACTTGTCATCTTGCTGTTGGAGATGCAATTGCAATGGCAATTCAAAAATTAAAGGGTTTCTCTCCAAATGAATTTGGAGAATATCATCCATCTGGGAGTCTGGGAAAGAAGCTTAATCTTTCATTAAAAAACCTAGTTGATACTAAAAGAATACCTATAGTTAATCCATTATCATCTTTTGCAGAAGTTATAAATGAAATTTCATCTAAAATGTATGGAGCTACTGCAGTGTTAAAAGATGAAGAGATTGTTGGAATAATTACTGATGGGGATATAAGAAGAGTAATTGAAAAAAGAAAGAATATAGAGGATATAAAAGCTTCTGAATTTATGGGCAACAATCCCAAAGTTTTAAAATCAGATATTTTGGCTAGTGAGGCATTAAGAATTATGAAGAAAAATAATATTAGCCAGGTTTTAGTTGCTGATAATAATGATAGTTTTATTGGAGTCGTTCATATTTTAGATATTATCAAACAAGGTATAAACAATGAGTAATTCGAAAGACATGTCTTTTTTAGATCACCTAGAAGAGCTAAGGTGGCACATTATAAGATCCACAATTGCAGTTTTATTATTAGCAGTTGTAGCATTTTTAGCAAAAGATATAATTTTTGATCAAATAATATTTGGACCTAAAAGAGGAAACTTTGTTAGTTATGAATTATTTTGCTCAATTTCTCAATCATTCGGTGGCAATGCCTTTTGTTTTGAAGAACTTCCATTTAGAGTTCAAAGCAGAACAGTTTCAGGGCAATTTTCCGCTCACCTTTGGACATCTATTTTAGCTGGTTTTATTATTTCATTTCCTTATGTAATTTATGAATTTTGGAAATTTATAAGCCCTGGGTTATACAGAAAGGAAAAAGAAGGTGCAAGAGGTTTTATTACTATTTCATCATTACTTTTTTTTATTGGTGTTCTATTTGGCTACTATATTGTTACACCATTATCCATAAATTTTCTTGGTAATTATACCATTAGCTCAGAGGTTTTCAATGATTTTGATTTAAGTAGCTATATTGGTCTCTTAAGAGCATCCGTACTAGCGTCTGGTTTGATATTTGAACTTCCGATTATTATCCATTATTTGACAAAAGTAGGTTTAGTCACTCCAGATTTTTTAAGAAGAAATAGGAAATTTGCTCTTGTTATAGTGTTGAGTCTTTCTGCAATAATTACTCCCCCTGATATTGCTAGCCAGATTATAGTAAGTATACCTATTTTAATACTTTATGAAATAAGTATTATTATTTCAAAAATTGGATATAAAAAATTAAATACATAATATTTGTTAGATGCTTTTAAGTGCGAGGGACATATCAAAATCATACAGAGGAAGAAAAGTGGTTAATAATATTTCAATTGATGTAAATCAAGGAGAAATTGTTGGTTTACTTGGTCCAAATGGTGCTGGAAAGACCACATCATTTTATATGATTGTTGGAATAATAAAGCCAGAAGAAGGTGATATTTTTCTTGATAAAGAAGTTATCTCTTCATACCCGATGTATCAAAGAGCTCAAAAAGGAATAGGATATCTTGCTCAGGAAGAATCAGTGTTCAGAAAGCTTTCTGTTGAGGATAATATACTAGGTGTTTTAGAGTTTTCAGAACTTTCTAAAAATCAACAGAAAGAGAAAGCTCAACAATTGATGGAGGAGTTTGGACTAATAAACATTAGAAAAAATAGAGGTGATCTTCTATCTGGTGGAGAAAGAAGAAGAACTGAGATTGCTAGAGCTCTGGCAAATAACCCAAACTTTTTATTATTGGACGAACCTTTTGCTGGTGTTGATCCTATAGCAGTTGAAGATATTCAGTCAATTATTTCTGTTTTGAAAAAGAAAAACATTGGAATCCTTATTACAGATCATAATGTTCAAGAAACACTTGCAATTACGGATCGAACTTATTTGATGTTTGAAGGAAAAATATTAAAAGAGGGTATTCCAGAAGATCTTGCAAAAGATGAAATTGTCAGAAAAGTATACTTAGGTAAAAATTTTGAGTTTAAAAGAAAAAAAATATAGTTTAATTCATAATAAATACCAAAGATTCCTTAAAACATTTAAGAAAAGATAGAGTATTATTATCAGACAGAATCCACCGATTCCAAAAATTAAAATTATTGGTATACTTAGAACTACAGTAAGAATTTTAAAAATATTATAATCATATTTCCTTAAAGAAATTCTCAATGAAAATAGTCTAAAAGGAACATTCATAAGAATAAAACTTGATACGACTAATAGAATTAAAGTATAATTATTAAGAAAATATTCCTTAGACTCAAGAAAATAGTAATTATCCATTAATATTGGAAATGAGGCAAAAAATAGAGCATTAGCAGGCGTTGGTAAACCTTCAAATTCATCAGTGTAGTCAATAGTATTAAATTTAGCAAGTCTAAGGGCAGAACCTAGAGTAATTATAAAAGCTAGAAATGCAATCGGTGAGATTGAGAAAATTAGATCTAGATTTATTATTGGCTCTAAGTTTAGGTCCAAATTAAAATCTGTAACACGATTTCCAGATAATTTAAATAACTGATATACGATAATACCTGGAACAACTCCACTTGTAACAATATCAGAAAGAGAATCTAAGTGCTTACCAAATTCTGATTCAGCATTTAACATTCTTGCAACAATGCCATCTAAGTAATCAAAAAAGACTCCTAACAATACAAGAATTAAAACTACTTCAAATTGAAATTGGAATGCGAAAGCAATTGAAAAACAACCACATAAAAGATTGAGTGCTGTGAGAATATTAGGAATAAAGGCTTTTATCATGATATTTGTGTTTCCAATTTATAAAAAAATTGTAATATTAATATTACAAAGTATTTAAACTTATTAAAGTGAGTAGACTTCTAATTTATTCTTTACTCTCGGGTATTTTATTAGCATCTTCATGGCCAATAAATGGATTTACTCCGTTAATATTTATTAGTCTAATCCCTTTACTTTACGTTGAAAACATAATTAGTAGGGATAGCTATCAAAAGAAGAATATTAGATTGTTCTTTTACTCCTATTTGTCATTTCTAATATGGAATATTTTAACAACATGGTGGATTGTATACACAACTTTACCTGGTGCAATTTTTGCTAATGTTGTAAACTCATCATTTTATTCAATTATCTTCTTATTATACAGCAGAGTAAAGAGGAAGATTGACTACAAAGCAGGACTTTTGTTCTTAATAACATTCTGGATTTCTTTTGAAAAATTTCATTTAAATTGGGAATTCTCATGGCCTTGGCTCAATTTAGGTAATGTATTCTCTGAAAGAATAAACTGGATTCAATGGTACGAATTCACAGGAAGTTTTGGAGGAACCCTTTGGGTATTATGCTCTAATGTTTTTCTTTTTAGTCTCATAAAAAGTTTTCATGAATTTAACGATAAAAGAAGATTTTATGTAAGATTATTTGCAAGATCGTTTTTGATTTGTGTTCCAATCTTGATTTCATCTATAGTTAAACCTTCTGTTAAATTAGGTGAAGAGTTTAAGGTATTATTAACTCAACCTCGAATAGACCCGTGGGCATCAAAATATGGTAATTCATCAACAAATCTTGATTATTTTAAAACATTTAAAGAGCTAACATTTTTTAAATTAAAATCAGATCAATATGACTTTGTGATAGCACCAGAAACATTCTTTTCTGAAGGTTATGGCGAAAATGTAGAATATTTTGAATATACAAAGCTTCATGATAGTCTCAGAAATTTTGTTGATGAATTTAAAAACACAAATCTTATCTCTGGTATTCAATTTTTTAAATTATATCAAAATGAAGAGTATAAGCCTTCAAAAACAGCAAATTTTGTTAGAGATAACCTATGGGTAGATTACTATAATTCCTCAATAAATTTTTCTGCAGATCAAGGATTCGAATATAATCATAAGACTAAATTAGTTGTTGGTAGTGAATATATGCCTCTTAAGTCTTTTCTTGAGCCACTACTTGGAAATGTAATGATTGATCTAGGTGGTACTACTGTTTCAAAGGGTGTTCAACATCCATCTGATAGAAAATTATTTAAACATTCAAATAAAGATTTAAAAACTGTACCCATAGTTTGCTATGAAACTATTTATGGAGAGTACGTTGCTGAATATGTTGATTTGGGTGCAAATTTTATTACTATTATAACTAATGATGCTTGGTGGTTTGATTCTCCTGGGCATAGACATCTTGTTAGTTATGCTAGATTAAGAGCTATAGAAAATAGAAGATATGTTGTTAGAAGTGCAAATTCTGGTGTTTCTACAATTATTAACGAGGTTGGGGAATATCAAGCTAAATTACCATTTGATGATAGAGGTACATTATCAGGAAAAGCATATACAATTGATAAAAGAACTTTTTACAGTAAGAATGGGGATTACATTGCGAGGATAAGTATTCTAATTTCAATTTTACTTCTACTAATTTCATTTTCTAAACTAAAAAAATAAATTTTTCTTGGAATATTGAAGTTTTAATATATTTTTGAAAAAAATTAAGCATGTATTGGACATTAGAACTTGCAAACTACTTAAGTGATGCTCCTTGGCCAGCCTCAAAAGATGAGCTTATTGACTTTTCAATTAGAACTGGTGCTCCTCTAGAAGTAGTTGAGAATCTTCAGTCCCTCGAGGATGAAGGTGATGTATACGATTCCATAGAAGAAATTTGGCCAGACTATCCAACAGAAGAAGATTACCTCTGGAATGAAGATGAGTATTAATCTTATTTAATAATTATTGGTTATTTTTTTGATAAATTTGAAAAAAAATTGGCATGTCCATTGTTAACTCACTTTTAAAGGTCTTTCTTGGAGATAAATCAGGTAAAGATCTTAAAAAGCTTACTCCACTTGTTGATGAGATAAATAAACATTTCATTGGAATGTCATCTTTATCAAATGATGAGTTAAGAGATAAAACCTATAATTTCAAGAAGATTATATCTGGTAAAACCTCTGAATTAGTTTCTTCACTTAAGAAATTAGATGAGTCAATAACTAATGAATCCTCGAACATTGAAAAAGAAAAACTATTTAGTGAGGTAGAAATAGTTGAAAAAGATCTATCAGAAACAAAGGCTCAAATTCTTGATGAAATATTACCTGAGGCATTTGCTGTAGTAAAGGAAACTGCGAGGAGATTTTATGAAAATGAATCTGTAAAAGTTTCTGCTTCAGAATTTGATAAAGAGATAGGCTCAAAAAAATCATACGTTACAATTGATGGTGAAAATGCTATATGGAAGAATTCATGGGATGCTGCGGGTAAGAATGTATTATGGGATATGATTCACTATGATGTACAGCTAATTGGTGGTATAGTTCTTCATCAAGGTAAAATTGGAGAAATGCAAACAGGTGAGGGTAAAACACTTGTCTCTACTTTACCAATTTATCTTAATGCTTTAACAGGGGATGGAGTCCATCTTGTAACTGTAAATGATTATTTAGCTAAAAGAGATAGTGCATGGATGGGTCCAATATTTGAGTTTCATGGACTAAGAGTAGATTGTATAGATCATCATAAACCTAATTCAATTGAAAGAAGAAGAGCTTATAATGCAGATATTACATATGGAACAAATAATGAATTTGGATTTGATTATTTGAGGGATAACATGTCTCACTCTTTAGATGATATTGTTCAAAGAAAGCATAATTACGCTATTATTGATGAGGTAGACTCTGTATTAATTGACGATGCTAGAACTCCTTTGATAATTTCAGGTCCAACTAAGGATGGTGACAGACATGAGTTTGATAACCTAAAGCCTAAAATTCAAAATCTTGTTACTCTTCAAAAAACATATTTATCAACCACATTAGCAGAAGCAAAATCATTAATTAATAATTCTGATAATGAAAAGGGAGGATTCTTTCTGTATAGAGTATTTAGAGGATTACCAAAGAATAAGCCTCTAATTAAATTTTTGAGTGAGGAGGGTGTGAAGCAAATTCTCCAAAAAACTGAGAATTTTTATATGCAAGATAATAATAGAGAGATGCACCAGATTGATCAAGAACTTTATTTTACAATAGATGAAAAAAATAACCAAATTGAATTAACTGAAAAGGGTATAGAAACATTATCAAAAGACCTTGATGATAAGGACTTCTTCATTATGCCAAACATAGCATCTGATATTACAGTTATAGAGAATAAAGGGCTTACACCTGAAGAAGAAGCTAAAGAAAAGAATGATCTTTTTAATGAATTTAACGTCAAAAGTGAAAGAATTCATACTATAAACCAACTACTGAAAGCATTTACTCTTTTTGAAAAGGATGTTGAATATGTTGTTGTTGAGAATAAGGTTATGATTGTTGATGAGCAGACGGGAAGGATTATGGATGGTAGAAGATATTCTGATGGGCTTCACCAAGCGATAGAAGCTAAGGAAAATGTAAAGATTGAAGCAGCAACTCAAACTTTTGCTACCATTACTTTGCAAAATTATTTTAGACTATACTCTAAATTATCTGGTATGACTGGTACAGCTGTTACCGAAGCAGGTGAATTTTGGGAAATTTATAAGCTTGATGTAACTGAGATTCCAACAAATAGACCAATTGCAAGAAAAGATCAGGATGACTTAATATATAAATCTAAGAGAGAAAAATATAACGCTATTATAGATGAAGTAATTAATCTTAGGAATCAAAAAAGACCTGTATTAATAGGTACTACTTCGGTTGAAATTTCTGAGTTACTAAGTAAAATGTTAAATAGATCAAATATAAATCACAATGTTTTAAATGCTAAACTTCATAAAAAAGAAGCTGATATAGTTGCTGAAGCAGGAAACCCTGGGGTAGTAACTATAGCAACTAATATGGCTGGTAGAGGTACTGACATTAAGTTAAGTAAAGAGGTTATTGATGCTGGTGGTCTTGCAATTATTGGAACAGAAAGACATGACTCTAGAAGAGTTGACAGACAACTTAGAGGAAGATCTGGAAGACAAGGTGATCCTGGTAGTTCACAATTTTATGTTTCTTTCGAGGATAATCTAATGAGACTTTTTGGACAGGATAGAGTTGCAAATATAATGGATAGAATGGGTTTAAAAGATGGTGAAAATATTCAACACCCAATGGTTACAAAATCTATAGAAAGAGCTCAAAAGAAGGTTGAAGAAAATAATTTTGGTATAAGGAAAAGATTATTAGAATATGATGACGTAATGAATTCTCAGAGAAATATAATTTATACTCTTAGAAAAAATGCTCTAAGAGGTGACAAGCTTCAAATTGATATTTCTAATATCATGTTTGATACAATTGAGGAGATAGTCAGGGCTAACAAAGCAATAAATAACTATAAAAATTATGAATTTGAATTAATTACTACTTTTTCAATGACATCTCCTATTGATGAAAATGAATTTTTAGAATCAGATGAAGATATAATTATAAATAAGCTTTTTGATGAGCTAAAAACATTCTATGCTAATAAAAAAGAGCTAAATAGAGTCATAGCTCTGCCTGTAATTAAAAATGTATACGAAAATAAAAGCAACTCATTTAAAAGGATTGTAGTTCCATTTACCGATGGAAAGAAAGTAATAAATATTGTTACCGATCTAGAAAAATCATATGAAAGTAATGGAGAAAATTTAATTGAGGATTTTGAGAAAAGTATATCACTTGCAATAATTGATGAAAAATGGAAAAATCATCTTAGAAAAATGGATGAATTAAAACAGTCAGTCCAACTAGCAGTTCATGAGCAAAAAGATCCTCTATTAATATATAAATTTGAAGCTTATGAACTTTTTAAATCAATGATTCATGTTCTAAATAAAGAATTACTTTCTTTCTTATTTAAATCAAATCTTCCAAATAATCAAGGAAATATAAAAGATGCTGGATCAAATGTGAATACTGATGATGATTTCAAGACATCTAAAGAAGAAAGCTTAAATAGTGATCAATTAGCAGAAAGAGCTAGAAGCATTGGTGCAAGCGCAAGTCAAAACTCTCAAAAGGTTGAAACTATAACAAGGGAACTTCCAAAGATTGGTAGAAATGAAAAAGTTGAAATACAAAACTCCTCAACAGGAGAGACAAGAACACTTAAGTTTAAGCAAGCTGAAAAACTTCTACAAAACGGTGAATGGGAGATTAAAAAGTAATCTTAATAAATAATTTCCAAACAATTTAGCATTTAGTATGGATATCTCATTTTTTTCATACTTTTTTTATCATTTTAATAATTATTAAATATTAATTATTCCTTTTTACCTAGATAGATTTCATGAGTAACTTCATAATTATAAATTTGTAAGTTCGATATGAAATTAAAAGACCAAGGACTCTATTTATCTGAATTTGAGCATGACAATTGCGGAGCAGGTTTTATTTGTAGCTTAAACGGTGAAAGGACTAATACTATTATTAGTAAAGCATTAAATATATTGACCTGTCTAGAACACAGAGGTGCTGTTAGTTCAGATGGCAGAACAGGAGATGGAGCTGGAATTTTAATTGAAATACCTCACGATTTTTTTAAAAAACAATGTGATTTCAGCTTACCAAAAGCAAATGATTATGCAGTTGGTATGGTATTTCTCCCTAATAAAATCAATCAATCAAATTATTGTATTAAAATATTTGAAGATGAAATCAAGAAACAAGAGTTAGAAATTATTGGGTGGAGAGATGTTCCAGTAAACTCTAAAGTTGTAGGTTCTATTGCTAGTAAAACTCAACCAACAATCAAACAAGTTTTTATTAAACCAAAAGATTCTAAATTGAATGAAAAGCAGTTTAATTTAAAGCTTTTTGTAGCCAGGAAGATTAGTGAAAATATTATTTACAACTCTGAGTTATCTCAAAGAGAATTTTTCTACTTTTCAAGTCTTAGCCTAAGGACTATTATATACAAGGGTCTTCTTATCCCAGAGGATATTGAAAGATTTTATACAGATTTAACTAATAAAGATTTAGTTACTAAACTTGCACTTGTTCATCAAAGGTTTTCAACAAACACATTCCCAACTTGGGATCTTGCTCAACCATTTAGATACATGTGTCACAATGGCGAAATCAATACTTTTAAAGGTAATATAAGTAGAATGAAATCTAGGGAGGAGCTTTTTGAGTCTTCTGAAATTTCTGATGGTGATATGAAAAAGATATTACCAATAATTATTCCAAAAAAGTCCGACTCAGCTTCTATGGATATGGTTGTTGAATTGTTATTAATGACAGGTAGATCACTTCCTGAAGTAATGATGATACTTGTCCCTGAGGCCTGGGAAAAACATAATTCTATGAGTAAAAGTAAAAAAGCTTTCTACAATTATAATAGTTGTATTATGGAGCCATGGGACGGACCAGCCTCTATTCCATTTACAGATGGAAAATTCATAGGAGCTCTTCTTGATAGGAATGGTCTTAGACCATCAAGGTATACTGTGACTAAAGACGGTTATGTAATTATGTCCTCAGAAACAGGTGTTGTTGATATAAAACCAGATAATATTTTATCTCATGGAAGATTGGAACCTGGTAAGATTTTTCTAGTTGATATGGAAGAAGGTAGGATAGTTAACGATGATGAAATCAAAGAAGATATTGTATCTATGAGACCTTATGAGGATTGGATAAATAAAAATATTCTTCAATTATCAGATGTCCCCTATACAGGAAATAGAACCCCAGATGAAAAACTTAGTATAGAAACAAGATTGAAAATATTTGGATACACAAAGGAAGATTTTAGAAAAATAATAATTCCAATGTGTCAAACTGGTAAAGAATCTATAGGATCAATGGGAACAGACACTCCATTGGCAGTTCTCTCCAAAAAACCTCAACTTATTTACAACTACTTCAAACAGTTATTTGCCCAAGTTACAAACCCACCCTTAGATGGTATAAGGGAGGAAATCATAACAGATACAAGTCTTTCACTCGGAAGAAATCATAATTTGTTTGAAATAGTTGAAGAACATTCAATAAATCTAACTATCAAGAATCCTATCATTTCTAATGAGGATCTTGATAAAATTAAATATATAAATCATAAAAATTTTAAATCAAGTTCAATTAGATGTTTATATGAATTCAAGAAAGGTCACAATGGAATTGAAGAGGCTTTAGACAAAATTGTTTTGGAAATTGAAAAGTGTATTGACCAAGGAAGCAATATAATAATATTAAGCGATAGACTTGTTACCAAAAAAATGGCACCAATTCCAATACTTCTAGCATGTTCTTATGTTCATCAGACAATGATAAAGAAAAAGAAAAGATCTAAATTTGGAATAATAGTTGAATCTGCTGAGCCTAGAGAGCCTCACCACTTCTCAATGCTTTTTGGATATGGTGCAAGTGCAATAAACCCGTATTTAGTAAATGAGGTGATTGAATATCACTTTAATTCAGGACATCTGAATAATGTTTCAATAGATTCTGCTATTTCTAATTTTAATAATGCAATTGCAAAAGGGATTCTAAAAATTATGAATAAAATTGGGATTTCAACACTTAATTCATATAGGGGATCACAGATTTTTGAAGCCCTTGGGCTTAAAACAAATTTTATTAATAAATATTTTCAAAATACTCCTTCTAGAATTGAAGGTGTTGGACTCTACGTTATTGAGAAGGAAATTAGTGAGAGAATAAATTATGCATTTAAATCTGAATCTGACTTCTCGTCAATAAAAACTGGTGGTGATTACAGATGGAGAAGAGATGGAGAAAGTCATATGTTTAATCCGTCAACTATTTCCAAGCTTCAGAATTCGGTAAGAACGGAAAGTTATTCCTCATACAAAGAATACTCTAATATAGTTAATAAACAAGAAGAACAACTAATGACTATTAGAGGTCTCTTGAAGTTTGTAGACTTTAATCCGATTCCAATTGAAGAAGTGGAACCTTGGACTGAGATTGTTAAAAGATTCAAAACAGGTGCTATGTCATATGGGTCTATTAGTAAAGAAGCCCATGAAAACCTTGCTATTGCTATGAATAGAATTGGAGGTAAAAGTAATTCTGGTGAAGGAGGTGAAGACTCTGATAGATTTAATCAAGATAAAAATGGTGATTTAAGAAATAGCTCAATTAAGCAAGTTGCTTCTGGTAGATTTGGAGTTAGCTCATACTATTTATCTAACGCCGATGAAATACAGATAAAAATGGCGCAAGGTGCTAAACCTGGTGAGGGTGGCCAGCTTCCAGGACCTAAGGTAAACCCATTAATTGCTAAAGTTAGAAATTCTACTCCATATGTAGGACTTATATCTCCTCCACCACACCATGATATTTATTCAATTGAAGATTTAGCTCAACTAATTTTTGATTTGAAAAATGCTAATAGAAATGCTAGAATTAATGTTAAACTTGTTTCTGAAGTTGGAGTTGGAACAATTGCTGCAGGAGTGGCAAAAGCTAAAGCTGATGTTATTTTAATTTCTGGTTATGATGGAGGAACTGGAGCTTCTCCTTTAACTTCATTAAAACATGCTGGGTTACCATGGGAACTTGGAATTGCAGAAGCACAACAAACATTAGTTTTAAATAATTTAAGAAGCAGAGTTGTTTTAGAGTGTGATGGACAATTAAAAACAGGTCGTGATGTGGCAATTGCATGTTTATTAGGAGCTGAAGAGTTTGGTTTTTCAACTGCACCTCTTGTTGCATCTGGATGTATTATGATGAGAGCATGTCATTTGAATACTTGTCCAGTTGGAATTGCTACTCAGGATCCTGAGCTTAGAAAGAACTTCAAAGGCAAACCTGAACATGTTATTAATTTTATGTATTTCGTCGCTCAGGAATTAAGAGAAATAATGGCTAAACTTGGATATAGGAGTATCGACGAGATGATCGGTCAGACACAAAAGCTGAAAGCTAAGACTGGAATTGATGACTTTAAAGTGAAAGGTATTAATTTGGATAAATTACTTTACAAGCCATTATCTGGAGATGATGAGAAGCTTAGGAATAGCTCAAAACAAAACCACAATTTAGATAATGTGTTAGATTTTAAAATATTAAAAGTTGCAAAATTGTCTATTAATAAGAAGGTTAAATCTTCTTATGATTTTAATATAAAAAATACCGACAGAGCTGTTGGAGCATTATTAAGTAACGAAATTTCAAAGATTCATGGTGAGAAAGGGCTTTCAAAAAACACTTTAAACATAACTTTTAATGGTTCGGCTGGTCAAAGTTTTGGCGCTTTTTCTGTTAGAGGATTAAATATGACAGTCTATGGAAACACAAATGACTATTTTGGTAAAAGTTTATCTGGTGCAACACTTGCTGTTAGAGTTCCAAAAGAGTCAAGTATTGTTTCAAATGAAAACATTATAATTGGAAATGTTGCTCTTTATGGTGCCATAAGTGGTGAGGCCTACATTAATGGAATTGCAGGTGAACGTTTTTGTGTAAGAAATTCTGGAGCAAAGGCGGTGGTTGAAGGTATAGGTGATCATGGATGTGAATATATGACCGGTGGAACTGTTTTAATTCTAGGTAAGATTGGGAGAAACTTTGGAGCTGGTATGAGTGGTGGTATTGCTTATATTTATAAAGAAGACAAAAGGTCAATCAAGAATTTTAATATGGAAATGATTGATCTTGAAACGCCCAATATCCAAGATAAAGATATAATTTATGAAATGCTAGAAAACCACTTTTCTTACACAAATAGTGGAATAGCAGAAAAAATATTATCAAATTGGAAGAATGAAAAGAAAAACTTTGTCAAAGTAATGCCTAAAGAATATAAAATAGCTTTAGAAAGGATAGCAAAAGAAAAAATAGATCAGTTAATTCAATAATGGGAAAGGTTAAAGGTTTTAAGGAATATGATAGAATTGACGAGAAGTATATTCCCGTTAGAAAAAGATTAAAGAACTATAAGGAGTTTACAATATCTCCAAAAAATAAAGAATTAAAATCTCAAGCTGCAAGATGCATGGATTGTGGTGTTCCTTTTTGTCATAGTGGGTGTCCATTAGGTAATTTGATTCCTGATTTTAATGACTTAGTTTATAATAATAAATGGAAAGAGGCTCTTGACGTTCTTCATTCAACCAATAATTTTCCTGAATTTACTGGAAGACTTTGTCCAGCTCCATGTGAGGCTGCATGTGTTCTAGGAATTATTGATCCACCCGTTTCAATTGAACTGATAGAAAAGCATATAGTAGAAAAAGGCTTTAGTGAAAACTGGATAGTACCTAGAATTCCTAGTAAAAGGACAGGTAGAAAAGTTGCTGTTGTAGGTTCTGGTCCAGCTGGTCTAGCAGCCGCACAGCAATTAAATTCAGTTGGTCATAAAGTTACTGTATATGAAAGAGATGATAAAATCGGAGGTTTACTTAGATATGGTATTCCAGACTTCAAGCTTGAAAAGAATATAATTGATAGGCGTTTAGAAATTTTAGAAAAGGAAGGTGTTTCTTTCAAATGTAATGTAGAGATAGGAAAAGATATTGATATTACTGAACTTGAATCTAAATTTGATAGCATTTTATTATGCACGGGGTCTACTATAAAAAGAAGTCTTGATATCCAAGGTATTGATTTACCTGGTGTTATTCAAGCTATGGATTTCTTGACTCATAATAATCGTTTCGTTGATAGTCAATTAAGTGATCATCTCGAATGCTACAATGCAAAAGGAAAAAACGTTATTGTTATTGGAGGTGGAGATACAGGATCAGATTGTATAGGTACTTCCAATAGGCATGGAGCAAAAAATGTAATAAATTTTGAACTTGCTTCAAAACCTCCAACTGAAAGAAGTGAAGAGAATCCATGGCCTTATTGGCCTTTCACACTTAAAACATCATCTTCCCATGATGAAGGAGCTGAAAGAGAGTGGAGTATATTAACTAAAGGATTTGTTAGTGACTCTGATAATAATCTAATTGGTCTTGAGACAGTAAATGTTAAATTTGACTCTGACAAAAAAGAGTTCATTGAAATACCTGGTTCAACTAAAACATGGGATTGTGATTTAGTTATTTTAGCTCTAGGATTTACAGGGCCTGAAACTGACCTTCCAAAAAAATTTAATCTTGAAATTAATAAACGAGGTAATATAAGTTCAAATTCAAGCTACCAAACTAAAAGAAATAATATTTTTACTGCAGGTGATTGTAGACGAGGCCAATCACTTATTGTTTGGGCTATATCTGAGGGAAGAGAAGCTGCTCACCACATTGACAAATTCTTAATGGGAAGTTCTAACTTACCTCAAAAAAGCTCTTTGGGAGACCTCTAGATATATTTCCATAAATTAGTATTATGAATTCAGAGAGGATTAAATTCCTAATAATCTCAAGTGCCTATCCCTATAGAGGAGGTATTTCAGATTCTACTCATTCTTTTTGTAATGAGCTAATTGATTCAGGAGTATCTACTGAAGTTTGGACATTTTCATTATTATATCCAAGTTTTCTTTTTCCTGGAAATACCCAGTATAGTAGAGAGAGGTATAAACAGAAATTTCAAATTAAAAGAAAGATTAATACAATTAATCCTTTTAATTGGTTAATGGTTTCCAAAAACATTAACAAATTAAGTCCAGAAGTAGTGATCTTAAGATATTGGTCACCAATTTTATGTTTACCATATTATTTTATTAGTTTTTTTTTAAGTAAAAAAATAAAAGTTGTTGGGATTGTAGATAATTGGAAAAATCATGAAAAAATTCCTTTTGAGAGTATCCTAAGAAAACTTTTTCTAAAATCATGTTCAAAATTTATTTCATTTTCTGAAAATATTGCAGAAATGATTCGTTTTAACACGAGAAAAGAGGTGTTATCTCTATATCATCCAATAAACACGAATCTTCCCATTCACAAAGAAAAAACAAAAGCAAAAAATGATCTAAACTTGAAAGACTATAAGTATGTCACTTTTGTTGGACTTATTAGAAAATATAAAGGTGTTCAAACATTCATAAAGTCTATTAATTATATAAAAGATGACAATATAAAATTCATAATTGCTGGAGAATTCTATGATTCATTAAATGAATGCAAACAATTAGTTAATGAACTTAATCTTAGTGAAAAAATATTAATTGACAATAACTTCCTTGAGCTTGATAGGATAAGAGATTATATATGTGCAAGTGAATTAATAGTTCAGCCATATATTAATGCGAGTCAAAGTGGAATTACTCCCCTTGCTTACTTCTATAATAAACCTTTAATTGTTTCAAAAGTTAGAGGATTAAAAGAAATAATAAATAAGGATCAAAGTGGCGAAGTATTTGACAGAACTCCTGAAAATTTAGCAAAAGCAATTCTAAATTGTATTGACGAAAAAAGAAATCAACTATATGTATCAAATATTATAAAAGCAAAAAATTATTATTCTTGGTCAACTTTTGTTGAGAAAATTAAAACTATATAGGTATATTTTATAAAAAGCTATTGCATTTATAGATCCAAAAATTGCACCTACTAAAATATCAATTGGGTAATGTACACCAAGGTAAATTCTACTATAGGAAATTAAGAATGCATATATACTAAATAACAGGATCAAAAGTCTATTTGATGATCTTAATAATAGACCAAAAAAGATTGCCAATGAAAAAGAATTTGATGCATGAGCTGAAAAGAATCCATATCTTCCACCACATGACTCCTTCACAAGTCTTAATGAGTTAGTAATTAGTTCATTATAGCATGGTCTAAGCCTTTGAAAGGAATCTTTAAATAAATTTGAACTTTGATCTGAAATGGTTATGAGTATAGCTATAGCAATGATTAAATGGAATAAAATTTTAGCTCTTTTTTTATTATTAATTGAATATATATAAGCAATTAGAACTAGTAAATAGACTATTACATTGGCTTCAGTTTTTGAAAGAAACATCCAGAAATTATCAAAAGATGGGTTGCCTAGATTATTAAAGTATATGAATAAGTCGGAATCAAGTTTTAAAATTTCCTCAATCATTAAGTCTTATTATTTTTCTAGAAAGATAATTAAATCTTAAAAACAGAAACAAAGAGGAAGAAAATAAACCAGACAAAAGCCCTAGCCATATTCCAACCATTGATAAACTTGTATAAAAGCCAAGATAATATGATATTGGAAATCCAATAACACCATATGAAAGAAATATAATTATTGCGGGCTTGTTAACATCCTGCATTCCTCTTAAAGCTCCAAGAACTACTGCTTGTATACCATCAAAAAGCTGGAATACACCTGCCACAATTAATAATTTTGATGCAATCTCTAATACTTGATTTACATCAGTTAAACTTGAAGGATTATTGGGGTCCAAGTAAAGAAGAGGTAGAGAATCATTAAAAAGTAAAAAAATCATACAGAAAATTACATCAATAGATATTATAAGGAGAATAGTTGATAAAGCGACTTCTCTTAATTTTTTATAATTCATCATACCCCTTTGATTACCAACTCTAATCATAGCTGCAACTCCAACACCTAGAGCAACCATATATGTCATTGAAGCAAGGTTAAGAGCAATTTGGTTAGCAGCTTGAGAATT
The DNA here is from genome assembly GCA_902559905.1 of uncultured Bacteroidota bacterium. Lineage (GTDB taxonomy): Bacteria > Bacteroidota > Bacteroidia > Flavobacteriales > Flavobacteriaceae > Marisimplicoccus. The sequence goes on along the minus strand of CACEJV010000002.1, from coordinate 7,659 downwards.
TTTACCAATGAATCCTGACATCCAAACTGCAGATATAAAGAATGCTACCTCAAAAAAACTGTGAAGAGCAGATGGAAGTCCTAAATAAAGAATTTTTTTCAATCTTTTAATCTCTACTTTAGATGGAAAAAATCTTTTTACATAGACAGATAATTTCTTATGAAGTTTCAGGTAAAAAATAATAAATAATAGCATACAGAATCTAGCTATTAAAGTACCTATTGCCGCCCCCTCTACCCCAAGCTTTGGGAAAATCCAATAACCAAAAATTAGGAAGAAGTTTAAAGCAACATTAATGATATTCCCTACAATAGTTGAATACATTGCAGCTCTTGTAAAAGACATACCATCAGCAAATTGTCTAAAGGCCTGGAAATTTACTGTAGCTATCAGAGATATCGATACCCAAAAAAGATATGGCGAAGCTAGCTCAACAACCTCTTGTGGTTGATTCATTGAATATAATAGATTCCTATTTAAAAAAACTATTAGGAACAAGAATAATCCTAAAAATAAGCAGATTAAAAAACTATGCTCAAATATTCTTGATATATCATTATTTTTTTTTGCACCGTCTGCTTCAGCAATTAAAGGAGTAATAGCTTGAGAAAATCCAATACCTAAAGACATTGCAATAAAAACAAAACTATTTCCTAAAGAAATAGCAGCAAGCTCAGCAGTACCTAGTTGCCCTACCATTACATTGTCAATAAACTGAACAAATGTATGACCTAGCATACCTATCATTACCGGGTATGCTAACTTTAGGTTATAATTGAATTCTTTACTGTAATTTCTGAACCTTTTAATTATTTGGTTCATGACTAGAGCTTATAATTATCCATAAGATAGATTATAGAGGCCATAGTACCAGCTCCGAGCTCTAATTCACGCTTGTTAATTTTGTCAAAAGTATCAGATGCAGCATGATGATAATCAAAGTATCTTTGGGGGTCAGGCCTTAATCCAGCTAAAATAATATTACCATCTTTTAAAGGTCCAATATCAGCTCCACTTCCTCCTTGAAGAAAACTAACCCCATAATTATTAAAATATTTCTCAAACTTTTTTAGAGATTTAAACTCCTTATCAGATGTATCAAAACTAATTCCTCTTGGAGTAAAACCACCTGCATCAGATTCAATGGCAAAAAAATGTTTTTCATTTTTGAGTTTTGCAACTTCAGCATATTTATTTCCACCTCTTAGCCCATTTTCTTCATTAGCAAATAAAACTACTCTAATAGTCCTTTTAGGAATATAATTTAAAGATTTAAAAATTCTTAGTACTTCCATGGATTGAACAATTCCTGCACCATCGTCATGACTTCCATCTCCTAAATCCCATGAGTCAAGATGTCCACCTACAACAATTATTTCATCTGGTTTTTCTGACCCCTTAATTTCACCAATTACAGTATGAGTTAACACATCAGGAAAGTTTCTGGAATTCTGTCTAAAAAAGAACTTTATTTTTGGATTTAAGGATAACATAGAACTAAGAAGTTCAGCACCATTAGTACTAATTGCAGCAGCAGGTATTCTTTGACTTAGTGACAAGCCTTCATAATACATGGAACCTGTGTGAGGATAATTATCTAAAGTTGTAGTCATTGATCTGACAATAACACCTATAGCTCCAAGTTTAGCTGCTTGTACAGCCCCTTGTGTCCTTTGATTGACACTTCCGCCATATGATTCAAAAGTGTTAATCAATGTTACATCCATTGGACGATTAAAAAAAACTATTTTTCCACTAACTGAGTCTCTCCCTATATCTCTTAACTCCTTGAAACTTTTAACTTCAACTACATTTGCAGAAATTCCAATTGATGGAGTTGAAATTGAACCACCCAATGCTGCAATTGGAACAGAGATATTATTTCCTGGTCTTGTTTCTATATGTGCATATTCCGGGGCACCCCTAACCCATTTTGGCACCATAACTGGCTGAAGCCAAACTGAATCAATTTCCAAAAGGTCAAGCTCTTCTTTGCCCCATTTTACAGACCTTTCGTAATTAATAGATCCTGATAGTCTTCCACCAATTTGGTTAGACAAGTAGTCAAGCCATTCATAAGATTTTCCATTTGACAGAGCTTCATCATATATTTTGTCAATAAAAACATAATTTTCTTCAGTAATTTGAGAATTAATTAAATTTAATGTAAGTAATGAAAATGAAATTATGAAGAATCTCATATTATTATTTTTTTGTAGCAAACAAACTAACATCATCCTTTGAGATAGTTTCACCACCTAATATAATTAAGCGCTCAACTACATTTCTTAATTCTCTTACATTACCCGACCAGTTATAGTCTTCAAGAAGTTCTAGTGAGTCTTTGCTGAATTTTTTTGTTTCAATCCCTTGTTCCTTTGAAATTATATTAGAAAAATGATCTACAAGAACTGGAATATCTGACTTTCTCTTACTCAATTCAGGTACTTTAATCACAATAACTGCTAACCTGTGGTATAAGTCCTCCCTAAAATTACCATTGTCTATTTCTTTTTTTAAGTCCTTGTTTGTAGCAGCTAAAACTCTAACGTCAACACTTATGTCTTTTTGACTTCCTACTCTTTGAATTTTATTTTCCTCTAAAGCCCTTAAAACTTTAGCTTGTGCAGCAAGACTCATATCTCCTATTTCATCTAAAAATATAGTTCCATTATTTGCAGCTTCAAACTTACCCTCCCTATCCTTTACAGCAGAAGTAAAAGAACCTTTAAGATGACCAAAAAGCTCGCTTTCAATTAATTCTGAGGGAATTGCAGCACAGTTTACTTCAATAAATGGGGATTTAGCTCTACTACTTTTTTCATGAATATTATGGGCAACAAGCTCCTTTCCAGTTCCACTTTCTCCAATTATTAGCACTCTTGCTTCAGTCTTAGCAACCTTATCAATCATTGCATGTATTTCCATAATGGACTTTGAATTACCAATTATCTCATATTTTTTGGCAACTTTTTTTCTTAAGATTTTATTTTCTGCTATTAGTTCTTTTTTTTCTAGAGCATTTCTCACAGAATTAATAAGTCTATTTAGATCAGGAGGTTTAGATATAAAATCATATGCTCCAAGCTTCATAGATTCTACAGCAGTTTCAATGTTACCATGACCGGTTAACATAATAAAGGGAATAGTAGAGTTAGTCTTTCTAGTTCTTTGAAGTAGCTCAATACCATCTACTTTAGGCATCTTTATATCGCATAGAACAAGATCATAGGAATCATTCTTGATAAGATCAAGGCCTTTCTTTCCATCAGATGCTTCATGAATTTCAAAACTAGAGTCCTCATCTTTAAGTATTCTTACAAGAACTCTTCTGATTGGTTCCTCATCTTCAATTATAAGGATTTTGCTCATTTTAAGATTATTAGATGGTCTAAGATAAAATTATTTATGCAAACATATCTCTAACTTTTTCAAAAAAGGACTTTTCAGATTTTTTAGGGTTTGGCTTAAAATTATCATCATCTAGCATTTCTTTAAAGAAATCTTTCTGTTTTTTATTTAGAGTCTTAGGTGTCCAAATATTTACATGAACTAATAAGTCTCCTTTAGAATATCCATTCAGATCTGGTATTCCCTTATTTCTCAATCTAAGTGTTTTTCCAGATTGAATACCTGACTCAAGCTTTATTCTAACTTTTCCATCAATTAAGTGAATATCTTTTGAGACACCAAGTGCAGCTTCTGAAATACTTATATAAAGATCATAGTGGAGATGCATTCCGTCCCTAGTAAATAGATCATTATTTGACTCCTCTATTAACACTAATAGGTCTCCTGGAATACCGTTAGGATTGTTAGAATCATTTCCTTTTGCTGATACTTTAAGTTGCATTCCTTCCTCAACACCTGGAGGAATTTTAATTGAAACTGTTTCTTCCGAATTAAGCATTCCATTAGAATCTGTTCCTGCACCTCTAGATGTAATTGATTGACCTGCACCATTACAGTTGGGACATATTGAAGTAGACTGCATTCTACCTAAAATTGTATTTGTAATTCTAGAAACCTGGCCAGACCCATTACATGTTGTACATGTTGAAAATTTTGAATCAGGTGATAGAGTTTTTCTTTTAACCTTGATTTTCTTCTCAACACCATTCACAATTTCTTCAAGTGTTAACTTTACCCTAATTCTAAGATTTGAACCCTTTGAAACCCTTTGACCTCCTCCACCGAATCCACCAAAAGATGAACCAAATGCACTACCAAAAATATCTCCAAATTGACTGAAGATATCATCCATGTTCATGCCACCTGCACCAAATCCACCTGCACCATCAAAAGCACTATGACCAAACTGGTCGTATTTAGCTTTCTTATTTGGGTCACTAAGAACTTCATATGCTTCTGCAGCTTTTTTAAAATTTGCTTCTGCAGTTTTATCTCCAGGATTTTTATCAGGGTGATATTGAATAGCTTTTTTTCTATATGCCTTTTTTATCTCAGCAGTAGAAGCACTTTTTGACACACCTAATATTTCGTAATAATCTTCTTTCATAACTTTTTATTGCGCAACAACAACTTTTGGGAATTTTATAACCTGATCACCTAATTTATAACCTCCTTCTATTATATCAATTATTTTTCCCTTTTGGTCATCATTTTGAGCAGGAATTTGACTAATCGCTTCATGAATTTCTGAGTCAAATGAATCACCAACCTTAACCTCTAATTCTTCAAGACCTTGGTTTTTTAGAGTTTCTATAAGCTTATTGAAGATTAACTGAATACCTTGATTATCCTCCTGATTTGCATCTTCCTGATTTAAAGCTCTTTTGAAATCTTCAACAACAGGTATCAAACTAGATAGAACTTCTTTACCTGCTGTTTTATACAAATCAATTCTTTCTTTTGCAGTTCTCCTTTTATAGTTTTCATATTCAGCAAATAATCTTACATATTTATCCTTCTCATTATTTATTGTTTCATTTAACTCTTTAACTGAAGGTGATTTCTTTTTAGTAGCACCTGATTTAGCAGTTTTACTTTCAGTTTTCTTTTTATTCATGAACTATTTTATTTATTATAAGCAATTTTTTTGCCATCTTAATTTTATGTCAGAATGTCATACATTTTTTGATAGGTCTTTCAAAGCATCATCAATATGTTTAAACGAAAAGTCAGACTCACTGAGTTGAATCGATTTTACTTTTTGACTAGAAAGAATAACCTCAGACATTTTACCAAATAATAACTTTATAATAAAAGAAGGTATATTAGGAAATATAACCCTTGACTTATTGAAAATTGCAATTTTGTTTATTAACTCATTTTGTCTTACTGGATTTGGAGCAACTAAATTATAAGTTCCCCTCCAGGAATTCTCACAGCTTAATAAAATAATTTTAGCAGCATCTTTTTCGTGGATCCATGATTGCCACTGATTACCACTTCCAATCGGAGAAATTATAAATAACTTTGATAACATCTTACATATTTTATATAGTCCACCTGACTTTGATAAAACAAGCCCTATTCTCATTATGGAAAATGAAATATCAGGAAGTTTGATTTCAAATTTTTTAACTTCATCCTCCCACTTTATAACAACTTGATTAATAAATGAATTAGGATTATTGATTGAATCATTTTCAAAAGATGTAAAATCTGAAGAGTCTCTATATGCAGCTATTGCAGAGGCGTTAACGAATGATTTAATTTTAATTTTTTTATTTAAAATAACATCTAAAATAAAATTTGTTGACCCTACTCTACTATCAAATATTTTAGTTTTATTGGCTTTTGTCCATAGATTAAATACAGAAAAACCTGCAAGGTTTATTACGCAATCAACATTATTGAAACAATCTAAGTCAATATCCTCTTTTTTAGGATTCCAATAAAAGTATTTTAATCGTGGATTATGGGATTTTAAATTTTTATTTCGAGTTAGAATATTAACCTCGTATTTTTTCTTGAATATAAGATTTGTAATTTCTTTACCTAAAGTCCCTGAACCACCTGTAATTAATACCTTCATATTGATTTTTTAATTATCTTCGAATTCTATGAAAATCATTAAATCTAAGAGTACAAAAATAAATGATGTAAACTTTTCTACTATAAATTTTGGAGAAATATTTACAGATCATATGTTTGAATGCAATTATGATAATGATAAATGGGATGATCCTGTAGTTAAGCCCTATAGTTCAATTAATCTTGATCCCTCAACACATGTTTTTCATTATGGCCAAGCTATATTTGAGGGAATGAAAGGATACAAGGATAAAAACGAGGATTTATGGTTGTTTAGACCTAAAGATAATTATGAAAGAATTAAAAAATCTTGTGAAAGGATGCATATTCCAATATTACCTGAGGACTATTTTTTTGATGGCTTAAACAAACTAATAAGTCTCGAGAGAGACTGGGTTTCAAATGAGCCAGGATCTTCAATTTACATTAGGCCTTTTGTTTTTTCTTCATCAGAAATGCTTGCTGCAAGCCCTTCAAAAAAATATAAATTTTTAATTATTTGCTCACCTGGAGCTGCTTATTATTCAAAGCCACTGAGTGTTTACATAGAAGATAAATTTAGTAGAGCAGCTCCAGGTGGTGCGGGATATGCTAAAGCAGCTGGAAATTATGGCGCAGCATTTTACCCAACATCTATAGCAATATCAAAAGGTTTCGATCAAATTGTATGGACTGATTCTTCTACTCATCAAAAAATTGAGGAAGTTGGAACAATGAGTGTAGTATTCAGAATTAATGATAAACTTATTACTCCACTTACAAGTGATACAATCCTAGATGGTGTAACAAGAAAAAGTGTAATACAAGTTGCTAGGGATATTGGAATTGAAGTAGAAGAAAGAGATATAACTGTAACAGAGCTGATTTCAGAGTTTAAGTCAGGTAATTTAAAAGAAGTCTTTGGATGTGGAACAGCTGCAGTGATAGCTCCAATTAATTCATTTGGTTACAAAGATGAGAAATTTCAACTTGAAGAATTAGAGAACAACTTCGCTTCAAAAATTAAAACTGCTATTATTAATATTCAACAAAATATTTCTGATGATACTCACAATTGGAGATATAAAATTACTGAGTAGTTTACTTTTCTAGAATTGATTTTATATTCGGCTTAAAATAATTCGGTCCTTTTAAAATTTTTCCATCATCCCTTATCACAGGTGTTCCATCTGCACTAAGCTTACTCATATTGCTCCTTTGAATTTCATCAAATACTTCTACAATTTTATCTTGAAGTCCGTGAGCAAGTATTGTTCCACAGAGAATATAAAGTTTATCTCCAAGTGCATCTGCAATTTCAACTAAATCCTTTTTTCTTGCTGCTTCTAAATACTCATCATTTTCTTCTTGCATCAGTCTATATCTTAGCTCAATTGTAGATTCATCAAGATCTGCTTCTTGATTTTTTGAGTATTTTATTTTAAAAGCTTCATTAAATTCTTTTACTGCATCAATAGCATTAGTTATCATAATTATTAAATTTATATTAGAAAAGTTTGATAAAAATAAATTTAATTAATGTTTACTAAAGGACAACTAATTTTTGCTATAATATTCATAATATTATTTTCTCTGGTAATTGGATACTCTTATATTAAGGATTCAAGACTTCACAATGTTTATTATAAGAATTCGTATGTAATCTTAATTGTATTTATT
>CACEJV010000001.1:0-309410 GCA_902559905.1 uncultured Bacteroidota bacterium | reverse complement strand
AATTATAGGAACTGGACCTTCATTAATAAAAGATATTCATGAAATTAAAAATCATAAAAAAGATGAATGTGATTTTTTCGCAGTTAATTTTTTTGCAAAGACAGAAACTTTTCTTCAACTTAGGCCTAATTATTATTTCTTAGCAGATAAGCTTTTTTGGTCAGAAAACCTTAATAAAAATTTCAATCAATTAAGGAACGACATCTATCAAAAACTTAAAAAAGTTAATTGGAAAATTTCAATTTTATGTCCTGAATCAGGATATGATTATATTAAATCAAGATTATTAGAAAATCCAAATATTTCATTTATCAAAATACCCGAAAAATCTATTAATTTATCTACAAAAAAAATGCAATTGTTTGCGCTCCATAGTAGATTTTTTTCTATCGCAAACATTAATAGTATGGTGACATTATTATGGTACTCTATTATATGTAATTACTCTGAAATATATCTTTATGGGGTAGATTTCTCTGGATTTAAATCTATAACTGTTGATCAAAAAACAAATTACGTGAGTGTGCCTGTAAAACATTTTTATAAAAATTCAAAAGCAGAAAAGGACAGTGCAAATAAATATAAATCTAAATCTAATAAATCCTTAAGCGAAAGATTATATCAAAACTATAGAGTTTTAAAATTTACTGATTTATTGAGTGATCTTGCAATTAGTAGAAGGATAGAAATAATTAATAGATCATCTTTTTCTTATATAGATTCTTTTAAAAGAGAAAAATAAATGCTTAATAACACTTATTTTGTCAAATTAATTAGAAGCTCATACTTAAGATTATTCTCTATCTTTGAGCCAATCTTTAAATTAAGTGAAACAGAAAAAGAGGGTGATTTCTTAAAATCAACATATTTTAAGTTTCTTCTAAGTCCAACAGTTAAACTTCCATATAAATTAGGTAGATCAATAAGAGGGACTGAGTTTGACAGCTCAAAAGACATATATTCCAAAGTTGTTATGGAGATCCTTAGCAATAAATCTTTAGATGAAATAACAAAAATTTTATACGATGAATATCAAGGTTTTAAGCATAAATCAGTGTCCGACGTAAATAATTTTTTAACCTCATCTAAAATAATTTCATATCCTTCTTGGTTAATGGTTTTACCTTGGGATAACAGTGAAATCAATTCATTGAAAAAGAATTATCTTCTCAGTTTTTACAAAAATAGATCTGCAAATGGTATGTCATTTACAGATAAGAAATTAGAACAAATTGAAGAAAGAATATTTTCTTATGATACTGCTAGAAGCCATGTTCATCAATTTAAGGGATTAATAAATAAGATAAAACATCAAGGGTATATTGAAAATAATTCTGATTATCCAACAGCAGTGATTCTTATCAAGAATAATAAATGGAGATGGATAATGTCAAGTTCTGGAAATCATAGAGCACATATAAAAAAAGAGTTAACTTTTAAAAGTATTAATTGTAAAGTATCAGGGATTGTGAATTTTTCTAAATTGAATAGACAAAAAAATGTAGTCAATGAAATTTTTAATGAAGAAGAAGCTGCTGTTTTATTTGATAATGTTTTTGAGGGAAAAGTTCCTGTCAGGGGGCCTATTTAATCAAAAATTATGCTAAACAGAATGATTATTGTATTATACAAAATTTTAAGAAAAGTTATTCTTTTTTTTGGAGTCCCTCTTCACTTTTCATCTGATGGTGAAGACTATGTTTTACAGAAGATTTTTAGTAAATTAAAAAATGGTTATTACATTGATATAGGATCTCATCATCCTATTCTTCATTCAAATACTTTTTTATTTTATCTAAATGGCTGGAGAGGTGTTTGTGTAGATCCATTGCCAAATCTAATAAAGAAATATAAAATTTTTAGAGGTGAAGACACATTTATTCCTGCTGGTTTTACTTCAAAAAATTCAGATAAGAAATTAACTTTTTATCATTATGCAAAAACCCCTGATAATAGTACATTCAATAAAGATAGAGTTGTTGAATTAAAAAATAAGTTCTCTAGAATTCCATCAGAAGAAATTCAAGTTGATCTTGTGAATATTAATGATGTTATGAAAAGTTTTTCTAAGATTAATAAGGCTTCTGAAATTCATCTGTTAAATCTTGATGTTGAAGGATTTGAAGAAAACATTTTAGAGAGTTTTTTTTTAAATAAAAAATTTCCTTGGGTTGTATGTGTTGAAGATTTAGGGTTTTTAGCTGATGAACTCAATAAAAGCAAGATTGACTCAATAATGAAAAAAAATGGATATAAGCTGGGTATGAAAACTTTTTTATCATCAGTATATATTTACCCACCCATAATATCAAAATTGAAGTCACAATATGTTAAAGAATGGATATACAGTAAATGAAAATAATTCATATTTCAAATTCTAATGGAAGAGGAGGTGCAGCTATTGCAACAAAAAGACTCAATAAAGCTTTGCTAAATCAAAAGAATGACTCAAGTATCTGGGTAAATTATAAATATGGAAATAATCCTAATATAAAAACTTATCCAAATAATCTTCTAAAAAAAATTAACCGTATTAAAAGATATTTATCAAGAGCATTAGTTCTTTTATTAAAAACTAATAATCCTGTTTTACATTCACCACAAATATTTTCATCTTCTTATTGGTTAAAATCTATCAATGAAAGTGATGCCGACATAATTCATTTACATTGGTTTCAAAATGAGATGATCTCCGTTTCGGATTTAAGTAAAATAAAAAAGCCCCTAGTATGGACACTTCACGATATGTGGGGTTTCTGTGGTGCAGAACACATTTCATATGATAATAGGTGGAATGAAGGCTACTTAAAAAGTAATAGACCCATTGGAGAAGGTCGTATTGATTTAAATAGATGGACATGGAATCGCAAAAGGAAATATTGGAAAAAACCCATAAATATTATTACACCGAGTAATTGGATGAAACAAAATGTAAAGAGAAGTTATTTGATGAAAGATTGGCCTGTTTATTCAATTTCAAACGCTATAGATACAAAAAAATGGAAATCAATAGGTAAACAGTTCTCTAGAAAAACCCTCAATCTACCTAATGAATTATCTCTTATATTATTTGGCTCAACTTCAGGCACCAAAGATTATCACAAGGGGTTTGACCTTTTAGAAAAGTCACTTAAAAAGCTGGAAAATACTAATAAAAAAATTGGACTGGTAATCTTTGGTGAAGATGAGCCAGAGATAAAACCTAACTTTAAATTTCCAATATTTTATTTAGGGTTTTTACAAAATTCAAGATCATTAATAACCGCTTACTCTGCAGTAGACCTAGTGTTAATTCCCTCCAGAGTAGAATCTTTTGGACAAGTAGCTTCAGAAGCTAATTCGTGTTCGTGTCCTGTTGTAGCATTTAACACCTCTGGATTAGGAACAACTGTTAGACATAAATTTTCTGGGTATTTAGCAAAGGCATTTGATACGGACGATTTTTTAAAAGGTATTTTATGGGTACTAAATAATAATAACCTAAAGCTGAAATCTAACTGCAGAAAACATGTTTTAGACAATTTTGAATCCAAAAAAATAGCTTTAAAACATATTGAACTTTATAAAAAAATTATTAATGATTACGTCAATTAAATGAAGATAAAAATAGCAATTTTAATTACCTGTTATAACAGGATAGAAAAAACTAAGGAATGTTTAAAACATTGTTTTAATTCACTTGCCCTAGTTGATAATTTTGAGCATGATATTTTTCTTTTAGATGATGACTCACCTGATAAAACAGGTGAAATTATTAGAAATACGTATCCAAGCATAAATGTAATATATGGTAATGGTAAATATTTTTGGTCTGGTGGAACAAGAAAGTTATGGGAGCTAGCTTCAACAAAAAAAAATTACGATTATTATGTATGGTTAAATGATGATTCAATATTGTTTAAAAATGCTTTTTCAGTTATATATAGAGATATAAAAGAGAAAAGCTCTTCAATAATAGTGGGAACATTTATTTCCTCTAATGAAAATTTTTCTAAATTAACTTATGGCGGAAGAGATAAACACTTTACTCTACTAAAACCATCAGGTAAACCAACAGAATGCTCTATTATTAATGGTAATTTTGTTTTTGTTCCTAAAGAAATTTCCAATGAAATAGGCTTTTTAAATAAAATATTTACTCATAATTATGCAGATGTAGACTATGGGTTAAGAGCTATTAAAAAAAATTTTAAAGTATTTATAGCTTCCGAAATAGTAGGAACTTGTAATAAAAATGAGATAGAGTTGTGGAGAAAACCAAATACTAAATTTTTTTCAAGGTTAAAAAGCTTATATAAATCAAAAAACTTTTTTGTAAATGAAGTGATTTATTTCCAGTTAGTTCATTTTGGTTTATTTGCTCTCTTGAAGCACTTTATAGGAATCTTTATAATAATTCTGTCACCGAAAACTTATTACAAGCTTTCTAAAATTAAATATGAGCCTAAATAAGTTAGATATTTTGACTAAAAAAGAAAAAATACTATTTATAACTAATTTTTTTCCATCATACAGGAAAAGTATTTGGGAGAAACTTCTTAGCAATAAAAAAAGTAATGTCATATTTTATTTTGATCCTATTCAAAATGAAGGTATTCAAGTAGAAGATCTATTTTTTTCAAACTCTAACAATCAAGAAAATAATTTTAAAAGAGTTAAAAATTTTTATTTTTTTGGACGTGTAATTTGGCAATCAAGAATTATTAAAGATTGTCTTTCAAAATCATTTGATCAGGCTATTTTCTTAGGAGACATGAATATATTATCTACATGGATTGGTCTTATAATATGCAGACTTAGAAATAAAAAAACAATTTTATGGACTCATGGGTTTTATGGAAAAGAAAATTTTATCAAAAGATACTTAAGGATACTATTTTATTCTCTTGGGAATAAATATTTACTTTATGAGCAAAGAGGTAAAGAATTAATGATTAATGCAGGATTTGACTCAAGTAAAATTTTTGTAGTATATAATTCATTGGATTATGATTTACAAAAAAAATATTTTGAAAACAATCAAGAATATAATTTAAAAAGGGAGCTTAACTTTTTTAAAACCCCCAATTTAAAAACCATTCTTTTTTTAGGAAGGCTGACATCAGTAAAAAAAATTGATCTATTAATCAAAAGCTTAAAAAAGTTAAATTCTAAGAGAGTAAAGTTTAATCTATTAATTATAGGTGAAGGACCTCAAAAAAACTTATTGAAAAAGATTGCAAAGAAAGGTTTAGAAAAAGGATGGATATACTTTTACGGAAAAACTTATAATGAATCTGAATTATCTAAATTAATTTATTCCTCTGATTTAATGGTTTCTCCTGGAAACACAGGACTTAATGCCGTTCATGCTTTAAGCTATGGAACGCCTGTTGGGACACATAATAATTTTAATAACCAAATGCCTGAGGCTGCTATTATTGAAGATAAAATGACAGGTTTCTTTTTCAATGAAGATGATAGTGAGGATTTATCATTAAAGATAGATTTATGGTTCTCTAAATTCAATATAAATTTAAATCGAGCTGAGAGAAGAAGAATTATAAATGAAAAATATAATTCTAAATATCAAATTAAAGAGATCCTAAAGGCATTAAATAAATAAAATATCTTGATTTAAAGATTGAATTAAATAAATATTAAAAACTATCAATTAGATAAAAAATATTTTTTCATTGTTAAATAATAGTAAGAAAAATAGAATTTATATAAATCTTAGCAATATTTCTACTGGAGGAGCTATTCAGGTTGCTATGAGCTTTATGGACCATATTGTTTTCCTGGAAAAAAATCATAATTTTTATTTTTTCTTTTCAAAAAGACTACACAATGAAATAAAAAATTCACATCTTGGTCCTTATCTGGATCAGCTTACATATCAAATTATCAGTAAGCATAGATTGTTTTTTTATTTTACAATTATACAACCAAAAAAAATATTCACTTTATTTGGCCCATTGTATTCTTTAAAATTATTAAGTGGAAGAGATTGGATAAGTGGTTTTGCTCAACCCTGGATTTTATTCCCAAAAAATAAAGTTTATAATGAATTAGACTTAGTAACTCGATTAAGATTTAAAATAATTTTTTGGATACAGAAAGCTTTCTTTTTTAATTCACATACATTGATTGTTGAACATGATGGTATAAAGACAAGACTTCAAGAGCTTTTTAAAAATAAAAAAATTGTAGTAGCCATGAATTGTTTAAATCAAATTTTTCTTAATCCTAATAGATGGAGATCAATTGAAATATCAAAAACTGATAAAGTTAAAATTGGTGTAATAGGAAGAAATTATATTCATAAAAACCTAAGTATAATTCCTTTAGTACATGATTTTTTAGAGAAAAATCATTCCATTAAACCTCAGTTTTATTGTACGTTAACTTCAACTGAAATGAATAAAATGAGTGAAGACTTTAAGAAAAAAGTAATTTCTTTAGGAGAGTTAAGTATTAATCAATGTCCTGATTTTTATAATAATATGGATATAATTTTTTTTCCTTCAAATTTAGAATGTTTTTCAGCAACACCACTTGAAGCACTCTTCATGAACAAAAGTATTGTTTGTTCAAACTTACCATTTAATAAAAATATAATTGGAAAGTTTGGTGTCTATTTTGAACCGAACAATCCCATTTCAGCTGCTGAAAAAATAGCATCTATCGTAGAAAATCAAATTGATGTAAATCTAAAAGAGGCTAAAAAATTCGTATTTTCAAATTTTAAATCAGAAGATAGGTTTAAAATATATATAAATAACATACTTAAAAATGAATAAGATTTTATTGATTACTGGAGGAACAGGTTCTTTTGGAACAGCTTTTTTAAATAAGGCCCTTACAAATAAAGAATTCTCGGAAATAAGAATTTTCAGTAGAGATGAAAAAAAACAAGATGATTTTCGTAAGTCCATAAATGACGATAGATTAAAGTTTTATATAGGAGATGTAAGAGATTCATCTTCAGTATCTCAGGCAGTGAAAGGAGTTGATTATATTTTTCATGCAGCTGCTTTAAAGCAAGTTCCTTCTTGTGAGTTTTTTCCATTAGAAGCAGTTAAAACTAATATTATAGGAACTGAAAATGTACTTATGTCTGCTGAAGCTTTTGAGGTAAAAAAAGTTGTTATTTTGAGTACTGATAAAGCAGCCTATCCAATTAACGCAATGGGAATGACAAAGGCTTTAATGGAAAAGGTAATGGTCGCTAAGTCACGTAATTTAGATGATTCAAAAACCATTTTTTGTGGTACTAGATATGGGAATGTTATGGCATCAAGAGGTTCTGTTATTCCATTATTTATTAATCAAATTAAAACGGGTAAACCTCTTACCATTACAGATCCAAAAATGACTCGTTTTATGATGACCCTAGATAATGCTGTAGAGTTGGTAATGTTTGCGTTTAAAAATGGCAAACAAGGAGAAATATTTGTTCAGAAAGCACCTGCAGCTACAGTCTCTGTCTTAGCCCAAGCTCTTTTGGAATTATATGATTCTAAATTAACAATTCAAGAAATTGGTATTCGACATGGTGAAAAGAAATATGAGACTTTAGTAACTTCTGAGGAAATGGTTAAAGCAACCGACTTAGGTGAATATTATTCAATTGGTTCTGATAATAGAGATTTAAATTATGCTCCATATTTTTCAGAAGGCAAAAAGAGTGAAGTTCCCAGCAGCGAGTATAACTCAGATAATACTGAGCGTTTAGATGTAGCAAAGATGAAAGATTTATTAATGCAACTCCCGGAAATTAAAAATGATCCACTTATAAAACTATAATAGCTTGAAAATTGGAATCACAGGAAAAGATGGATTTATAGGCTATCACCTTTCTCAAACAATAAAATATAAATTTGAGGAATATACAATTGTTCCTTTTGAGAGGGAGATTTTAGGAAATAGTAAATTACTAGAGTCCTTTGTTTCTTCCTGTGATGTAATTGTTCATTTGGCTGGTGTCAACAGAGCTAGCTCAAATGAGGAAGTATATAATTCGAATATTCAAATTAATGTTGCTTTAAAAGAAGCTCTAATAAATAGTTCATTTAAAGGTCATCTAATTTTTGCATCCTCCTTTCAGGAGGATTCAGGTTCTCTGTATGGAAAGGCAAAAAAAGAGTCTAGGATTTTCTTGGAGCAAACAATCAGTAAATTAAGAGGTAAATTCACAGGGCTTATTATTCCAAATGTATTTGGACCTTTTTGTAAACCAGATTATAACTCATTTATCGCAACATTTTGTTCTAAACTCATAATTGATCAGAATCCTGAAATCACACAGGATTCAAAAGTTCCGCTTATTTATATAGGAAATTTAGTTGGCCAAATTGTTAAAAATATTCAATCTGACAATCAAGTCAAGCATAATAAGATCCTTTGTGATATTGAAATTAGAGTATCTGAAGTTTTAAGAACTTTAAATCAATTCAAAGATTCTTATCTAAAAGAAAACACATTGCCTTTATTTAATAATTCTTTTGAACTTAATTTATTTAATACATTTAGGGGTTATATTAATTTAGAGAAGACTTTTCCTATCTACTTAAAAAAGGAATCTGATGAAAGAGGGTTTTTCTCTGAAATAATAAGAACAGAAATTGGAGGTCAATTTTCATTTTCAACTACATTACCTGGAATTACAAGAGGCAATCACTTTCATACTAGAAAAATAGAGCGATTTACAGTTTTGAAAGGTAAAGCAAAAATTTCTATGCGTAAGATAGGAAATGATAAAATTTATAAATTTTTATTGGATGGAGATCAGCCAGGATATATTGATATGCCAATCTGGTATACACATAACATTACAAATATTGGAAAAGAACCTTTGATCACTTCATTTTGGATTAATGAGCCATATGATCCTCAAGATACAGACACTTACTTTGAAAATGTTTAATTTTAATATATGAAAACTTTATCTCCATTAAGGGTAGTCACTGTTGTTGGTACTAGACCAGAAATTATTAGATTATCTAGAGTTATCTATGCTCTTGACAAATCACCCGCAATTGACCATATTCTAGTACATACTGGTCAAAATTATGATTATACTTTAAATGAAATTTTTTTTGAGGATTTAGAGATCAGAAAGCCTAATTATTTTTTAGAAGCAGCTGGAGAAACATCATCAGAGACAATTGGAAATATACTAATCAAATTTGACACTCTATTAAAAAAGCTACAACCTGATGCACTTTTAGTATTAGGAGATACTAATAGTTCATTATCCTCAATCTCGGCAAAAAAAAGAAAGATTCCGATTTTTCATATGGAAGCAGGTAACAGGTGTTTTGATCAAAGAGTTCCAGAGGAAACAAATAGAAAGATAGTTGATCATATATCAGATATAAATCTAACCTACAGTGATATTGCTCGTGAATATCTTTTAAAAGAGGGACTGCCTGCAGATAGAATTATAAAAACAGGGTCCCCAATGTTTGAGGTTTTGTCTTTTTATAAGAAAAGTATATCTAAATCAACTGTTTTAAAAAAATTATCCTTAAAGAAAGAAAAATACTTTTTAGTTTCTACTCATAGAGAAGAAAATGTTTCTAATGAAATTAATTTTAGAAGCTTAGTAGAATGTTTAAATCAAATAGCAATTAGATTTAAGTATCCAATCATTGTTAGCACACATCCGAGAACAAAAAAGAAACTTAGTGAGTTAAAGTTAACTATTAATCCACTTGTTCAATTTTCAGAACCTATGGGTTTTATAGATTATAATGCTCTTCAAAGCAATGCGTATATTGTGCTTTCTGACAGTGGTACTATCTCTGAGGAGTCTTCAATCTTAAATTTTAGAGCACTGAATATAAGGGAAGCTCATGAAAGACCAGAGGCAATGGAAGAAGCTTCAGTTATGATGGTTGGTGTTCATAAAGAAAACATTTTTAGAGGCATAGAAGAGGTAATATCCCAGCAGATTGGAAACCAGCGAGATTTTAATCTAGTATCCGATTACAGTTCCCCAAATGTTTCTTCAAAAGTTGTTCGAATTATTTTATCCTATACCTCATATGTTAACAGAGTGGTTTGGCAAAAAAAATAAATAAAAAAAGATTCTTAATTTACTCTCTTGTTTTTAGTCCAGATGGAGTCTCAACTGCTTATCTATACAATGATATTGCGCAAGGTTTCAAGAAAAACAACTATGAAGTAACTGTTTTAACTACCACTCCCCATTACAATCTAATTCAAGAGTCATTAGATAAACAACCATTAAAAAAATGTTTTTTAGGACTATTTTTTACTAGCGACTTTAATGGCATTAAAGTCTATCACATTCCATTAAAAAAATATAAAAACTCTCTAATTAGAATTTTATCTTTTATCTACTGGCATTTAGTTTCATTATTTATAGGTCTTTTTTTAAAAAAGCCTGATATTATTCTTACACCCTCCCCACCCCTTACAAGTGGTCTTATATCAATAGTATTAGCAAAAATTAAGGGGTCCAAGTCTATTTATAATGTTCAAGAAATATATCCAGATCTACTTATTAATCATGGACGATTAACTAATCCCATAATAATTAAGCTTTTAAAATTATTAGAAGTTTGGGTTTACACCTGGTCAGATTCAGTTACAACCATTGATTTAAATTTTTACAACACAATTAAATCAAGAATAAGGAATCCAGACAAATTAAAAATAATTTCAAATTTCGTAGACACAGAATTATATACAGCAAATTCTTCAATGCCTCTACCTAAAGTTTTCAAAAAGATAGAAGGTAGAACAGACATGGTATATGCTGGGAATATCGGAATTGCACAAGAGTGGGACCTAGTGGTGGATCTAGCCAAGGAGATTAAAAATTATCCTATAACTATATGGATAATAGGTGAAGGGGTAAAAAAAAAATACTTAAAATCTCAAATCAAAAAGCATAAACTATCCAATATTAACATTTTGCCATATCAGGAAAGAAGATATATGCCAGCAGTTAATTTATTTGCAGATTTTCATTTTATAGTCATGAATAAAAGTATGGAACATAATGGATTTCCGTCTAAAGTCTACACTATTATGTCCTCTGGAAAACCAATAGTAGTTGTTTCTTCAGAGGAAACACCCATAATTTCTTTTTTAGAGAAAACTAATGCAGCTATTACCGTAACCAATCATTCTCTTTTAGATTTTAAGAAAGCTGTTTTAAAATTAGAGGCAGATAAAAACTTAAGGAATAATCTAGGAATTAACGGAAGAAACGTTGTTAAAAACAAATTTGATAAACAAACAATAATCAAAAAATATTTAAAGTTAGCTGAAGACATATAGGTTATAAAATACTAATTTTGTATTAAACAATTGAGCATTAAAAAATGGAAATTATTATTATTTCATCAGCATTATTAATATCTGCGTTTCTAAATATACTTTTCCAAAAAGAATTTATAAAAAGGGGTATTTTAGATAAAATAAACAGTAGATCCTCTCATCAATCGCTTGCTACAAGATCCGGTGGTTCTTCAATATTTTCATCTTTATTTATTATTTCAATTTTTTTTTATTTAAATAACAATGAAATTTATGATTTTTCTCTCTTAATCCCTGTTTCTATTATGCTTGTTGTTGGTTTGTATGATGACATATACAAACTTGATTTTAAGTTAAAATTTATATTTCAAATTATTGTTGCAAAAATTATAATAGATAATGGATTAATTATTGATAATCTTCATGGAATTTTTGGAGTATTTGAACTAAGTAGGATATTGGGGCAATTATTTACAATTTTCATAATTGTAGCAATAATCAATTCAATAAATTTTATTGATGGAATTGATGGATTAGCAATTTCAGTCATAACCTTATTTTTATTATCATTTGAGTTCTTCTCATCAAATTTATCTGACATGTTTTTCTTAACATTACTTATTTTAGGTTCAGTTACACCACTATACTATTTCAATTTTAGAAAAACAAACAAAGTTTTTCTTGGAGACTCAGGTTCTCTTTTCTTAGGTGCAGTTGTAAGTATTTATGTTCTTAAAATTTTATCACAAGATTATTCGATAAAACCATATTATGATCTAAACAAAGTTATTTTTGTAATATCAATACTTTCATATCCTATATTGGATATTATTAGGATTTTTTTTCTAAGACTTTACAAAAAAAGGTCTCCTTTTCTCCCTGACAAACAACATATTCATCATATAATTTTAGGAAAGACAAAAAAACATTATCTAACAACATGTGTAGTTGTTATTAGCTCATTAATTTTAACTATTTTAACTCAAATAATTTTTAAGTGAAACACAGAATAATAGTCCTAATTATTATATTCAGTTCATGTTCATCGCCTAATGAATGTCCAGAACTCAATTATAACTCCATAAATAAGTTGACTACATTATCTGACGGTGTACCGTTCACCGGTAGATGTACTGTTTATAAGGATGGTGTTAAGAGTAGTATTCAACAATACTTAAATGGAATTGATTATGGTAATTGGATATTTTATTTTTCAAATGGAAAAATTGAAACAAAAGGAAAGTTCAGAGATGGTAATAGAGTTGGAAAGTGGAGATATTATTACGATTCTGGTAAGATTAAGCAGATATCAAGCTATTCTAAACTTGGTGAAAGAGAAGGGAAATGGATTGAATATGATGAGGACGGAAAGGTGACAAGAATAACCGAATATTGATAAAGCTAACTTTGGCATAATTGCCCTAATACATTAATTGCTGTTAATTCACTTTCAAGATCAATATAATTTTTTTTTGCTGCAGTTTCTAAGTACTTACACCCTTCTGGATTATTATTTTTAATTAGCATTAAGCCTTTTAAAAACTCTGATTTTCCATCTTTTGTTTTAAAGTCATAAATTACTTTATCGAAATATTCTTCAGCTTTAGAGTATTCTTCTAAATTATCATAAGCCATAGCGGCATTTTCATAGTACAAATACTGCTGATCATCCAAAAACATAGCTACCTCAAAAAGATCAGCAGCTTCTTTGTAGTTTTCATTTTTAAACTCTATATTACCTCTCTCTGCTGTAACTAGTGCCTGAGTGTATTTACTCCCTATCTCAACCATTCTCTTAAGGCCTTTTAACCTAATTGAATCTTGATTTGGATATTTAATAGCCATTTCTTCAATAATACTTAAAAGCCTTTTATCAGGCTTGTTGTTTATATCATTTCTAGTCATTATATAGTCCACCCAATGGTCTAAACCACGTTTAATGTTTCTTATTTTTACAAATGCAGAATCTAAGCCAACAGAGTCTTTAAGTTCTTTAAGTACATCGAAATAGGTGTCTCTATGTCTGTTATTATTAGTAATTCCATTAAAAGCTCTTTTAGAATAATATAAGGCACTATCTAATTTATTTTCAGATAAATAGATCTGAGCAAGTAAAATTTCTGGAGCATAAATATATGGATTAGATTTAATTGACTCATAAATTAATTTTTTTGCAGTTTCAACAGAATCTATTTCAAGATAGTATCTAGCTTTTAAGTACTTAATTGGAAGAGCAGTTACGGTAATATTAGGAAAATTGAGATCTAAATTTTTAAAATCCTCAACAGCAAAACTTCGAGTATTACTATTAAAATCAAAAATCAATAATGCTTGGTATTTTGAGGAGCTAAGTTTTTTATACGCTCCAAAAGAAAGGGTCATTAGGAACATCAATCCTGTTAGAAATAAAATAAACTTTTTCATTTATTTAGATAGTTTTTTGACTGGTAGAATAAAGCAATTGTAAAACACAGATAAATATAGTTGATAGGTCTTTCAATTGGAAAGTTTAGCATTGAATCGACTATATATATTAGAAAAATCAAAAAAATCAAAAAATCTATATTAAAAGTTCTAGATTTTAAAGATCTAAATAACGAAATGAAAGTAGGGTAGAAAATATAAAATATAAAACAAAGCCCACCAAGAATTCCTATTTCAGCTAAAAATTGAAGAAAATCATTATGAGCAAAATAAGGTACCCTGTAAGATACTATGATATCCTTACTTAAATCAATTGATTTAATCTTCCAGTTTCCAATGCCAATACCTAGTAAAGGATTATCACCTATAGACTGTATAGCAGTTGTATAAAAGTTTAATCTTTCATTAACAGATTCGTCTGCTGCAGGGTTTGTTACATTTGAGAATCTATCGGTTAAAGTATTATAAGCATTTTTTTCATTAAGTACATTATATGAAAAAATACTAGTTATCATAGTGAGTATAATTAAACCATATTTTAAATAGTATATTCTTCTCTTTGATATTATAACTAGTATTAAAATAGAAGTAATAACTAAAATTAATGCTAGGACTGCCGCCCTACTCATGAGTAAAAATATTGAAAGGAAAGAGGAATAAATAAAAACAATAGAAATTGCTTTTATAAAATAATTCTTGTAGTTAAAAATCAAAAAAATTGGTATAACTGTCTTTATTAGAATTGAAAAAGAAGAAATATTAACATTAGCTCCAAATCCTGCAAAAAGATTTGACCTTATAAGAAGATTACCATTTATAACTACAGAGTCAAAAATTCGAAGATTAATCAAAACAGACTCAATAAATAAACTTATAAGTGTAGCTATGATAAAGTAGTTAAAGAATTTAAGATTTTTAAAGGAACTTAAAATAACAACAAAGCTAAACGCAATAAAGAAGTTTATTATTTTTAGCAAAGAAACGACTCCTTCAATAACATTCTCCGCAACTAATAATGAAATTATCGATATAACTATAACTGACAAATATGCTAGATAATGATTTTTATACTCAAAACTTGAAATATAATCTTTTAAATTAAATTTCTTATGTATATAGATAAAGGAGAAAATGTTTAATAGTGATACAACAAACATTTGAGGAAAAACTTTATCGTATGCTACAAATATACCATTGATATAAGCTGGAGTTACATAAACGAAGAAATATATACTTAAAATCAGATAGTTTACAGACACCCTCATATAGAATATAAAAATAAAAAAAACCCCCCAATAATGGGGGGTTAATTCTTTATTTGTTTAGATCAAATATATATTAACCTAACCAACCAACTCTAGTAAATAGAACAGCAGCGACAGCATTAGAAGTTGCAGCAGCAACAGCGTCCTCAGCTGATCTAACATCAGTTCTTTCTACAGTTGTACCTGTAGCAAGACCTGCTTTAGCCCAAGTTGTATTTGTTGTATAATCAGTTGTTAATGCAGTTAGTGAAGCACCAGTTGATCCATCAACCACAGCAGAAACTTTATTTAAATTAGTACCTGCATCGTTAGATGTCAATGTAATAATTATACCTGCTTTAGTTGTAGTAGCAACAGTTGAGTTATCTCCAGTATCTAAAGTACCACCAATCACATAGTCAAGGTTACTAGCAGTTTGAGAACTCACAGCTGTACCTCCATCAGAGACAGAGAAACTTACAGCCTTATCGTGACCTGCACTATCTACTTGAAGCATTACGATCTGAATTACACCGTCATCTGTACCAGTTAAAGTAGCAATCGCAGCAGCAGAAGCAGTACCAGTTGTACCATATTTAGC
Source organism: uncultured Bacteroidota bacterium (assembly GCA_902559905.1). GTDB lineage: Bacteria > Bacteroidota > Bacteroidia > Flavobacteriales > Flavobacteriaceae > Marisimplicoccus. The sequence continues at coordinate 293,867 of CACEJV010000001.1, read as the reverse complement.
TCCCCAAGCAGCTTTAACAGCTATCTCAATGGCAGTTACCGTAGTAGCAGTTCCTGTGTAAGCTAATCCACCACCAACTAAAGCGGCATTTAAAGATGTAGTTACAGAGTTAGAACCTACAGATAAAGTAACTGTATCTGATAAACTAACACTGTGAACAAAAGCTCCGTCACTACCTCTTGTAGTAGTAGAAGCAGCAGTTGCAGCAGCAGCAGTAGAATATCTTTCACCCTGAACTGAAACGTTAGTATTCTCGTTTACAACTAAAGATACTGTTGAGTACGAGTTACCTTTGTTGTATGCATCTAATGTCATACCTAATGCAGTAGCAATAGCCTTGTTAGCTGTGCTAGCAATATTTTGAGCATCTACAGCATTGTTTCCAAGTAGAGTATATGCAGAAGCTGGAAGCGTAGCAACCTCACTTGGTGTGTTAAACTTAACAGCAGTAGTAGAAGCACCTACAATATAACCTTTAATCGCAGCAATTGCACTCTTTGCACCATCAGCAGTATTAGCAACTGCAGGAGTCATTTTAAGTACTGTAGCTTCGTTAGTAGTTGAACCATCACCAGCATCAGTTATATTTAATGATGTAGTTGTAGTACCTGTAGTTTCAGTATCTGTTTCTGTTGATAAAGTATCAAAAGTAACAAACGCAGTTGAACCTGAAGTAGCAGCAATGTGCGTTAAGTATGTTTTTAAAGTATCCATACCTGAAGTACCATCATCAAATGATCCTAAATCAGTAGCTAAACCATCAGCCTTGTTAGTTTCACCATCAGAAGTGTTAGCAGCTGAAACAGCAACTAATGCGTTACCCCAAATAGTTACACCTGGTGTAGGAGTAGTCTCCGCACCATCATCAGCAAGACCAGTAAAGTCTAATTCAGCTAATGCAGTGTTTCCAGTAATTGTTAATGTATCAACATCATCACCAGTAGAGTGAAGTTTTGTTAATCCTGTATTATTAGTAGCACTTAAAGTAACAGACTTTTGAGCAGTTGCATCAGTATCTGTTAAGTTAGATGTGTGATTAAAATCAGCAACAGCTAGGTTAGTAGTACCAGTTAAAGTAATATTACCAATTTTAGAACCTGAAGCTACTGTTAAAGAAGTTAAGTCCGTTGCACCAGTAATAGTTAAATCATGCATAGTTGCGTCAATTGAAAGTGACTCAAGTTGAGTACCATCAACATAAAGGTCTAATAATTTACCTGTAATAGTTAATGATTCTAAGTCAGAAAAGTCAATTGTACCGTCATCTAGATCCTCAGTATAAGTACTAGAATAACCAGCCGCAGCAATTGCCGCTTGAGCAGCAGTTAAAGCTGTATCTGAATCATATGCGAAATCTAAAGTAGCAGTTGTTAGGTCACTTGAACCAGCCATATCTACGTTAACACCATCAACAACAGTTAGTGTTTCAACACCAGCATTTACATCTATAGTTCCAATAAAATTTGAAATAGAAGCAGTAGCAACATTAGTAAGACCAATATCACCGTCATAAATGTTAGATAAAGTAATACTTGCTGGACCGTTAAGCTCCATGTAAAGATCTTCTTGAACTCCTGCTGTGCTTACATCATCAAAAGCTGAGATGTCAACCGTTGAACCTTTTTTAGTAATAATTGTAAAAGGTAATGCTGAAGTACTTGTGTGTCTTGTTAGAGACGCAAGATCTACATTAGTAGCAGATGTTAAATTAATCTTATTAGCAGTGGTACCATCATCGTTAAAGTTAGTTAATGCAGTCATCGCACCAAAGTCTACAGAAGTAATCTTTGTTTCGTAATCATCATTAATCTGGATAGTAGTAGCACTTTTTAAACCTTTAAAAGATATGTCACCAGCTGTTGTTACGGTAATTGCCTTTGCAGAAACCATTTGATCAAAAGTTGGAACAAATCCAGTAGCAGAACCTGAATCATACGTAAACGCAGCATTCATAGTTTTAATTCTGTCTATGAAAGTTTGAATATCAGCATCGGCAACAGTTGCAGCATCAGTAATAGATACAGCAGCGTTCATTAAAGCAACTTTGTTACCAAGAGCTAATGCAGAAGCCATAGAGGCAGCATCAGTTATAGTAATCGCAGTTGAATAAACATTATTAGATACTAATAAATCATCTAAATCAGCTTCAATAGCATCAAGCTCAGCTTGAAGAGAAGTTACTGCAGCAGCAGTAGCAGCATTAGCTATAGCAGCTTGCACAGCTTCAACATCAGCTGCCAATGCAGTTAATGAAGTAGAAAGTGCACTTAAATCAGACGAACTAGCAGCAGCTGCAATACCTGACTGAAGACCAGCAATAGTCCCAGAAAGTGCAGATACTTGTCCTGATAAAGATGATAAACCGTCAACTTGAGATTTTAAGGCACTAATTTGTGCATTTAAATCATCAAATTGATCATCGTAATTTTGACAACCCACAAATACAAGTGAGGCAGCCAAAAGGGTTAATAATCCTTTTTTCATTGTTTTAAAATTTAATTTATATTTAGTTTGTATATTTTTCATATGAACGTTCATGTTACATAATAAATGTACACACACGTAATAACAAATACCGTGCCAAAAGAAATAATATTAACATAACTTATTGATTAACAATTATTTAAAAAGTTAACAAAATCTTAAAAATGATAAAAAACATACTAATTACACTTATCAGTACAATTATATTAATATCATGTACAAATACGAATAGCTCAAGTATTATTACTATTGACACACATGATGATATTAACATTGCAAACTTCACAGATTCATTAAATTATTCAATGAATACTGAAACTCAAGTAAATCTCCCAAAAATGATTGAAGGAGGGCTAGATGTAGCATGGTTTGTAGTCTATACAGCTCAAGGGGAACTTAATGAAGAAGGCTATATTAAAGCAGAAAAAAATGCAATTGCAAAATTTGATGCAATAGAAAGACTAGTTAATGAATATGCTCCAGATCAGATTGAACTTGCTTTAAATTCAGATGATGTAAGAAGAATTTATGCTAAAGGGAAAAAAGTGGCGATGATTGGTGTTGAAAATGCTTACCCAATGGGGCTTGACACGGCTAATGTTAGAAAATATTGGGAAAGAGGGGCAAGATATGTTTCTTTATCTCATAATGGACATAGTCAGTTTTCAGATTCAAATACTGGTGAGTTTGATAATACTGCCCTACACGGGGGTTTAAGCGATCTAGGGAAACAAGTTGTTGAACTTCTTAACTATTATGGGCTTATGATCGATATTTCCCACCCTTCTAAGGAAGCAATAAGACAAATGATAGAGCTAAGTAAAGCTCCTGTGATTGCCTCTCACTCATCAGCAAGAACCTTAAGAGATCATCCCCGAAATCTAGATGATGAGCAGTTAAATTGGGTAAAAGAAAATGGCGGTGTAATTCAAACAACAGCTCTTGGAGCATTTTTAACTGACCGTGAAGATCCTCCGCCAAATATGGACGATTTTATGGATCATATAGACTACATGATAGGTAAAATTGGTATAGACCATGTTGGAATTAGCTCAGATTTTGATGGAGGTGGAGGAATATTGGGATGGAAAGATGCTTCGGAGACCATGAATGTAACAGCTGCACTAAAAGAAAGAGGTTACAACGAGTCAGAAATTGAAAAATTATGGGGTGGTAATTTACTTAGAGTACTTGATGAGGTTCAAGAAATAGCTGTAAAGATGCAAGCTGGAGAGCTATAACTCTAGTTTATAACCAAGTCTAGCTATATTAAACCCTTTTGAAGTAACATACTCTGATAAATCACTTTTTGCATCTAACATCATATTTGTGTGATTCATATGTATAAAATAGACTTTACTTTTATCTTTTACAGATAAACTATTAAGAAGGCTTATTGTCTCACTTACGAGTGGATGAGGGATTTCACTAATATCTCTATTTATCTCTTTGGAATCATAAAATGTTGCATCCAAAAGTAAATAATCAAACTCTTGAACAAGTTCGATTAAATTTTTATCCCACTTTTCCCATTTATCTATATCGGGTATAAATAAAGCTTTTTTATTTTTTCCAGTAATCTCATATGCTGCAGTCTCAGAGTATTCATCTCTATGTGGTACCTTTATTGGTGTTACTGATATATTATTTAAATAATTGGTTTTTATACCAAAATTAAGTTCTTGAATTTTTATATTATTTATATCTACTAGCTGATTCCAAGGACCATTTGTTTCTAAAAAATTTGCCATTTTAGGTAATACATTAACCTTTAAATCCGAAGAGCCTAAAGCTTCTCTGCCAAAATACATTAAGCCAGCATAGTGCCCAATATGAGCATGGGTTATAAAGACAGACTCCGGTAGAATAAATTTTTTAAATATTTTTTTTTCTAGATAGTTTAGTTGATATGGTAGGTCTGGTGAGGCTTCAAATAGAATATATTTTTGATTAACGGAATCAACAACTGCAATAGATGTTGTAAAATATTCCTCAAATTTGTTGAATTTATCTTTACAAAATGCATGCTGACAACCTATATGAGGAAGTCCTGCATCTTGAACATTTCCCAATATGTATATATATTCCGATTGTCCATTTACAAAATTTATAAAGCTGAAAAAAAAGAAAAATTTAAAAATTCGAATCAAAATGAAAGGTTTAATCCAAAATGGACATTTCTTTTTGGAGCTGGCTCATAATATCTTTTTCCGAAAGCATTAATTCTAATATTATCAAAATAATTGACATCTAACAAGTTATTTACCCCAAGATAAATCTCACTATTTTTGAAAATTTCTTTTGAATAAGTAATATTTAATAGGTTATAAGAGCTGACCTGTGTTTCATTTAGATTGTCAGCAAAAAGCTCGCCGATCAATCTATTGTTAATTAACAGGGTACTTCTTTTTGATAGATTAAGAATTAATTCAACATCTAATATTTGATTGGGAATACCTGGAAGCGATAAACCTTTAAGATCGTTATCGTCAAGTAAGAAATCACTAAAGGTATTTTTAGCATTTGTATATGATAAATTTAAGTTACCAATAGAAAATAATATCTGTGAGCTAAGTTCTATTCCATACCTTCTGGTTGAGCCTACATTTCGATAGAAGTTTTTTCCAGGAAATTGTTCAAGTTCATAAGGTAAAATTTCATTATCAGTGTTTATCAAGTATGCAATTGCCTCAAACATTAAATTTGAAGTAGTATTACGCCACCCAATTTCATAATTAATAGAAGAGCTAGGATCTAGACTTTTATTTAACCCATTACCATTTGGATTATTTGAAAGCTCGTTTAAAGTTGGAGTCTCAAAACTAGTTCCAGTTGAAAGGTAAATATTGTTAGAATCATTAATTGAGTATGAGACACCTAATGATGGGTTGAACCTATTTAAGGATATAAAGGCTTCAGAATCTGTACCTATTCTGTTATCGTCATATCTAAGTCCATAACGAAAAAGTAATCCTGATTTATATTCGGTTTGATTAATAAAATATAGACCCGTACTTTTAAATTTTTCAATTTGATCAAAGGTATTATCGCCCTTTTCACCTAGATTGTTTTTAAACCTTTTTCGATCATCATGCTGATTGTTGTAATCTATTCCTAAAGTAATAGTCCTGGATTTGTTATCTGAAAAAAACTGCTTAGAGTATTTTGTTCCTATACCATAATAGTCTCTTTCAAGGAATATAATTCCTCCATAATTAAAAGGAAGCTTTGAGTTAAAATCTCTTTTCTGGTAAAAGAAATAACTATCAATTGATGAATTATCATCATTTAAATGTCTCCATGAAAATCCAGTTTTAATATGCTTAACTTTTTCATAAGTGTCGTAATCAAAATTATTTTTTCTTGACTGTCGTCTGTCATCTTCTACTTCACTTAGTTTTAATCCCCCTGCATCTTTTGAATATGGACTATCTGTATAATTTATCTGCAATACTATTTTATTTTTTTCATCAAGATCTCTCAAATATTTAAGATTTAAGATACTAGACTTATAGCCACTAAAATCTCTATAACCGTTAGATCTTCTCTTATCATAATGTACAACTAGACTTGAGTTATTCCAGTCAAACACTCTTGTTCTTTGAATGGATTGGTATTGATAAGCTCCAAAAACAGCAGAGGTTCTATAGTATGGCAGTGAATTATCTGATAAAGTATTAATATTAATTACACCACCAGATGAATTACCATATAATATTGAGCTTGGACCTCTAATAACCTCAATATTTGATATAAGACCTAAGGGTAAATTGTCAAGTTGACTCTGTCCGTCAGGTGTTGTCTCTGGGATTCCATCAACTATTAGTTTAACACCTCGAATACCAAAAGCAGATCTAGCTCCAAAACCTCTTATTGATATTCTAAGATCTTGTGAAAAGTTATTGGAAGATGATGTGTAAATACCAGGAATTAAATTAGTAAAATCAGAAAAAGATGATTTAGTGCTGTAATTTTTATTTCTAAGCAAGTCTTTTACAGATACAGAAAGTGGAGCTTCTTTCTTTTTTACATCAATTCTCGTTGACTTAACGATTACATCATCGAGCTCTATTTTTTGAATACTATCCTGAAAATTTGGATAAACAAAAAATGGAAATATGAGAAAAAGTCTACTGATATACCCTAACATAATCGATTTCATAGGTTGCCTCAGTAAATCCTGAAGCTACATACCCATCAGTCCAGTGGCCACCAACTGCAAGATTTAAAAGTAAGAAAAATGGTTTGTCGAATGGGGAATGTTGGCTTTGCATAGGAAATTCAAAATGCATTTCTTCATCGATAAAAAATTGAATTTTATCTGGTGCCCATTGCATCGAGTATGTGTGATATTCTTCAAAAGGCTTTTCAATTATTTTTTCAGATCTAATAAATCTTTCTTGACCTGTATCAAAAAAAATTTTATTTGGAACATTTGTAGTTTGCCTTGAGTAATCTTGAGGGCCATAATGAACAGCTGAGGAAATTAGGCCTGGATCATTACTTGTACTATCTTTAACATAATCCCCATGTTCTAAAATATCTAGCTCACCACAATTAGGCCAACCAATTTCATCAATATTTGCGCCAAGTAACCAAAATGCTGGCCACATTCCTTCCCAATTAGGAAGTTTTGCTCTCATCTCAACTCGACCATAAGTAAACTCAAATTTATCTTGTGTGTTTATTCTAGCAGATGTGTAATTCTTACCCTCATAGCTTTCGTATTTAGCTGTAATTTTAAGTAGACCTTCTTCAACTCTTATGTTATCTTCTTTATCAGTGTAAAACTGTAATTCTCCATTCCACCAGCTACCATTATTTGGAGGTATCGTCTCAACATTCCATTTATCTTGTGAAACAAGGCCGTCTTGGTCAAATTCATCAGACCAAACTAATTCATTATTAAATATATAAGATGGGGTTGGATTATTTGGTGTTGTAGTAGTAGCTGAATTGTTAAAATTTCCAGAGTTTGATAGTGTACTATCCGTGACATCTGATGTTGATCCACCACAAGAAATTAGCAATAGCAGCAATAAAGAGATTAATTGAAAGTAGGCATTCATAAAGTTTAATTTATCCCAAAGCTAATAATATTTATTAATTTTAGTAAAAAGGATTACTCATGGAACTAATTCCAAATGAAGGAATTTCAATTACATCTATTTACAGAGGTCTTATTGGTGTAACGTCTTTAATTGCCATTGCATATCTGCTTAGTAGTAATAGAAAGATGATTGATTGGAAAACTATTTTAATTGGACTATCTAGTCAACTTGTAATTGCTATTGGTGTAATAAAGGTTGATTTCGTAAGAAAGTTTTTCGAGATAATTGGCCAAGGATTCCTTGCAATTGTAACTTTTTCAAGTGAGGGATCTACTTTTTTATTCGGAGAGCTTGCTAGTTCAGATTCATTCGGTGTAATATTTGTTTTTCAAGTACTACCAGTAATTATTTTCTTTTCTGCTCTTACCTCAATACTATACTATTATAAAATAATTCAAAGGGTAGTAAGAGTCTTTGCTTGGATGTTGACAAAACTTTTAAATATTTCAGGACAAGAAAGCCTTGCAGTTACTGGAAACATTTTCTTAGGACAGACTGAAGCTCCTCTTCTTGTGAAAGGGTATCTAGATAAAATGAATAGATCTGAATACTTTGTCTTAATGACTGGAGGTATGGCTACAGTAGCAGGAAGTGTTTTAGCTGCGTTCATTGGTTTTCTTGGTGGTGATGATCCCATTCAAAGAATTGAAGTAGCAAAAAATTTAATTGTTGCTTCTGTAATGGCTGCTCCTGGGGCTATAGTTATTGCAAAAATTATGTTTCCTCAAACTGAAGAAATAAATAAAAGTGTTGATGTTAGTTCAAGTGTTATTGGTGAAAATCTTTTGACTTCAATTACAAATGGCACAAGAGATGGAATTAAAATGGCTGTTAATGTTGCTGCAATGATTCTTGTTTTTGTTGCACTTATAGCTTTATTAAATGGGATTTTATTTCAAATTGCAGAGTTGTTTGGACTTAATGCTTGGGTGGATGATAATACTATATATAAGGCTTTTTCCATAGAATTAATTCTGGGATATCTATTTGCTCCAATTATGTGGCTGATTGGTGTAGCTTCTGATGATACAGCCTTAATGGGTCAGTTACTTGGTATTAAAATGGCAGCTAACGAATTTGTAGCATATATTGAGTTAGCTACTCTAAAAGAGACAAGTAGTGTAATAAGCTTAACCTATGAAAAGTCAGTTATTATGGCAACAATCATGTTATGTGGTTTTGCAAATTTTTCATCTATAGGTATTCAAATTGGAGGTATTGGGATACTTGCTCCAAACAAAACAAAACTTCTTACCGAGTTAGGATTTAAAGCTATGATAGCTGGAACACTTGTTTCTCTATTATCAGCAACTTTTGTAGGTATGCTTTTAGGTTAACCTAAGAAGATAGTCTTCTCCAAAACTTCATTAAGATAAAAACTGAAATTATAGAAATCAATATAAAGATTAATCCAGTAGTTGTTTGTGAGTATAGAATATAACCGATACCAAAAAGAATACTATAAACGGAAATGCTTCCAAAAACCATACAAAGAATACCTGTTGGCACATCCCACTTCTCCTTTTTTCCAACAATTTTGATTCCATTAGATTCAGAAATATCAATTATTTTTTTCCATCCAGGACCTCCCGGTTGAATCTTTTTATAAAAGTTTTGAAGAGTTTCAATATTTGAGGGAGGTGTAATAAAAGTAACAGCTAACCAACAAATTGTTGTTATCGTAACACCAATAATTAGTTTTTCTTCTACTGAAAAGTTATTAGGAAATACAAACTCAAATCCTAAAGCAACAAAAAAGGACACTATCATTGCAGTCAACTCACTAAAAACATTAATTCTATACCAAAACCATCTAAGTATGAATATTAGTCCTGTTCCTGCCCCTATCTGAAGAATTATTCCAAATGCTTGAAGTGAATTATTAAGGTAAAGTGCAAAAAAAGCAGATACGACCATTAACAATACAGTAAATACCCTACCAATAAAAACATAATGCTTCTCAGATTTATTCTTAACATAAAATCTTCTGTAAAAGTCATGGACAAGGTAGGATGAGCCCCAATTTAAATGAGTTGAAATTGTTGACATAAATGCTGCAATTAAAGATGCTACCAATAGACCTAATAGACCAGATGGCAGAAAAGAAATCATTGCAGGATAAGCAAGATCATTGCCAACTATTGTGTTTGGAAATGCTTGTTGAAGGGATTCAATATTTGGATATACAACTATAGATGCTAGAGCTATAAGAATCCAAGGCCAAGGTCTTACAGCATAGTGCATAAAATTAAACAGTAGTGTTGCCCAAATAGCATTTTTTTCATCTTTTGCAGATAACATCCTTTGTGCGATATAGCCTCCTCCTCCTGGTTCAGCACCAGGATACCAAACTGCCCACCATTGAACAGCTAGGGGGATTATAAATACTGCAATAAACAAATCTCGATCAGCTATATCAGGAATTAAACTTAATTTAGGAATGACATCTGGATGATTTAAAAGATTAGTTAAACCTTGTATTTGAGGGAGAGACACAATTTCATAAGCTGCCCAAAACGTAGCAAGCATTGCCAAAATAAATTGAAAAAAATCAGTAATAATTATACCTCTAAGACCTCCTATTGAACTATAAATTACTGTAATTCCACATGATATTAATAATGTTTCAACTGGAGAAAGCCCTAATAGAGCTCCTCCAATTTTAATTCCTGCAAGACAAACGCTAGCCATTATTAGAACATTAAAAACTGCTCCTAAATAAAATGCTCTAAAGCCTCTTAGAAAAGCAGCTCCTTTACCACTATATCTTAATTCATAAAACTCAAGATCTGTAAGTACTTTTGATCGTCTCCATAGCTTTGCATAAATAAAAACTGTAAGCATACCTGTTAATAAGAATGCCCACCAGACCCAGTTTCCTGCAACTCCATTTGTTCTCACAATATCTGTTACAAGATTTGGAGTATCAGCTGAAAAAGTGGTTGCGACCATAGAGATACCTAAAAGCCACCATGGCATTTTTCTACCTGAAAGAAAAAATTCAGTAATGTCCTTACCAGATTTTTTTGAGACGATACCTCCAATTAAAAGAGATATTACAAAAAAGGCAGATATTATTAGCCAATCAATGTTTTCTAATTGCATGTTAAAGGTTTATCTTAGTACAAACTTTTAAGATTGATTCATTCAAGTAAATATATAATTAATTTATTCTTTTCAATAACTTTTATTGTGTTTGGATATTCACAGGACAATTCATCTGGGTCCTCGGGGAGTCCATTTACTCCATTAAAGCCTGACTCTGAAAAATCTCTTTTAAATCTTAAAAAAAAGGAGAATCCTTTTCTTAAAAAATTTGAGGACAAGAACAAGAAAAACTTTTTTCCAGATGCTAATGTGAAAGAAAAAAAACCTGAAAGATTTATTAACTCAAACGAGTTTTATTTATCAAGACTTAATAAAAAGGAATCTGAAGCTACCAAAAACATAAATAAATTTAAAGTAGATCAATTTCTCGGAGAGATTAAAAATGACGGAGAGTACGTAAATATTATTTTACGTGATCATGAGTATCCTGACGGTGATTTAATAAAGGTAGAGGTTAATGAAAATGTCGTTATGCCTGCCATTCTTTTAACTGAGAAAGCTAAAGGATTTAAACTTGACCTTAGTAGTGGATTTAATGTTGTTGATTTTATTGCATTAAATCAAGGTACATCTGGCCCAAATACAGCAGAGGTTATAGTATATGATGATCAGGGTAGATTAGTTGGGAATAATAGGTGGAATTTAGCTACAGGTGTTAAGGCAACATACATTATTTACAAGAAGTAATCTTATTAAGCTACTTGGTTACAGTCAATCTAATTTTTCAAATAAACAATTTTAACCATAAACCTCAAGCATAGCTTTCATAAAGACATCAACCTCTTCACTTGTTCCAGTACTAATTCTACACCAGTCATAAAATGGTGGGAAAGGTCGGCCAACAATTACACCTTTTTCAAGCATTTGTTCTGAAAGTTCATTTATATGTTTCTTGGATTCAAAGAAAACAAAATTAGTGCTAGACTTAATATATTTTAAATTTAGGTAATCTAATAACCTATAAATTTTATCTTTTTCTTCATTCGCTTTATTTAATGAGAATTTGTAAAAATCTTCATCTTTTAAAGCCTCAGAAGCTGCCGACACAGCAAGCACATTTGTTTGTGCCATTATGTTTGGTCTTCTGATAACAGAATAATCTCCAAACAATTGATCTGCTAACTCAGGTTTTAAAACCAAATATCCAATTCTTAATCCTGCAAGACCATATACTTTAGAAAAAGTTCTTGATATTATTACATTCTCTCCCTTTCGTATCAGATAGTCCATCGAAGGATAATTATCTTCGTTTATATAGTCATAATATGCCTCATCACAAAATACTATTGTTTTTTGAGACATCTCTTCACAAAAGTCTTTTAATGACTGTTGATTTAATAAAGTCCCTGTTGGATTATTTGGATTTGCAATAAATATCATTTTAGTTTCATCATCAACACTTGATTTTATGTTTTTTAAATCATACCCCTTTTCAGAATCTACAGGTACCCATTTAATTTTACTTCCCCATCCTTCAGCATAACTCATCAAGGCAAGATATGTAGGTTTTCCTGCGACTATATTTCCTCCTTGACTTGAAATTGCAAGACCAGTTACCCTAAGAGCCTCATTGGAGCCACCAGTTATTACAATACTCTCAACAGGTACTCCATGTTTTGAAGCTAATGTTTTTTGAAGTTCATGAATAAACTCATACGGGTACCTACATGCATCACTAAAAGAATTTTTAATTGCATTTAGGACTCTTTCTGATGGACCGTAAGGGTTTTCATTTGAGCTTAACTTTACTAAAGAAGATTTTGCTCTTGGATTATATTTTTTAATTTCTTCAGCAGATAAAATTGATGGAGTTAACATCAAACCTCCGATACCTATTGAGGATTTAAACCATTCTCGTCTTGATTGCATATAAAAGTAATTTTTCAATAATTTAAAAAAGATAGTATTCTTTTCAAAATTTAATCGTTAATTTTCGATATGGTAGATCTTTTTAATTCTATTGAATCTATAATTAATCAAATTATATCTCCTCTTAACTGGGTAATGCTGTTTTTAATAATAGGAGGAGGAATCTATCTAACAATTATTTCAAAGGCAAATCCATTAATAAGGATAGTTAGTGGATTTAAATTAATGCTAAGAAAAGATCCTTCAAGTATTGGAATTTCTAGATTTCAGGCATTATCAGCGGTTCTTGCTGCAACAGTTGGTCTTGGAAATATTTCAGGAGTGTCTATTGCAATCAATCAAGGAGGTCCAGGTGTTTTAGTATGGATGTGGGTAACTGCTTTGATTGGGGCATCAATAAAGTTTTTTTCAGCCTCACTTGCAGTTAATCTTAGAATAAAAGATGAAAATGGAGACTATCTGGGTGGTCCAATGTATTATATGAGTTTAGGTATAAAAAAATGGGGGCGTCCGCTTGCAATTTGGTTTTCAATAGCTGGACTAGTTGGTGTTCTTCCTGCATTTACAGCTAATCAATTAACTCAGTCATATATTGATGTTTTAAACCCTAATGAGTTTTTAAACCTAGGCATTATAGGATGGAAGCTTATTATTGGAATAGTATTTACAATTTTAACATCATTTGTAATTTTTGGTGGTTTGAAATCTATAGTTAAAGTAACTTCAGGTTTAGTTCCAATAATGGTAATACTATATTTCATTCTTGGAATCTACATTTTAATTGCTAATATGGATGTTGTTCCGTCTACTTTTTATTTGATTTTTAGTGAAGCTTTCAATTTTAACACAATAGTACAAGGGGGATTTTGGGGGTTAGTATTAATTGGTATAAGAAGAGCAGTTTTCTCAAGTGAAAGTGGGGTTGGGCTTGCGCCTATATATCATGGTCAATCTTCAACAAAACAAGGAACAGATGAAGGTCTTGTTGGAATGTTAGGCCCTATTTTAGATACAATTTTAGTCTGTACAATAACAGGTTTGATTATAATTATTAGCGGAGCATATCTTGAAAGTGATTTGAATGGAATTGTTCTATCTCTCGAAGCATTTAGAAGATTATTCTTTGGGTTTGGAGATTATTTGCTTATTGTTATGATATCAATTTTTGGAATCTCAACATTATTTACTTACTCATATTATGGGGTTAAATGTTATGGCTTTTTAACAACACCAAAAAAGGGAAAGTATTATAATATAATCTATGTTGCTGCTATAATAATATCCTCAATATTAACTGTTGAAATTGTAATTGGACTTATTGATATAGCTTTTGCATTAATGGCAATACCAAATATGATTGCTATAATTTATTTATCCAAGATTGTAACTAAAGAGATGAAATCCAGATCTTGGATTTAGTCAACATAATCAATAGGTGGAGGGCCTGGGTTTAGATAAGGATCATAATTATAATCTCCAATTCTTTCATCAAACTCTTTCTTAATCTCTTCCCTTAATTTTTTATCCTTGTAGATGTCTATCATTGACATACCAAGTGCTTTCGCAGCATGAAGCATTCCTTTGTGGCCAATAGACATCCCAGAGCTGGCAACTACTGACCATGAATGCCATGGAACTCCCTTAGGAGCTGTGGTTGCGGCTAGACTAACAACAGGCACATTATAGCTTACATCCCCAACATCTGTTGAACCTCCTCCTGGGCTCTCTAGTGTTTCTCTTAGTGGTCTAATTTTTCCATCAATTCCAATTAGTGGTTTTCCGTTGGCTTTTTGCATGTCTAATGCAAAATCGATCTCGTCTTGAGTATATTGAATATCTCCAAGAATTTCAAGATTTTTCTGCATAATTGCGCCTCCTGTTCTATTTGGAAGAAGATCATGGATCCCAGAAATTAGTGAAACTTTATGCTCAACATTTGCCATTATTGCTGCACCTCCTGCCATTCTTCTAACTTGGTCATAAACAGGCTGTAATCCTTCTTTAGTTATATCTCTTACTCTAACCCAAATTCTTGAATAGTCGGGAACAACATTAACAACTTGTCCTGCATCTTGTATATGATAGTGCATCCTAACTGAGGGCTTAACGTGTTCTCGATATGCATTAATTCCTGAAGTATATAATTCTAATGCATCATTTGCGCTTCTAGCATTCCATGGATCTGCAGATGCATGAGCAGATTGACCAGTAAACTCAACCATAAAATCAACAAGAGCTAATGAGGGTTGAACATTTGCTTCGGTATGGTCTGCAGGATGCCAATCCATACATATATCAACATCATCAAATACTCCATCTCTAATCATCCAAAGTTTTCCAAAAAATTTTTCTTCAGCAGGTGTTCCAAAAAATTTGACAGTACCTGTTATTTCTCCTTTTTCAATTAATTCTTTTATTGCAACAGCCGCCCCAAGACTTGCTGTACCAAATAGATTATGTCCACATCCATGGCCAGCTCCACCTTTAGTCAATTCATTCCTGAATGAGTCTGCTGTCTGAGATAACCCTGGTAATGCGTCAAACTCCCCAATAATACCTATAACAGGTTTGCCCTCCCCATATGTAGCCGTAAAAGCAGTAGGCATTCCAGCTAATCCTTTTTCTACTTTTAAGCCATTTTCTTT
This sequence comes from uncultured Bacteroidota bacterium, assembly GCA_902559905.1. GTDB lineage: Bacteria > Bacteroidota > Bacteroidia > Flavobacteriales > Flavobacteriaceae > Marisimplicoccus. Next base: position 278,650 of record CACEJV010000001.1, on the reverse strand, counting down.
GGCATATTTAATTAAATACTCAGAAGATTTTTCCTCTCTAAAGGCCACCTCTGCAGCTTCCCATATTTTATCACTTAGAGCTGTCAATTCCGATGATTTTTGTTCTATTGAATTGAGTAATTCTTTCTTTAATTTGTTTGCACTTTGAGAGTTTGCTAAAAAAGTAGATCCTACAATAAATACAATGGAGAGAAGTTTTTTCATTAGTTAATAATTTAGAGTTTTATTAAGATAGTAATTTACAAATATTATTTATTTTAGAACATGAGATTGTTTAAGGATGTAAAAGGGAATAATATTGATCCCGTAAATCACACTTTATCCATATTAAAGAATTATCCACATGCAAAAATTCATATTGGATCTGATTCTCAAAACATAGGTAAAAAAACAAATTATACAAGTGTAATTGCATACAGACTGGGGACAAGAGGGGTACACTATATCCTCAGCAAGTCATCATGTGATGTTATTAACGATATTTGGAAAAGACTATGGCTTGAAGCTGAGTATAGTATTAAAGTAGCAGAATGGCTAACAAAGCAAGTGAGTGTTCAAGTTGAAATTGACATGGATTATAACTCAGATGAAAATCATCGATCTAACAAGTTAATCTCCGCAACAAAGGGTTGGGCAAACTCACTGGGATATAAGGTTAATGTAAAACCAAATAATCAAATTGCTACAAGAGCAGCTGATCACCATTGTAAGTAGTAATTATTTAAAGTAATTCATCAAAAATTTTATCTCCACCATACCTAATAACGTCTGTTGCAGGCAGTCCAGTATTTTCCTCAACTTTTTTTATCATTTCAAGAGCTTCATTATTTTCCATTTCAATAGTATTTAGTGCAACACCTAACACTTTTGCATTAGGATATGTACCAATTACTGATGCAAGTTGCTCATTTAAATCTATAAACTTCTTTAGATCTGGAATTTTTATATTTTCTAAAGATCTAAGAGAATTATTTCTAGCAATATGACATAAAATCATATGAGTTGGACAAGTCCCTCTCATTAAAGGTAATGTCGCAGAGCTTCCTGGATGAAGAATTGACCCTTGTCCCTCTACAATTACTAAATCTTTATCTGCTTGATCCATTACAGCAGATTCTACAGCACCACATGCATGATCTAACTTATATGCATCCAAGGGGATCCCTGCTCCTGTAACTGTGATTCCTACTTGACCAGTCGCAACAAATCCAACATTTACATTTTTATTTCTTAAATATGAATACAGCTCAAGACCAACAGTCATTTTACCTGCTGCCATATCAGTTCCAATCATAAGTACTCGTTTATTTGACAATTCAGAGGCCTTAGATGAACCTATTTTAGGAATGAATTGTGGAACTCTTGTATCCCAAATCCATTGTTCATCTTTTATTATATATTTTGAAAATTCTGGATTGATTTGATCATGCAGTCCGTTAATTATAGACATTCCCATTTCTATTGATTCTTTGATAACTGAATCCCAAGATTTTGGCCTAATACCTCCGGATGTTAATACTCCTAAAAGCATGACATTAGCTCCCATATTCCTTGCATCCTTTATAGAACTAACAATTGGTATATCTTTCTTTATAATTGATACCTCAGATATTTTCTTCCCTGCAAACACTGAGTCTATAACACAAACAATTTCATTATTTAAATATCTTAGAGCGCTAATACCCATTTTACCAAAGTCATCGTCTAAACTGGCTTCCATCCAAATTGCAATCTTATCACTTGATTTAAGCATAATTTTCAATTTTTAATTTTGATCCATGCCCAGGTTTGTTATCATTCATAGTAATTCCGTCAATCATTGTAGCCCCTTCACTTGGATCTGGATCTAAATTATAGTGAGAATCTAGATCTATATAATCTATTATACCAGATATTGAAGCGCCAGCTGATATACTTATTGATGATTCACTCATACAACCTATCATGGTTTTTAAATTATGAGATTTGGCTACATTTAAAATTCTTAATGCTTCTGTTATTCCTCCACACTTCATTAGTTTTAGATTAACTCCATCAACATACTCAAAGTGTCTTGCTACATCTTCGGAAAACCTACATGATTCATCAATAAATATTGGTAAGGGTCTACTTTTAAATAAATACTTTAATTTATCTTCTTCCCCTTCAATGAGAGGTTGTTCGATATATTCGGCTTTCCTCTCAGCAAGCCATTTCATCATTAACTTAGCTTCATCTAAACTCCATCCTCCATTAGCATCAACTCTAATAGAGATATTAGATTTTTTTGTTGATTCCAATACTTGGGAATATATAGATTTATCATATTCTATTCCATCTGGTGATCCAAGTTTTATTTTTAATGCTTTAATCTGAGGATTAGATAAAAGCATTTCAACTCTCTCTTTTATTATTTCAGGAGGATTTATTCCTATTGTTAAAGAGGTTGGTGTTGACGGAGTTGGTAGTCCTAATAAATTATTTAAAGGTAATCCTGCTTTTTTTGCTTTCCAATCCCATAAAGCTATATCTATTGCAGCATGAACACATGGGGGAATGTTAAGATCTTTACTTCTCTGAAATATTTCATATATCGATAGTGAATCAATGCCTGTATCAATAAGTTTTAATAACCATTTTTCTACCTCATCAGCATTAGACGCACCCTCAGTTTTGCCTGGAGCTGATTCCCCCCATCCAGTAATTCCATCCTTAATGATTTCAACAAATAAATTTTGAGATTTACTATGAGTTCCTCTACTTATTTGAAGTGGATATTTTTTTTTGAGATTTACCTTGTGAAAATTAACTATCATCTATATAGAAAATGATAATCTAAGATAATAGTTTTCCTTTATTTTTTTCCTTAAAATTATCGAGTGTTTCTCTCTTGTAAATTGGAGTTCTATTTCTTCTTGTTATCCATTTAAGCTTACCTTTTAAGTGGTACCTGGTTAATGTGCTTTCACTAATGCCTAAATATTCAGCTGCTTGTTTTCTTGGAAGATAATTAATGTGATCAGGAATGTTAGAAACATCATAGTCTGAAGAAGAAACCTCAAGGAAACTCCTCTCTATTTCAACATCTTCTTTTTTAACTCTTTTACCGTTTACATAAACTGATCTTACTCCTTTTGGAAAGTTATTAAGATGCTCCAGATCTAGATAATTCCTGTTCATTTGAAAATTGGTTTAAGTCAAATTTTTTGACAGAATATAAAGTTAATAAAAAAATTAACTCTATTTATCTAAATATTAAATAATTAGACTATAAATTTACATATCTAAATCTTTTATATATGAAACAATACTATCTAGTTTTAGTATCAATAATTTCTTTTTCTATTTATTCTCAAGAAGATCCCATTGCAAATTCAAGCGAGAACGCTATTGCCTCCCTTAATATGGTAGATGCTCTTTCTTCAAGAATTCCTGGTGCAAAAAAAATAACTGATAGAATGGGTAATAGAAATATATCTCTTAGAGGAAGGCAGTCATTCACAACTGCTTCTGATGAAGTTTTATGGGAAATAGATGGGATCATATATCAATCACCTCCTAATTTAAATATGACTCGAGTAAAGTATGTTGAAGTATTATCTGGACTTTCAGCAACAAATAAATATGGTGGTCAAGGTGGAGCAGGGGTTATTATAGTTAAAACCAATGTTAGTGAAGAAAAACTTAATAGTGTTAAAAATATTTTGAACAGATCAAAACGAAATAATAAACCCAAGAAGCTACATAAAAAAATAAAGAAAAAGAAGACTAAGAATAATAATGATAATAACTAAAAAAAGTCCTTAATTTTGTAAATTACTTAAAATATTCAAGTTGAAAAATATAACCTTTTATTGTTTTAGTCTTTTTTTATTGTTTGGGTGTAATTCTGTAAGTAATAATAACATCTCTGACTTAGAATCCTTACAACTTAAAACTTCTTTTATAGATTTAGATCAGAACAATCTAGACCTTTCAATGTTTAATGAAGGAAAAGTTGTAATTAGCTATTGGGCCACATGGTGTGCCCCGTGTATAAAGGAAATGCCTAGCATGAAGAGAGCTGAGGAAATATTAAAAGATTACGGATATACTTTTTTATTAGTTTCAGATGAAACAATTTCCAAAATATCTAATTTTAAAAACGAAATGAATTTTGACTTCAATTTTTTGAAATCAAATAAATCTTTTGAAACCATTGGAGTTTATGCTATGCCTACTTCATATATTTTTAACGAAAATGGAGAAATTGTTGAAACTATTGTAGGGGTAGTAGAGTGGGATTCTGAAGAAATTATAAATAAATTAAAGACACTTTAATATGAAAAAATCTATTTTAATTTTTTCTTTATTGGGTATATTATCTTGTACATCAAAAGATACTCCAATAGAAGAAATATCTTTTTCACATAATAGCAGTAATGCTCAGCCTAGTTTAGTTTCTAATAATGGCTCATTATCATTGACTTGGATTTCTTCTGATGAGGACATGAATGCTGAATTAAATTTCCGTCAGTTTAAGGACGGCAATTGGCTAAATCCGATGACATTAGCTGTTGGATCTGACTGGTTTGTTAATTGGGCTGACTTTCCAACTCATGCAATTAGTGGAGATCAAGTTCTAACAAGCTATCTGAAAAAATCTGCTGGTGGATCATACACGTATGATGTCTTTTTAAGCCTACAGAATCTATCAGGAGAAAAGGTAAAAGAAGATTTTATTTTAAATACCGATGGTTTCAAAGCAGAACATGGGTTTGTTAGTATGGTTGCAAAAGATGATGAAGGGTTTCTAATTTCCTGGTTAGATGGAAGAAATACAGTAGAGAAAGATGCGGACGGAAATCATAAACCGATGACCATTCGATTTGCTGAAATCACAAATAATGGGGATATAATTAATGAGAATGAACTAGATGCTGCAGTCTGTGATTGTTGTCAGACATCAATAACAAATACTGATAAAGGTCCGTTAGTTGTATATAGAGATAGAAGTGAGAAAGAAGTTCGAGACATATATGTAACAAGAAAATTAGATGATAACTGGGAGGCCCCTGCTGCAGTCCATAATGATGGATGGGTAATATATGGGTGTCCAGTAAATGGTCCTAAAGTAGTGTCTAATTCTAATAATATCGCTGTTAGTTGGTTTACTGTTTATGATGGAAAACCAAGAGTTAATCTTTCTTTTTCAAAGTCTTATGGGGCTTCTTTTGATTCTCCAGTACAAATTAATGATAATGATGCTATTGGTAGAGTAGATGTTGTCTTCTTAAATGACACGGAAGTGCTAGTTAGTTATATGGAGCAGGATGATTTTGATACATATTTAAGATTAAAAAAAGTTTCTGTAGATGGAAAAGTTTCAAAGCCAATTACAATTTCTAAAATTGATAGTGGGCGTAATACAGGGGTTCCACAATTAGAAATACTTAATGACGAAATATTTGTTGTTTGGACTGTTTTTGAAAATGAAAATAATCAATTGAAGACAGTAAAATTAAGTTCCCAAGACATATAAAGTTTGAAAAATTATTTCTTTCTAACATTACTAATAATATCTAGTTGTTCAGATAGTCCAGAATATCAAAATTTTGATTCAGCAGAAATTATCGAGACAGTTGTTTTACCAAAAATTATAAATGAAACCTCTGGATTAGAAATTTTAAATGAAGTCTTTATAACTCACAATGATTCCGGGGGAGAGCCAAGTTTGTATTTTTTTAATCTTAATGGTGAGATCACAAATTCTATAAAACTGGAAGAAGAATCTTTTTGGGAAATTTATAATAATGACTGGGAAGATATTACGGCTGATGAAGATTATATATATATTGCTGACACAGGAAATAATTTTGGCACAAGAGACAACCTAAGTATTATTAAAGTCAAAATAGCTGATTTTAGTATTGATAGTAAAATTGATATTTTCTATTCTGATCAAGAATCGTTTTTTCCTTCCTCAAAACATAAATATGATGCAGAAGCTCTACTGATAATAGAAGATAAAATTGCTCTTTTTTCAAAGGATAGAGACTCGCTAAATACAGATCTTTATTTAATTGACGACACGGTAAAAGAAAAACAAGAATTATCAAGTGTTGCAAATTTTAATGTCAATTCATTAATAACTGGTGGAGATTATGATCGTGATCTTGGTGTTCTAGCTTTGGTTAGTTACTCATCTAATGGCGAACAATATTTAATTTTATTTGAAGATTTTGATATCTATAACCCACGCAATAACTCTTTTAAAAAATATAGAATCCCAATTGAAAAAGCTCAAATTGAAGCTGTAAAGATTATTAGTGAAAAAATTTTTTGGGTAACATCTGAAGATGAGGGGCTTGGCAATCCTTATATGTATAAGTTAGAGGTAAAATAGAAAAAACGCTCCTAACAAAACCAATTAACAAAAATTCAAAATTAACCTAGCTAAAAAAAGGACTAAAAATGACCTAGGAGCGTTTATGAATCAACATTATAAAAATAGTTTTATTATTTAAGGTATTTTTTTAAAGAAAAGTTAAAATTATTTAAGATTATAGGTTAAACTAATTTTTAAGAAAGGGTGTCTTTTAGTTCTTTGATTGTTAGTGTCTTTTGACATTGAATTATAAGAGGTAAGTATTTGTAAATCTTTAAAATTTTTTTTCAACCCTACTAAAAAGATATTTCTAAAATTAATTGATTCCATAACTAACTTCGCCTTATCATTTAATAGGCTTCCTTCAAGTTTATAATCATGAAGAAAGTACTCCTGCTTTGTGCCTATAAAAAAAGAAAACTTTGAATCATCATTAATAATAAAGTTATCAGAGAATCTAAACCATGATAGGTCTCCAATAAATAGTCCTAACTCTAACCCTGACATTATTTGATATGTCCCAAGCCTAGAGTATAATTCAGATGTGATACTAATATTGTCTTTAATACTAAATCCTTTAAAATAACTTGCTGAGAAATTAAGCTGAAGCTCCTGAGGCATCTGCGATTCCCATTTAAGATGAGGTAGATTTAAAACTAAGTCATGATATAAATTTTGCATGCCTTTTGCTAATGAAGCATCTCCTGTGATACCAATTTGACCTCCAAAGGAATAGCTTGAAAAACTGGTTAATTTTTTTTGTTTTTGATACTCAAGGTATAAATACCCGCTATACGGATAGTCATATTTATTCGGATCAGACTCATACCTCATTGAAGGCGTATAAATTAATTGTCCAATTTTTAATTTATTTAATGATTTTTTGTCACTTTTTGTATTTGGAGTCATAAGAGATAGGAAGATTCCACTAGAATAATAAAAATCTCTATCAAAATAAAGATCGTTATCAACATCCAAATTTAACTGCTTTTGTGAAATTGCATCGTTAGATAATAAGCAGAATAAAAGTGTTAAAAATGAAAGTATAAGTTGTTTCAATTGCATTAATTTTACTCTAATTTAATATTTTAAAATATACTATGATTAAAATTGAATTGGCTTCGCAAAATGAATTAGATAGAGTTAAGGAGATCGCCGAGGCTTGCGCCAAAAATATGATTGAGAATAATATTTTTCAATGGAATGACAAATACCCTAGTAGAGAAATATTTAAAGAAGATATTAAAAATAAATCTTTGTATGTATCAAAGATTAATCAAGAAATAGTTGGATGTATTATGTTTTCATCCCACAAAGATGATGTTTACAAGACTGTTAATTGGATTACAGAAGATGAATATAATTTATACATTCATAGGTTAGCAGTTCACCCTATTTTTCAAAAAAGAGGTATAGCAAGAAAAATGATGGATTTTGCTGAAGATTTTGCAAAATCTAATAACTATATATCTATAAGATTAGATACATTTAGTCAAAACCCAAGAAATAATAAGTTTTATAAATCAAGAGGTTATAACAAATTAGATGATGTTTATTTTCCTAAACAAAGTGAATTTCCTTTTCACTGCTATGAAAAACTTGTAGGTTAAAATCCTAGCTCTTCAAGATCTTTTTTCTTTTTTGAGCTCTCAATGTTTAAGTTTTCGCAATCTAATGGAATATTTACAATTTCAGGGACTGGAAAGTCTTCTGCAGAAACTCCAAGATCAGGGTTTAGATATGCGTTTTTCATATACTGAGCCCATATTGGTAAAGCCATTGTAGCCCCTTGACCAAAAGCTATATCCTCAAAGTGAACAGACCTGTCTTCACCACCAACCCAAACTCCAGTTACAAGATTAGGAACCATCCCCATAAACCATCCATCACTTTGATTTTGAGTTGTACCTGTTTTTCCAGCAATTGAATTCTCAAATGCATAAGGATAACCTGTTATTAAGTTTTTATATATATAATTTGTTTCTTCAAGACCTGAATGTCTTAGTCTACCTCCAGATCCATATTTTGTTACACCCTCCATTAGATTAAGAGTAACATATGCTGCCTCTTCACTTAGTACATCAGTAGTTTGAGGAATGACCTCAAATAAGGGAACTCCATTTTTATCTTCAATTCTTGTTATAAAAATTGGCTCTATATATATACCCTTATTTACAAATGTGCTATAGGCTCCTACCATTTCATATAAACTTATATCTGGTGTTCCTAAAGCTATTGATGGAACTTCTGGTAAATAAGATTTAATCCCCATTTTCTTCATTAAAGTCACAACAGGTTTAGGGCCAACTTGATCCATTAATCTTGCACTAATTGTATTAATTGAGTTTGCTAAAGCATTTTTTAAGTTTCTTGTCTGACCATATTTATCACTTGAATTTTTGGGACACCAAGCATCTATATTTCCATGTTTCATAGGTTCTATACAGTACAGTGCATCTGGAACAGTATAGCATGGAGAAAGTTTTAATTGGTCAATTGCAGTTGCGTATAAAAAGGGTTTAAAAGTAGACCCAATCTGCCTTCTTCCTTGTTTTACCTGATCATATTGAAAATGTTTATAATTAAATCCTCCAACCCAGGCTTTTACATGACCTGTTTGTGGCTCCATAGACATCATAGATGCTCTTAGATAATATTTATAGTATCGTATAGAATCGATAGGTTTCATGATTGTGTCTATCTCACCATTCCATGAGAAGACTTTCATTGGGGTCTCCACTTGAAATGTTTCCCAAATTTCATCCTCATCTTTTCCACTTAGTTTCATTTTTCTCCATCTCTCTGATCGCATTGCAGAAAGTTTTAATAATGTATCTACCTGACCTTCCCTAAGATCCCTAAATGGAGGTGTTGGGTTTTCTTCACTTACTTTATTTTGATAAAAAAATTCAGATTGAAGATTTTTCATATGGTCATTTACAGACTGCTCAGCAATTGATTGAAGTCTAGAATCTAGAGTAGTGTAGATCCTTAGTCCATCTCTATACAAATTGTACCTTGATCCATCTTCTTTGGGATTTTCTCTTAACCAGTTATTCATAAACTCTTGTAAGTAAGCTCTAAAATATGTAGCTAATCCTTCCCTATGAGATTCAGGGGAGTAATCAATATTAAGGGGTAGGCTAGATAAAGAATCACGTTCTTTTTTTGTTATCATTTTATTCCTCTCCATCTGCTGGAATACAACATTTCTCCTTTCAATTACTAGTTCTGGTCTTCTAAGAGGATTATATAATGATGAATTCTTCAACATTCCAATTAACATAGCAGCATCTTCAATAAGTAGGCTGTCTGGAGTTTTGTTAAAGTAGATTTTTGATGCAGACCTAACACCATCTGCTGTATTATTAAAATCATAGATATTCAAATACATTGCAATGATTTCATTTTTGGTATACCGTTTTTCTATTTGAATTGCTAATACCCATTCTTTTGCTTTTTGAAGGACTGCTTGGACAATGTTTCTTGATCTAACTCCAACAAAAAGTTGTCTAGCTAATTGTTGAGATATTGTGCTTGCCCCACCTCTGGTATTTAAAAAAGCTATCGCTCTTAATGTAGATCTTACATCTATCCCTGGGTGATCATAAAACCTTTCATCTTCAGTTGCGATAAGGGCATCAACTAAGTTTTTAGGAAGCTCATTATATGTAATTGGTGTTCTGTTATCATTAAAATAAAACTTTCCTAATATTTCTCCATCTGATGATATAATCTGAGTGGCTAAGTTTGTGTTTGGGTTTTCGAGTTGTTCAAATTCTGGCATTTCTCCAAACACACCATTACCAGCTAGAATGAATAATCCAAAGAATGAAATCATTCCTGTTATTACAGCAAACCACATTAATCTAATTGTAAGTTTTTTTCTCATGTTAACTTAGCTTATACTTTAATTTGTCAGACCTACCCTTCTTAAAAATTTTATTACTATTATGTTTTCCTCTCCTTAACTTTTTTTGTTCTTCGTATGATAGCTCAATGATATTCATACACTCATTTGAACAACAGTTCTTCATTTTTTGTCTGCATCTTTCACACTGAATAAATAGCAAATGACATGCTTCATTAGAACAGTTAACATGAGTGTCACATGGTTCTCCACATTGGTGACAGTTGGAAACAATATCGTCTGAAATTCTCTCACCTCTTCTTTCATCAAAAACAAAATTCTTGCCAAGAAAATGATTATTCAATTTTTTTTCTTTTACCTGTCTTGAATATTCAATAATACCACCCTCAAGTTGATAGACATTTTTTAAACCTTTATGTTTAAGATAAGCACTCGCCTTTTCGCATCTAATCCCTCCAGTACAATACATTAAATAATTTTTGTCAGCACCATTTTTTTCAAGTTCATTATCAATTATCTCAAGTGACTCACGAAATGTATCCACATTTGGCTTTATTGCTCCTTTGAAAAAACCTATTTCACTTTCATAATGATTTCTCATGTCTATACAGACCGTATTACTATCATTAAGCATTTTATTGAAGTGTTCTGCATCTAGATGTTTTCCAATATTAGTAACATCAAAAGTTTTGTCATCCAAACCATCCGCAACTATTTTTTTTCTGATTTTGATCGTAAGTTTTAGGAAAGATTTACTGTAATGTTCAAGTGCAAAATTTAATCTTATTTTATTAAGTGGAATAATATCTTGTAAAGTTTCTTTAAACTCATTTATGTTCTCTTTAGGAACGGAAAGCTGAGCATTAATTCCTTCATTTGCAATATATATTCTGCCTAAGATATCTAGCCTGGACCATGTCACAAAGAGATGATCTCTAAATACTTTTGGATTGCCAAGTTTAAAATATTTATAAAAAGATAAGGTAACTCTCTCTTGAGAATTTTCATCAATAATTCTGGCACGCTCTTCGGCGCTAAGTTTATTGTACAGTTGCATGCTATACTAATATAGACTGCAAAATTACAACTTTTTAATAACCTTACATGGATTCCCGTATGCTAAGACATCATTAGGTATATCATTGAATACAAGACTACCTGCTCCAATTGTACTATTACTCCCTATTGTTACTCCTTGACATATTGATGAATTCCCTCCAATCCACACGTTATCTCCAACCTTTATAGGAAGAGCAGTTGTTACGTATTCTCCGTTAGGTTTTATTCTTTCACTATGTTTAAGAGGATGGGTAGGGGTGTAAAAATGGACTCCAGGGCCTATTAAAACATTTGAGCCGATTTCTATTTTATTATTATCAATAAAAACACAATTAAAATTAATGAAAGTGTTTTTACCAATTGAAATATTAGTCCCATAGTCACAATAAAATGGAGATTCAATCCAAACTCCATCATCAATTTTTCCTAAAAGATTATCAAGAATACTAAATCTTCTGTTAACGTTGTCTGATGTAATTGAGTTTAACTCCTTAAGTAATTTTCTACAATCTTTATGAAGATCTATAAGCTCAGGATCTCTTGCATAATAAGTTTGACCTGATAACATTTTTTCTTTTTCAGTCATCAAGTCCTGCTTGATTAGGTCCAACTAATAATAGTTCAGTCTGTCTCCCTTTTATATACCTAAATCCATCCTCACCAAAAAATCCAGGAACCTCAAGCATTATTCTTACGTCTTTTTTCCATTGTGGAATGTAAACTGTTGTATTTAACTCAATTGCATATGCTGTGTTATATTGAAGAGGATGGTCTCCCGTAAATGGAACGCCACCTTGAGAGTCCCACATGCCTATAGTTGTTCCAGCAGAGTGCCCATATGTTCCAAGTGGATGCGTGTATATTGAAGGTCTAAGTCCTTCTGCTCTTCCTTCCTCCAATGATTTTTTTAAAATCTCATTTCCAGTAGCACCATACTTAAAATTATTGGTAAAAATATCCTGAACTCTATTACCATCTTTCATTGCGCTAACAAGATAGTCGGGAGCTTTTGTTTCTCCTGGTTTTAAAATATAACCTAATTCTTGTGTGTCTGTATTTAGAGTCAAATATGTAATCCCAAAATCACAATGAATTAGGTCTCCTGGCTGAATTATATCAAACTTAGACAAGCCATCAAAGGCATACAGGTCACTGTCATCCATCCTTTGTACATCAACACTTGGATGAAACCATGTATCTAGCCCAAGCTCCAGCACTTTCTCTCTCATCCACCATACTACATCATCAGTTGTTGTAATACCAGGGGTAATTACTTGTGTAGAGAAAGCTTCTCTAATAATTGCACTACTTATCTCTACTAATTGTGAATATACAGTCATTTCTAATTCTGTTCTAGTCTCAATCCATGCTATAGAAAGGTCTTCTGCAGATGTAATCCTTTTTTGAAACTTCAAAGGGAGTACATTATAGAGTTGATCATAATGGTATTTGCTTAATCCATCTGCTAACGGTTCATAACTAGATGTATTAATTCCAATATTTTCTGGATTCTTACTAATAATATAATCACTTAGAGCCTGCCATTGATTTGGTTGCTCTTCTTTGTTCCAGATAGATGGTATATTCTCTCCAAAAGCATATCTTGCTATAGCTACAGATTCAAATTCTTTAGTCTTCTGGTCAAGTGAAAATACAACAATAGTTGTTCTCCTTGCATTTAACCATGTTGGAGGTAGCATTGTTTTAATAATTGGGTCTTCATTATATTCCCTTGCAATTAAAACCCACATATCAATTCCAGTTTTTTCCATGAGCTTTGGAAGTAGATTATTGAATCTGTCCTTTTGTAGTTTGTTTATAAATTCTGCTCTCTCTTTTAATGGAAGTATATCTTGGGCATTGATATTTAGAATAAATAGTGTCGATATAGTTATTAATATTTTTCTCATAGTTTGGTAAAATATAAATATAAAAAATATTACTTTAGTGATAAATGTAACCTTATGTCCGATCCAAAAGATTCTAAATTAAAAGCACTAAAATTAACACTTGATAAACTAGATAAAACCTACGGAAAGGGGTCTGTGATGAGGCTCGGTGATCAAGAAGTTGAAAGGATTGAATCTATTTCTTCAGGTTCACTAGGTATTGATATTGCTCTTGGAATTGGAGGGTACCCAAAAGGGAGGGTTGTTGAAATTTATGGTCCTGAATCATCTGGAAAAACTACACTTACACTTCATGCAATTGCTGAGTGTCAAAAAGCTGGTGGTATCGCTGCTTTTATTGATGCCGAACATGCCTTTGATCGATTTTATGCAGAAAAACTTGGAGTTGATTTAGGTGAATTAGTTATTTCTCAACCTGATAATGGAGAGCAGGCACTTGAAATTGCCGATAATTTAATTAGATCAGGTGCAGTTGATGCATTAGTTATAGATTCAGTCGCAGCCTTAACACCTAAGAGCGAGATTGAAGGAGAAATGGGAGATTCTAAAATGGGATTACATGCAAGACTAATGTCTCAAGCTTTGAGAAAACTTACGTCGTCTATTAGTAAAACAAATTGTACTGTCTTCTTTATAAATCAATTAAGAGAAAAGATAGGTGTTATGTTTGGAAACCCTGAAACAACAACCGGAGGAAATGCTCTAAAGTTTTATGCTTCAGTAAGAATTGATATTAGAAAATCTACTCAATTAAAAGATGCAGAAGGTGGTGTACTAGGTAACAAGACAAGGGTTAAAATTGTTAAAAATAAAGTAGCTCCACCATTTAAAACTGCAGAGTTTGATATAATGTATGGTGAGGGAATTTCTAAAACTGGTGAAATTTTAGATATAGGTGTTGAGCTTGATATTATTGAAAAAAGCGGATCTTGGTTCAGCTATGGTGGAAGTAAACTTGGCCAAGGTAGAGACTCTGTAAAATCTATTTTAAAAGACAATCCTGAATTAATGGAAGAATTAGAGCAAAAAATTTTAGAACAACTTAAATCAGATTAAGCTAATATTTTCTTCCACTTTTCAGTTGCCATAATAGCAGCCTTTCTTGGATCACTTTCTAATTCAGCCTTGATTGTATCAAAGGCTTTTTTGGTAAGCATTGGAATATCTTCTTCTTTAAGCCCCTCAACATTAATCTTGTCTAAAACTTTAACTCTTAATTTTCCAAGTGATCCAAATTTAGGATACCAAGGATGTTTTAATTTTAAATCATAAAATACAAGAGGAATAATTGGTAAATTATTGTCGATTGCAATTTTGAAAGCACCTCTTTTAAAATCAGCTAGAAGTATAGTATCGTCTAGGTAATGAGTTTCAGGAAAAATACAAACATTATATCCGCGTTTTAGCATCTCATTAGCCTTTCCATAAACTTCAAACCTACTTTTAGGGTCTGATCTGTCTACCATTATTGCAGCCCTTTTATATATGTAACCAAAAAGAGGGATGCTATATAGCTCCTTCTTACCAACAAACATAAATGGTTTTTTGTTTGCAATAAGCATTAAAAAAACATCCATATGGCTTGAGTGATTTGCTATTATAAGGCAATTTGTTTCTGATTGTAATTTTTCTTTATTTTCAATCTCAACATAATAGCCGCTCCCATGTAAAATAATTCTAGCCCATATGTTTCTAGCAATCCAAAATAATTTAGTGTAACCTTTAGGAAGTAAGAGAATTAATACTAAAAATGGGAAGTATAGAACAACTTGAATACCGGCTAGAAAATAGAACCAAATCTGAAGCCAAATTTTAAGTAAGAGTCTTTTTATCATGTCACAATTTTTGACATTATTACTCAAAGGTAAAAGGTATTTTGTTTCAACATAGAAAAAAAATATCTTTGTTTAGAAAAATATATTCATGGCCAAAATACTAACTGGCATTCAATCAACTGGAACACCTCACCTTGGCAATATTCTTGGAGCTATTATTCCTGCAATAAAAATGGCAAATGAATCAAATGAAGAGTCTTATCTTTTTATTGCAAATATGCACTCATTAACTCAAATTAAAGATAAAAAGAGTTTAAGTGACAATACATTTGCAACTGCAGCTACATGGTTAGCATTTGATTTAGATCCAAAAAAAAGTTGTTTCTACAGACAAAGTGATGTTCCAGAGGTAACGGAGCTAGCCTGGTATTTAAGCTGTTTTTTTCCATATCAAAGGTTAAAGCTAGCACATTCATTTAAGGATAAAGCAGAAAATTTAAAAGACATAAACTCTGGCCTTTTTTCATATCCTATGCTTATGTCAGCAGATATTTTAATATATGACGCAAATATAGTTCCTGTAGGTAAAGATCAACTTCAGCATCTTGAAATGACAAGAGATGTTGCATCAAGATTTAACAACCTTATGGGTGAAACGTTTATAATTCCTGAGGCTAAAATTCAAGATTACAGTAATTATGTAACTGGTACTGATGGTCAAAAAATGAGTAAGTCCAAGGGTAACACAATTGATATTTTTGTAGATGACAAATCCTTAAAAAAACAAATAATGAAAATTCAAACTAAATCATTATCTGTTGATGAGGTAAAAAATCCAAATGATTGTAATGTATTCAAATTGTATAAGATAATCGCATCAGAAGATGATGTCAAAAATCTTAGTTTAAGATATACTCAGGGAGGATTAGGATATGGAGAGGCTAAAGAAATCTTATATTCTGAAATAATAAATAAATATGCTAAGAATCGAAAAAAATTTTTCGAATTAATAGATGATAAGCAGGTGGTTGAGGACTTGTTAATCGATGGTGCCAAAAAGGCTAGGGTTCAAGCTCAAAAAGTTCTTAAAAGAGTAAGAGCTAATGTTGGTTATTAAGTGTTTTTTTTTAAATTTACTTAATGACAATTTTCAAAGAAATTTATGATTTATTATACAATAATGATTGTGTAATTGTGCCTGATTTTGGTGCGTTTGTTCTGAAAAGTCATTCTGCATATATTAAAGATGACACATTTTACCCTCCTAAAAAAGTTGTGTCTTTTAATGCGATGCTAGATGAAAATGATGGATTATTAGTAAAACATTTAAGTACTTCTAGAAATATATCATATAAAAAAGCTTTAAAGACAATAAATGATGAGACCCAGTTTTTGAAGAATGAATTGTCAGTAAATAAAAAAATTAAAATAGATCCTCTTGGTCATTTAGAATTGTCTTCTGAGAGCAACTTAGTATTTTACCCTAACGAGTCAATAAATTTTGAGTCTAACTCATTTGGGCTTTCATCATTCTCAAAACAGCCAATTTTAAAATCAGTTAAAAAATATATTCCATCTAAAACTGCATCTACCATAACTCCAGTTTTGAGATATGCTGCAATATTTATAGCATTAATTGGTTTTAGTTATTTTGGATACTTTAATTATTCAAATTATTTGGATAACGAAAGGATAAAAAATATTGCTATTGCTCAGGATCAAATTCTTCAAAATGTTCAGGCTGCTACATTTAATATTGGAGAGCTTCCAACAATTAACCTTAAGGTTACTGCTCCTATCGAAAATACTAATAAAATCTATTTTAGTGTTATTGCTGGATCATTTAGATCTAAAGTTAATGCTGAAAAACATTTAAATCATCTTATCAGTAAGGGGTTTAAAGCTTCATATACTGCAATAAATCCAAGAGGCCTTTTTAGGGTAGCATATGCAAGATTAGACTCTAGAAAGAAAGCTTATTCACTTATTGCTGAAATAAAAGAAAATGGAGAAGATGCATGGTTATTAATTGAAGATTAATAATTATCTAGCTAACCAAATCGTTGGATTTTCAGGCTTTAATTCGTTAAAAATATTAAATTTCAAAACAGTTTTTCCTGTTGATTCATTTGTAAAGACTATCCCAATCTCATCATTGGCCATAACTTTATCCCCTTTCTTAACAAAAATGCTGGACAGGTTTTGATAGTTTGAAATATATTTTCCATGTCTTATTAATACTCCTGGGTTACCTCCAGAAAATCCATATACAGAAAGAACCTCACCCTCGAATACTGAGTAAGCAATTGAGTTAACTGAAGTAGCAATTGAAATCCCATTACTATTTATAGTGGTAGTTCTAACTACGGGATGGGGTTGTGTACCAAATCTTCTTGTAATTATACCTTCTCTTACAGGCCAAGGAAGTCTGCCTTTATTAGATTGAAAATTACTTGAAATTAATCTCCCTTCTGGTGTAAGTGCAAAATTTGAAGAATTGTTGTTATTATTCGACTCTGCAATAGCTAGTCTAATTAATTTTTGAATTTCATTATCAATCAGTCTTGCCTGCTTCTCTTTTTCTTGAATTTCTACAGCATAGTTTTTTTGATCTTTAAGTAAATTGTTATATAGATTATTCTGCCTTATTCTATCTTGATTTAGAGTTTGTCTAACTGATTGGTTTTCTTTAACAACATTTTGTTTTTCTATTTTCCTTTTATCTAGACTGTCAATATTGTTGGATATTTCTTCTTGAAGTAAGACAATTTTATGTGCTTGTTCCTTTCTGTATTTTGAATATTGTTTAAAGTATTGAAACCTTCTAAATGCTTGATTAATATTATCGGAAGCAAACAAAAACATAAGTTTCATCTCTGAAGATCTTTTCTTGTATGAGCTATAAACAATTTTTGAATATTCATCTTTAAGTTTTTTTAAATCAACCTCAAGATCAGCTATTCTCTCATTTTGATTTGAAATTATATTGTTTAGGTTGTTGACTTGTGAATTATTTACTCTAATAAGCCTATCTCTTACTGAGATTTTAAGTTGTATACCTTCTAGTTCATCCTCAAGACCTCTTGATTTTTGTCTCGAATCATTAATCAAATTATTGATTTGCTGGATTTCTTTTTTAATTGATATTTTTTGTGCCTCTAGTTGTTTTTGTCTTTCTTGATAATTTTGGGCTTTTAGTCCAAGTGATAAGGAAATAAATAATAAAAGATATATTTTATTTAATAATCTCATCAAGAGTTTTAAGTTTATATCCCTCAGGTATATCCATTGGAAAAGTTAAATTATCTGGAAAGTCATATTGAGAGTATTCAAGATTTATTGAAATAACATCACTTCCTCTCATTGAAGTAATTCTTACAGATGTTGGTACAAAATTTTCATCAATGCGTTTAAAATTCCCATAGTCAATTGTTAAAAGAGATGAAATTAGTGGTAAATATACCCTTTGTTGTTGGAGCTGAAAAGATTCCGGATTAATGAAAACCGTATTTTGAATTCCTGATTTTGATTGAAGAACATAATAGTTTGAGTTTTCTATTCTATCCCAATCTCCTTTATTAATATCCGATAACGGTCTGCCAAAAAGTAAATTTTGGAGCAACTCAACAGGTCTCTTTATGCCCGCAGCTAGCATTATTTTATCAATCTCTTCATTAATGTAAGTTTTTTGAAATTTTTCATAAAAAACTATCCTTTCATTAGTTATAAAAACTTTTGCAATAGGCACAATCATAGATGCGCTGATCCATAGATTTTCATCTTCACTGGCCCTTATACTTAGTATTACTGTTTGAATAGATTTTCCATCATTATAATCAACCTTAACCCTGTTGCGTAGATTATCAAATTTTACTTCTGCCCGTTTTGTATTTTTAATTATTTCACTGGTTTCAATGATCTCTAAGGGAACACTACTTGAAATCTGTTTGTTTGTTGAACAGGCTTGAATAAACAAAAAAACAAAAACTATAAATAGCTTAATTCCCTTACACTTCATTATTTATTGATTTTGAATTATCTCCCAAAAATATTTCTGAGCCAGAACCTTCAAATTTAGAGTTTGAACCTATGATAGAATTATCTAAATCAGAATTATTGATTTCCACACTATTAAAAATTATAGAATTATTGATTTTAGTGTTTTCAATTTTACTATTATCACCAATGCTTACATAAGGTCCAATAGTTGAATTTTGAATTTTCACATTTTTACCAATAAATACAGGGGGCTTGATTATTACTTGTTTATCAAATACTTTATTCTCCTCAACATGATCATGGTATGTATCCATGATTATCTTGGTTGAATTAAGCAATAGTTCAGGAGTTCCACAGTCCATCCATATATCAATCTCTTTAGGAATAAAACTTTTCCCATTTTTTATCATTTTTTCAATTCCATAATTAAGGAGGTACTCTTTTCCTGGGCTTAACTTTTCTGATAAATGTTTTCTTAAATATCCTCTTAGATTTTCAGCTTCCTTAAAATAATAAATCCCTACTACTGCTAGATCTGAAATAAATTCAGCTGGTTTTTCTATTAGCTCTGTAATTTTATTTTCATTGTCAAGATTGACAACGCCGTATGCTGAGGGATTATCAACTTTCTTAACCCACATTATTCCATCAACCTGTGTATCAATTTCTATATTACCTTGAATCATTGTGTCAGCATATGCAATTATTGATGGCCCTGATAAAGATTCTTCTGCACACATGATTGCATGGCCTGTTCCTAGCTGTTCAAGTTGCCTATAAATTTTGGTTTTCGCGTTATATTTCTCTGAAATTATATTGAGGGAATTTACCACTTCAGCATTAAAATATGATTCATCGCCAAGTATATAAACTATCTCGTCAATATTACTTTTAACCTTAGAAGTAATCTGATCAATTAAGTGTTCAACAATAGGTTTATCTAAGACGTTTATAAGAGGCTTTGGGCATGTTAGTGTAAAAGGTCTTAGCCTTGTCCCCTTTCCAGCCATCGGAATAAATATTTTCATTTACTTAATTTATTCTCAAAAGTACAAAAGTTTATACTGTTGGATTAACTTAAGAGTTTAGTGCTTCTGCACCTCCTACAATTTCGAGGATTTCATTTGTAATTGATGTCTGCCTTGCTTTATTGTAAGTTAACTTAAGCTGATCTCTTAACTCAGAAGCATTATCAGTAGCTTTGTGCATCGCAGTCATTCTTGCACCATGTTCTCCTGCAATAGAATCTGAGATTGCCTTGAAAAGCTGGATAGATAACGATTTTGGAATTAATTCATTTAAGATTTTAGGTCTATTTGGTTCAAATATATAATCTCCAGATACAGAATTATTTTCTTCAGTACTGTCTTCAATTGGAAGGTACTGTTCTTTGGTTACTATTTGAGTTGCTGCATTTTTAAAATGATTGTAAACAAGTGTAACTTCATCATATTCCTTATCAGAAAATTTCTGCATTACTGTTTCAGCAATTTCCTTGATGTTATTATAATTAAAATTATCATAAACATCATTATGTGAACTTATAACCTCAAACTTCTTTGAAAGAATGTCATCACCTTTTTTTCCAATAGTTAATAAATCGACTCTTTTAGATGCACTGGTTGTTTTAATATTATTTACTTCTTTTATAATATTAGAATTAAATCCTCCACACAAACCTTTATTGGACGTTATGGCAATGATTAATAGATTCTTTGAGTCTCTTTTCTCAAATAAGGGATTAGTATCATCGGAGTCTGTAGAGGCAGAAATATTTTTTATAAGCTCAGAGAGCTTATTAGAATATGGAAGAGTAGCAGAAATTGAGTCTTGAGCCTTCTTCAATTTAGCTGCAGAAACCATTTTCATAGCATTGGTAATCTGCATCGTTGAAGATACAGAGCTAATTCTATTTCTTATCTCTTTTAATCCAGACATTATTTAAAAAGATTTTGCAATTTTTTCAGCAACTTTTTTAATCTCATCAGTTTCTTTATCAGAGATTTTTCCAGCTTTTAATTCACTTAAAAGTTTCTTGTGATTTTTTCTAAGTTCCTTTAAGAATGTCTCTTCAAAAGCCTTGACTTTTTCAACAGGTACATCTTTAAGAAGGTTTTGAGATCCTGCATAGATTATTGCTACTTGGTCTTCCACTTGGAATGGATCATTCTGATTTTGTTTAAGGATTTCAACATTTCTTCTACCTTTTTCAATAACGTTTAGAGTTGCTGCATCTAGATCTGAACCAAACTTAGAAAATGCTTCAAGTTCTCTATATTGTGCTTGGTCTAATTTTAATGTACCTGCAACCTTTTTCATTGATTTAATTTGAGCAGAACCTCCAACTCTTGATACAGATATTCCAACATTAATTGCAGGTCTCACACCTGAGTTAAATAAGTCTGACTCCAAAAATATTTGACCATCAGTAATTGAGATTACATTTGTTGGAATATAAGCTGATACATCTCCGGCTTGTGTTTCAATTATTGGTAATGCCGTTAATGATCCTCCACCTTTTACTTTTGATTTTAATGACTCTGGTAAATCATTCATTCCACTTGCTACCTTATCATCGTTCACAACTTTGGCTGACCTCTCTAATAATCTTGAGTGGAGATAAAAAACGTCTCCAGGATAAGCTTCTCTTCCAGGAGGTCTTCTAAGAAGTAAGGAAACCTCTCTGTATGCAACTGCCTGTTTAGATAGGTCGTCGTAAATAATTAGTGCAGGCCTTCCTGTATCTCTAAAATATTCCCCTATACAAGCTCCTGAAAATGGAGCAAAAACTTGCATTGGAGCAGGGTCTGATGCGTTAGCTGCAACAATTACTGTATAAGCAAGTGCTCCTTTGTCTTCTAATGTTTTAGCAATTGCTGCTACAGTTGATGCTTTTTGTCCAATCGCAACATAAATACAAAAAACAGGCTCTCCTGCATCATAAAACTCTTTTTGATTTAAAATTGTATCAATACAAACAGTTGTTTTACCTGTCTGTCTATCACCGATAACTAATTCTCTTTGACCTCTTCCAATTGGGATCATAGCATCAATTGATTTTATCCCCGTTTGTAAAGGCTCGTTTACTGGCTGACGATATATAACACCTGGAGCTTTTCTTTCAATAGGCATATCAAACAAATCTCCTTCAATAGGGCCTTTACCATCTATAGGATTTCCAAGTGTATCAACAACTCTTCCTAATATTCCTTCTCCTACTTTAATTGATGCAATTTGATTTGTTCGCTTAACATTATCCCCTTCTTTGATTTCTTTTGAAGGTCCAAATAATACAACCCCAACATGATCTTCTTCAAGATTTAAGACCATACCTTGTAGACCATTTTCAAAAGCGACAAGCTCTCCATATTGGGCGTTTGTAAGACCATAAACCCTTGCTATTCCGTCACCTACTTCAAGCACAGTTCCAATTTCATCAAAAGAAGATTGAATGTCTGCTGACTCTAATTGTTTTTTTAATAATGCTGATACCTCAGCTGGTTTAATTTTTTGCATTTTTTATTATTTAATTTGTTTTAAGTTGCTTTTTCATCATGTTCAATCTTTTTCTAATACTTGCGTCCAATCTAGTATTGTCAAAGTCAAGAGTAAAACCTGCAATCAAGTTTTCATCTTTCTTTTTTGTCAATTTAATTTCACCGTTTTTGATTGAAGACACATACTTCTTAATTGTTGATTCAACTTCATCTGAAATTTCGATTGGAGTTGTTACTGTAACCTCGATTATATTTTTATAGTCATAGTAAAGCTTGACAAAGGCAGAACATACACTAAGAATTATATCTATTCTATTATTTGTTGATAGTAGATTAAATAAAATTGAAATATTGGGCAAAGAATTACCAGTTATATCGTCAAGTAAAGATTTTTTAAGATCCTTTGAAATTGTGGGATTTGATATAAAATCTTTTAATTCCTCGGACTCTTCTAAAATGTTTGATAAGGATAATATTTCTTCAAACAACATATCTAGTTTACCTTGATCAATTGAATGAAGGATCAAAGCTTTTGCATATCTTTTAGATGTTGTTCCTAGAGCCATATTATTTAATTAAACTTTTTTTCATTTAAGAGCTTATCTATGTATTCTTGATGATTTTTATCTTTATCAAGCTCTTGCTGTAGAACTTTTGAGGCAATGTCAATCGAAAGATCAGCAACTTGATTTTTAATTTCATTCATCGCTGCTCTTTTCTCATTTTCAATCGAAGATCTAGCCTGTGCTAAAACGTTTTCTGCCTCAAATCTAGCATCAGATTTAGCCTTTTCAACAAGCTCTTTACCTGACTGTTTTGCCTGATTTATCATCGCATCACTTTCTGCCCTTGCTTCTTGAAGAATCTTTTTGTTCTCTGCTTGAAGATTCTCCATTTCTTTTTTAGCCTCCTTAGCAGAGTTAAGAGAGTCTCTTATAGATTTTTCTCTCTCGTTAACAGTATCCAATATAGGTTTCCACGCATATTTTCTTAATAAGAAAATTAGTGTGACAAATATTATAGTCTGCCAGAAAAAAAGTCCAGAAGAAAATTCGCTTATTAACTTTTCCATAAGTTGGTTTTATTAGTTAACAGCAAACAATGCAGCAAAAGCAATTCCCTCAACAAGAGCCGCAATTACAATAGCAGCTACAAGAATTTTATTTGATGCATCAGGTTGTCTTCCTATTGCATCCATTGCACCACGACCGATAAGACCGATCCCGATTCCTGTTCCGATAATTACTAGTCCTGCTCCGACTATTTTTGGTATTTCCATTTTTATAAATTTAAGTTATACATTTAGTTTAATTAATGATCGTCCTCTTGAACTGCAAAACCAAAATACAAGGCAGATAGAAGGGTAAAAATATACGCCTGCAATAATGCAACCAGTACTTCGATAATTGAAATGAAGAACACTAGGACAAGTGATAGACTTGATCCAACCAGATTTTTAAAAATAAATATTAGTCCGATTAAGCTATATAATACAATATGACCTGCAAGTATATTTGCATATAACCTTATCATCAGAGAAAAAGGTTTTATAAATACACCTAAAAGTTCAATAGGAGCCAAAAGTGGTTTTAACCATACGGGTACACCCGGCATCCAAAAAATATGTTTCCAATAAGTTTTATTTGCAGTAAGGTTTGTAATTAGAAAAGTCACAAGAGCTAATCCAAATGTTACTGCTATGTTTCCTGTAGCATTAACTCCAAGAGGACTTAATCCTAAAAGATTTAAAAACCAGATAAAAAAGAAGAGGGTAAGCAAAAAAGACATATACTTTTTATGCTTTTCTTCGCCTATACTAGGTATTGCAATTTCATCTCTAATGTAAATTACAATTGGCTCAAAAAATCTTCCGACACCTTTAGCAATTTGATTATTATCATTATATGACCTTGCAAGTGATCTAAACAGATAGAACATAAGTATTGATACTAATAGTATTGAAAAGACACTTTTAGTAATTGAAAGATCTAAAGGTCTTGCATTTGTTACCTTACCATTTTCATCATAAGAAATATATCCCTCTGAATCCGTTTCATATATCTTTCCATGATAAAGTTTGTAATATTTTCCCGACGACTCAACAACTTTTTTGCCATGGTCAAGTTTAGATGACATAAAAAATTTAACCCCATCATCTATAAGGATTACTGGTAAAGGAAATCCGTAGTACTTTTTTACTCCAGTATTTTTATCTTTTGTAGAGAAAAGAGAAAAGTCATGTGAGTCTTTAACATGGTGATAGATATACTCCGTAATTTCTTCTTGCAGAGTCTGTTCTTTCTCTTCTTCTAAAGCGTAACCAAAAGACGCACAAACTAGCATTAATAATAGAAAAAAAGATCTGCTTATCTTGTATACCATGCTTAAACTAAGTAGATTAAGTTTTGCGCGACAAATGTAAGATATAAATACATATTTATAAAATCATTTGAGGTCAAAGTTTAAAAAGTTATTTTAAATTTTTTGTCTGTGAAAGAATCAAAAAAATTATAAGAATTACACCTAGGACTGATAGCCCCAAAGTGTAATGATTAGATTGATTTTGAAAATATGTATCAGCCCATGTTCCAACTCTAATTAGAAGGTACATTAAGGCTGCAATTTGAAAAACTAAACCTGAAAGAATTATCCAAGGTTTAGGCTGTTTTTTCACGAGCTTCGTTGAAGTTTGATATATTCTTTATAGACGAATCGTCTGTAGCTTCATCTTTCATTGAAGATTTAGCGTTGAAAATAGCTCCAGACTCTACAACTAGTTTAGACATAACAACATCTCCTTTAACCTGTCCTGTTGATCTTATTGATAATAAGTCTTCTACATGAATAGTTCCGTTTATAACGCCTTCAATATCAGCGGAAGAGCACACTACAGTCCCCTCGATGCGTCCGTTTTTGCCTATTACTACTTTTCCATTTGTTTCAATAGATCCTTCAAAGTTGCCGTCTACCCTAAAGTCACATTCAGACTTGAACTCTCCTTTAAAGGAACTGTCTTTTTCTAGAATACAACAGCTTGCCGAATTGTTATAATTTTTCATTTTTCAGAAATTGGGTGGGTAAATTACAATATTTATTTGAAATAAATATCGAATTTATTATTATTATTGCCCTAACAAAAATATGAATATGTCAAAAAAAGTTAAAATTATCTGTGATGATATTGAGTATAATCTTGAGATGGAAGATGACAAAACAATATTAGAACTTGCTCTTGAAAATGATATTGATGCTCCATACTCATGTCAAGGGGGTATATGTAGTACATGTCTTGCAAAGCTTAATAAAGGTTATATAAAAATGGATAATAACCAGATTTTGACTGATGATGAAGTTGAAGATGGCTATATCCTTTCTTGTCAAGCTCGACCTACATCAGATGAAGTTGAGGTTAACTATGACGAAGTGTAGTTGTAGATAAAATGTCTAACGCCTTTTCAATAACTATTTTTGGATCAATTGTTCTAAAAGCATTTTCATAACCTTTTGGTATTTTATTACCAAAAATTGAAGTTGGAATATAAGGAAAGTGATTCCTGTCTATAGTGATTGAATTTTCTTGCGATTGATCAAATGGCATAAATCCACAGAATGGATGAGTCATTCCCCACAATGTTAAAACTGGAATATTATAATTTGCTGCAAGATGTCCATTAGCAGAGTCCATAGATATCATTAGGTCTATATAATTAATGATATTAATTTGTTGCTCTAGGTTAAGTTTGTTCGATAGGTTAATTACATTGTCATATACATTTTCCCATATTTTAAGTTGGTTTAAGTTATCATTTCCGCCACCAAATAAATAGATTATATAATCTTTCTGAAGATATGCGATTACCTTTTGCATCAAATCCAAAGGATAACTTTTGCCTTGATGAGCTGCAAAAGGAGCAATGCCAATTATTTTTTTATTAGGATTTTTTGATAATATTTCTTGTTCTATACTCTCTTGATTTAAAAAGGGTTTTATTGGATACTCGTGATTGCTCAAATCAATTGGGAAGCCAATTCCTCTAAAAACATCAGAGTATTTGTAGTGAACCTGAGTCAAGGGTTTAAATATTTTATTTTTTTTTCTGATCAATTTTTTTCTCTCAGCCCTGCCCTTGTCTATTGACTTAACTTTTGTAAATGTTAATCTAAAAAGTAGATTTAAAATTTTTGTCCTTAAAACTCCATGAAGATCAACCACTGCTTTTACTCTTTTTCCATAGAGTTTGCTAAAAAGACTAAATAGGCCTCCAAGTCCTTTATAATTATTATTTAAATCAATAGGTATAAATTCTAAGTTATCAAATTCTTTAAACAAAACTGAAGCGTATGGTCTTGAGACAAAAACAATTTTTTGGTTAGGATATGAATTGAAAAATGATCTTAACACCGGCACTGTCATTGCTATATCACCTAGTGAAGAAAATCTATAAACCAAAATTGGTCTATCACTTTTTTTATTCATCTTTTTTATACAGAACTGGGTTTAAAGTTTCGTCATTATACATTTTCATTTGCTTATAAACCTTCATTTTCTTTTCACCTTTTGACAAATCTTCAAGCAGTTGATCTATAGATTCTGACAAATCTTTTTGTTGTTCAAGAAGAACTTGTAGTTTTTCATTACATGTAGCTCTGTGCTGCTCACTTACATCTTCTCTTAGAGATTCTTCTTTCATATGATATATTTTTAAAATTAAAATTGAAAGTCTATCAAGGGCCCATGCAGGACTCTCTGTATTTACCTTTGCATCAGGTTTTGGACTAACATTAGAATATAATTTTAAAAAATAAGAATCGATATATTCTACCATCTCAGTTCTATTTTGGTTGGAGCTATCGATAAGTCTTTTAAGGCTCATACCTTCGCTTGGTTCTATATCAGGATCTCTTATAATGTCTTCATAATGCCACTGCACAGTATCAATCCAATTCTTTTCATATAGCAAGTGTTCAAAATCTTTTTTGTCATATGGATTAGAAGCTGACCTGTTTATGTCATCGTAAACGTGATAATCGTCTACAGATTTTTCGAACACTTTTATCGCAAGAGAGCTTATTGCGGTTTGTATCATATTAAAAAGTTAAAAGTTACTATCGATGCAATTAAGACTATAAAGATAAAGTTTACATATGAACTCTTTATTTTTTTTACAAAAATTTGAGATATAAAGTAAACTAGGATAAGAGATAAATAATGAAATTCTGATCCGCTGAGTTGTTGATTCATAGAAAAAAAGTAAGATGTCAATATAAAGAAAGCAATACCAATAATATCTAGACTTCTTCTTTGTTGGCCAGTAGTTCTATATAATTTAATTATAATTGAAATGATATATAATACAAAGACAATTGATACTGGGATGTAAGAAACTGGCAGAATAAATTTAAACTCATCTAGCATCTGGAGTTGATCTCCAAAGAAGTATGAGCTGAATAAGTAACTGTCTAAAGATAAAAAAGATAAAAGCACATATCCTGATGAAAGAATAATAATTGGGGTCATAAAAATTATTATATACTGTTTAAAATCTCTCTTAATATTTGAAGTAATTAAAGCTAGTAAGGGGAAGGCAAAAATAATTAGGTTTTCAATAATTATGAATGAAGAGAAACTAAGAAGGATAGAGGCGTCAAATAATCTTTTAATTTTTTTTTCAGTATTTGTGAGTTCAAAAAATATTCTCACATTTCTCCACGCTGCCCATATAGCTGCTGATGATAAAATAAATCGCATGTCAATAGACTCAACTGGATAACACATAACAATTAATGGATACAATAATAAATGGTATGCATTTCTATTTGACCTTTCTATTGTTAGTTGTCTAGTAACTGTATCTATAGCATAATTGGATAACATTAATGCTCCGAAAATTAATATTCCGTTAACAATTTTTGATTCAAATAATGACCAATTTATATCTAGAGTTGTATAGTAATATGAAATTCCTAAAAGAAGAACTGTAGATATAACAGCTGAAGTGTAAGAAAATTTTTCAAATGTCTTTGCAAACATATTTCAATGTATTAATTTTGAACAATAATTTAATTATGGTAAAAGATTTTTTTTATTCCGTAGCTTGGCTTTTTGAAGAAATACTTTTCTTCCCTTTTGATTTATTGAGAACTATTCAATATGATAATTGGTATATAGCAAATATTGTGACTTGGACATTTATATTAATTGGTATAATTGGAGCTGCATACTGGATTAAAAAGTTAAAAGAGTTCGATGACAATGGAGAAGAAGATAAGGATGTTACTTCTCATTCTTTTCTATAAATCAAAACCTATGTCTTTTCTGAAGTAAGCTTGGTCAAAGCTTATTTTTTTTATCTGATCATAAGATGATTTTACTGCATCCTTATAATTTTCCGAAAGAGATGTTACAGCGATAACCCTTCCTCCATTAGTTAAAAAATTATCGTCAACTTTTTTTGTTCCAGCGTGAAAAATTATGGAGTCTGTTTCTTCCGTTAAACCTGAAATTATTTTATTTTTTTCATAATCCAGAGGGTATCCGCCTGATACCATAATTATTGTAGCAGCATGTCTGTCATCAATTTGTAATTTTATATCTTCAAACTCAGTTGAACCCATTGAATTAAAAAGATCCAAAAGATCATTTTTTATTCTTGGAAAAACAACTTCAGTTTCAGGGTCACCCATTCTGACATTATATTCTATTACATAAGGATCTTGGCCAACTTTAATTAACCCAATAAAAATAACTCCCATATATTCCATGTTTTCTTTTTTTATTCCATGGATTGTAGGTTTTATAATTCTTTTTTCAATTTTTTCTAAAAACTTATTATCTAAAAAAGGAACAGGGGATACTGCACCCATTCCACCAGTATTTAAACCAGTGTCTCCCTCTCCAATTTTTTTATAATCTTTAGCAAATGGAAGTGTTTTATAGGTCTTGCCGTCAGTAAGAACAAAACATGACAACTCTATTCCGTCTAAAAACTCCTCTATAACAACTTTTGATGATGAATCACCAAATTTTTTATCTAAAATCATACTTCTTAGTTCGTCTTTTGCATTCTGAAGATTATCAATAATTAAAACTCCTTTACCAGCTGCAAGGCCATCAGCTTTTAGAACATATGGCGGGTTCATGCTTTCCAAAAAAGCATCAGATTGATCAATATTCTCTTTGGTAAAAGTTCCATGTTTAGCGGTGGGTATATTGTACCTCTCCATAAATTTTTTTGCAAATTCTTTACTCCCCTCAAGTTGTCCTGCAAGTTTGCTTGGTGCAATAATTTTTATATTTTTTAAAAAATCGTCTGATTTAAAAAAGTCATATATACCATTTACAATTGGGTCCTCTGGTCCGACAAAAACCAAAGAGATATTGTTATTAATTACTTCTTCTTTAATTTTTTTAAAATTATTCACGTCACCTTGAATATTTGTGGCAATTGTACTGGTTCCCCCATTACCTGGAAGAGCATAAATTTTATTTACTAATTTACTATTTGTAAAACTTGTGATTATCGCGTGCTCTCTACCTCCTGAGCCTAAAACCAAAACATTCATTCATTCATAAATTTAGTTATTGTTTCCTTGATTTTCTTGAAGTATACTTTATGGTCAGTCCTTTTTTGTATGGTCTCTAAATTAGTCATAAAAAATTCTTCTAAACTTACAGTCATAAAAAATTTATTTACATCTGCTGTTCTTGTTTTATGATTCTTGTGACTTAATCCTTCATTAATAAAGATTACCTTAAGACCCATAGCTAAGGCGGGTAAGGCAGCATGGATTCTGGAAGTAATTATAATTTCACTTTTAGCTATTTCTTTCAACATGTCGTTAGCAAGCTTAAGTCCTTGGTTATGAGATGAAATTTTTCTTTTTGTTATTTGTTGGTATCTCTTAACTACTATATTTTGGTTACTTAAGTGATTTTCAAAAGATTGTTTCTTTAAGAGATATTTAAGTTTATGTATTGGATATTTAATCAGTGATAATAGCAACCTATATATTGAGCTAAAGTCAATTGACGGATTTAGTCTGTCGAATGCCCCTATTACAATAACCCCTTCAGGTTGAGTTTTATTAGTAATGTATTTATCTCTGTTAAAAGTTGTTGTTATACAAGATGAATGATATGATTTAATCCCATTTTTTTGAAGTAGGTTTTGAGTATAAGTGTCTCTACATCCAATAGGTTCATATTGTTTTAGATAGTTTAATGATTCTGGTTTTAGGAGGTCTCTCTCTGCTGAAGGATTAATATGAAAAGAAATAAATAATGGAGATATATTATTATTTGGTGGCCAATTTTTAGGATTTTCCATAAACCAGCCATTGATGATTGTCTTTAGCTTAGACCCCTTAAATTTATTAAGCGCCTCTCTATCAAGAACCTTGTGATTAGTTGGGTGAATCATGTCAATTACTGCCTTGGTTTGAATATAATCCCCAATATTTCTTGAACCAATATATCCTAGTACACCTATCTCCAAATCAAATATTTTCTTTTATTTTTTCAATTCTTGAAGCAAGATTGAATTTTTTCTTTATTCTTTTTCTAGCATTTTTGAATTCCTTTGTTCCAATATTAGAATTAATGAAATCTGCTACTTGCCCAAGGTCTGTTTCGAGATCAAATAAAATTCCTGTTGAACCAATAGCATCAGGTATCCCAAAGACTTGAGATCCTATTGGCACGCACCCACACAACATTGCTTCACATAATGAGTTAGGCAAACCCTCTAATCTTGAGCCCTGAAAATAAAACTTTGACTTTTGATATAAGCTCTTGATTTGAAATTTATTTTGAACCCCTATGACCTTAACGTTTGGTTCTAGATTAATGAAGTCTGATATATTTATTCCAGATTCTCCTACAATCAAAAATTCTTTATTAGGAAGCAAAGAGGCCAGTTTATTAAAGTTACTTAAGCCTTTAATATTGATGACTCTTTTATCAGAAAAAAATGCAACAGTTAAAATACCTGATTTATTTATTGTTTCGTCATAATTCCAAAATCTTGAATCATACCCTGTGTTTATTTCTTTTATTTTGAGTGGTTTATTTTGAATGAAATTTTCGACCCCTGAAATAACATTAAATTTACTAGCTGCTTTATCACAACCTTTGATAAGTGATTTGTGAACTACCCATATTTCAGAAGCCAAGTTATAATTAAGTCTTGCTATTTTAGATCTTATGTTATGTTTGTAAAATATTCCGTGTTTGTTTTCATCATCAACAATTGCATCATAACCTCCAACAATAATAACAGATTTTTTAAAAAAAATTTTGGATATAATAATTGGTATTAGGGCATGATAATCATTAAACCATGAAACAACAATTTTTGAACTAGGTATATACAATAAAGATTTTAGCAGTTCTTTAGTTCTATTCCATATAAAATATATGGTGCTTTTATGTGGCCTTGACAAGATTCTTTGAACATTATATCCTAGTGCCTCAAAAATATAGATGTCTGATTTAACAAAACTTCTATTTATTGAGTAACTAAGTGTAATGTTTTGTTTCAAGCTTTTATTGTTTTTAATTTATCGGCAATTTTTCTGTCATTAGATAGCCTTGGTACTTTGTTTTGTCCTCCAAGTCTTCCAACAGATTTCATGTAGTTATTAAATCCTCCTCTTTCTACAGAAATCACCTCTAGGCTTTTTAGTATTTTTCCATCAATTAGATCTTTGTAGTATATGTTTTGATTTATCATTTCATTATCCAGCGATTTGGTAAATGCCGATATGTCCTCTGGAAAATTCTCAAATTCTACATACCATTCATGATGCGGAAGCATGTCTAAAGGATTAATTTTTGGCGCAACTGTAAACTCTCTAATTGCAACATTATGAAGTTTTGTTGCTGCCTCCATTGCCTTCTCAACCTCCTCAGAAATTACATGTTCCCCAAAAGCTGATAAAAAATGTTTTATTCTTCCTGAAACTATAATTCTGTATGGGTCTCTTGATGTAAACTTGATTGTATCTCCAATATTGTAAGACCATAATCCTGCTGATGTTGATATTATCAATAGATAATTTACATCCAGCTCTACATCTTTAATAGATACTCTGTTATATTTACCACTAAGAAAATCTTCTGCTTTTATAAACTCATAGAAAATATCATTGTTTAGCAGTAGGAGAAGATCTGTTTGATCTTTATTGAACTGGTCCTGATAGCCAAAAAACCCTTCAGAGGCAGGAAAAGTAGCCAAGGTGTCTATACTCTTTCCAAATAATTTATCAAAAATTTGTCGATACGGCTCATAGCTTACCCCACCATATACATATAGTGAAAGATCAGGAAAAACTTGAGAAATTGTTTTGCCTTCCTTTAAGACAATTTTTTCAAAATACATTTGCACCCAAGATGGGATTCCCGCAATTATTGTCATTTTCTCTCCGACTGTCTCATTGATTACAGCTTCTACTTTTTCTTCCCAATCTTCAATACAGTTGGTAGTCCATGATGGTTTTCTGTTACGAAGAAAAAGCTTCGGTATATAATGAGCACTAATTCCGGAAAGCCTTCCGTGATATATTCCTTGTTTCTTTTCTAACTCCGGACTCCCTTGCAGAAACATGTGTTTACCATTTAGGGGTTTGAAATTTTTTGTTTTAAGGAAATAGTTTAACAAAGCATCTCGCGCAGATCTAATATGTGTTTTTATAGACTCTTTGGTAATAGGAATATATTTTGCCCCTGATGTAGTTCCACTTGTTTTTGCAAAGTATAATGGCTTACCTGGCCATAAAATATCTTTTTCACCATTAACTACTTTCTCAATATAAGGCCTTAAATCTTCATAGTCCCTTACAGGAACCTTTTCTTTATACTGTTCATAAGATTGGATATTTTCAAAGTCATGGTTTTTGCCAAACTCAGTTTTTACACCATTTTTTATTAGTTTTTTAAATGTGTTTGTTTGCCATTTTATTGGACTATCAATCCATTTTTTGTTTCTTCTTTTTACAAGATGGGCATATAAAACTGAAATTATTGTTTTCATCTAGAATTCAATATAACTCTGTGGATCAACTGGTTCACCCTGATACCAAAGCTCAAAATGTAAGTGTGGTCCTGTAGTTAGCTCACCAGTATTTCCCGTAAATGCAATAATTTCTCCAGTTTCTACTCTTTCCCCCTGAGACTTGACTAATGATGAATTATGTTTATATATTGAGGTAAGACCGTTTAAGTGCTCAATAATAATTACATATCCTGTTTCAGATGTCCATTCAGAAAAAACTACAATTCCTTCACTAATTGAATGAACAGGTGAGTTCTGTGGCATAACAATATCGACACCATAGTGTTTGTTTTCTAGATCAAAGCTTGAAGAAATCCCTCCACTTACAGGTGGAAATAAAACTGTAGTAAATCTTTCTCCTAAAATATCAAAAGCATTGTATTTGTCTTCTTCTTCAACTATTAACCTTAACAAAGAATCTTCTTCGTTTGGTTTGATAAGCTCAAGTTCAATTGCATTATTTTGAATTCTGATACTATCTTGACTAAGATCTTCAAAGGAAATATTTCCTGCAAGCAGATCCTTCAATGCATTTACATATCTAGACTGCATTATATAAAGGGTTTCAAGGGAATCCAATTTTAAAGCATTTTCTATTGAATTTTCTCTTAATTCAACACTCGTATAACCTCTAAAGTATTCTTTAAGAGGGGTAAAATATATTACCAAGAAAGATGTTGAAAGCAAAAGGATAAACGCAAATAATGATGAAACAAGTAAACTTGAGGTTGAGGAAGAAAAAAGTTTTTTCTTTTCCAGAGTTTTTTCATTAACTAGAAGGATATGAAACCTTGTAGAAAGCTTTTCAAATAAGGTGTTTTTTTTCTTTTTTGGCATTAATGCAAATATATGTATAGTTAGTTAGAAGTTATTATCTGTTTAATAAATTCATATTACAAAAAATAATTCTTTAAATTTGTTTTTGGAACATAGTTCCATAAATATTCAAATATGATAGGTGGACCTCAAATTATTCTAATTATTATTGTCGTTCTTCTACTTTTTGGTGGTAGAAAAATTCCTGAACTTATGAGGGGACTTGGAAGCGGAATTAAGGAGTTTAAAAAAGCTACAAAAGAGGAAGAAGAAGAAACAAAAGAATAGTATTCTAATTTACTAGCTTCAGAGTCGTTATTATAGTGTTTAGTTCAAACATATAATCTCTTTTGCTCTCTGTGGGTGCAAAGGAAAACCCTTCAATCACAATGTTTCTTTTATTTAAAGTGTCTTTAATGATATAGTTTACATAAGGGCCTGCCATAAAGTCGTTTTGTACCTCCCATGTTCCTTTAGTTAGTAAAGCTTCAAAATTATTGACTGAAGTTTTATAATAATATGGCAAATAAGCTCTTTCTGTTATCATATAAGAGCCTGGAACCCTTCCGGGAACATAAATTTTGCCAATTGAATCTCTTATTGCAGGAATTCTTTCTTCAATTTTCTTCAGATCTATGTCTAAGGGTAAAGTGTAAGTTATGATGTTTAGATGCCCTTTGTAAACTTCCTTTTCAATCCATACAAAATTAGTTGTGTCTTTTACAGTTTTATAAGCATCTGGAAAGGTCATAGATATACCAAATCTATCTGCTAGTTCTTTATCTTTATTTAAGGCTTTTGACATTCTTCTGATCTTTTCTAATCTTTCATTCTCGTTTATTGATCTTAAAAGAAGGTCTTTATTCTCATCAAAATAGAACTTCATAACTTCTTCATCTTCTCCTGTAATAAGTCCTGCTATCTGAGGTCTCGCCCATAAATTTTTAATTAATCTAAAACCTTGATTGGATGTGTCTTTTTTGAAAAAAACTATATTTCTTCCACTTCTAGCAAATCCTGTAAAAATAGATGGGTCAAGATGATATAAATCATATTTTGGTTCATCAAAAGGTAGGCCTTCATAGGGCTCCATTAATATATTTCTTACATCAGTTCCTAGTGATTTGCTCCATAAAGCTTGAGGCATAACCACGGTTAATGCATTAATATTTCCACTTGATTCTGGAACGTAAGCATTTGAACCATTAGAATTACAGCCCTCTAAAAGGCCAAAAATCAAAAGGATCAATATGGTTTTATAAAAAGCTTTAATTCTCATCAAGCAATGCTTTAACTCCAGGAAGAGTTTTACCTTCTAGGCTTTCCAAAAGAGCACCTCCTCCTGTTGAAATATAGCTAACCCAATCTTCTTTTCCAAGTTTTTTAAGTGCTGCGATTGAGTCTCCACCTCCAACAATAACGTTTACCCCCAGGGTTTTGGCTTCTTTTAATGAATTACAAATTGATCGAGTCCCTTCTAAAAATGCCTCTTTTTCAAAAACACCTACAGGGCCATTCCAAAAAATTGTTTTACTTGATAAAATTGCTTGATTAAATTTCTCAATAGTTTTTGTACCAATATCTAAGCCCATCCACCCGTTTTCTATTTTATTTGAATCAAAAGTTTTAATTAAGTCATTTTGGTCAAAATCTGTTGACGCTTTTATATCATCCGGTAGAATAATTTCTTTGTTTAAATTGTTGGCAATCTCTAGAATTTCTTTAGCATTTTCTATTAAGTCCTCTTCAATCAAAGACTCTCCTATTTTTCCTCCCTGTGCAGCTATAAACGTATATGCCATTCCACCTCCAATAATTATTTTATCTACTTTTTTAATTAGATTATATAAAATATTTAGTTTGCTTGAGACCTTGGCACCTCCTAAAATTGCAAGAACTGGTTTTTCTCCATGTTCTGCAATTTGATTAATTGCTTCAAGTTCTTTTTGTAATAATTTTCCAACGTATTTTTCATTCGGAAAGTACTTTGCAATTACAGCAGTAGAAGCGTGCTCTCTATGACAAGTTCCAAATGCATCATTTATATAAAGATCTCCCAGTCTTGATAG
This sequence comes from uncultured Bacteroidota bacterium, assembly GCA_902559905.1. Taxonomy (GTDB): domain Bacteria; phylum Bacteroidota; class Bacteroidia; order Flavobacteriales; family Flavobacteriaceae; genus Marisimplicoccus. The sequence continues at coordinate 242,257 of CACEJV010000001.1, read as the reverse complement.
TTTTTCTGCAAACAACTTGTCTCCATCCGTCTCTTCTTTATAAAATCGTAAGTTTTCCATCAATATAATATCTCCTGGTTGTAGTTTTTTTGTTGCTTGTTCAGCTTCTTCTCCAATACAGTCTTGAAAAAAAACAACAGGTTTATCTAAGGTCTTGGAAACAGGGCCTAAAATATGTTTAAGTGATAGGTTTTCATCTTTTCGTTTAGGCCTTCCAAGATGAGAAAGCAAAATACATGACCCTCCGTTATCAATAACAAAATTAACCGTCTCCTTTATTGCCTCAATTCTCGTATAATCAGTAACCTCTTTTTGTTCATTTAAAGGAACATTTAAGTCGACTCTAATTATAGCTTTCTTATTGTTAAATTTTTGATTTTGTAGGTGATTCATGTTAATATTATTTTGTCGACAAAGATATAATATGATATATATTTGAATATGAATTTAGATAGAATTTTAGGACAACATGATATAAAAGAAAAAATCTACAATTCTATCACAAACAAATCTTTTCCACAGTCAAAAATTTTAGTTGATAGAGATGGGTATGGTGGTTTGAATTTGGCTATTGAAATTGCAAAATCTCTTCTAAAAAATGACATTTCTTTTCAAGGTGATATTTATGATCACCCTGATCTTCATTTTTCTTTTCCTTTTTTTGCTTCAATAAAAGATGATGAAAATGTTTATTCCGAATGGTTGTCGTTTTTAAAAGAAAACACTTTTGGTGATTATCAAAAATGGTCAAGCTATATTGGTAATACAGTATCTCAAGGCTCAATAAAAGTCTCTGAAATTGAAAAGGTGCAAAAAAAATCTTCACTAAAATCATACTTAGGGGGGAACAAAGTTTTTATTTTTTGGGGAGCTGAAACCATGATGCCGCAAACATCAAATAAACTCTTAAAAATTCTAGAGGAACCTCCTGTTAATACATACTTTATTTTAATTACGTCAAATATTCAGGCTATTCTCCCAACTATAATTTCTCGTTGTCAAATTTCAAACTTAAGTCCAATAAATAAAGTAGATCACACAAATTATATTAAAGAAAATTTTACTGGTGTTGACTACAATTTAATTGTAAACACATCAAGAGGAAGTGTTGCAAGATCATTAAGATATTTGGATGAGGAGTCTGATTCTATATCTCATGAAAACAACTTTGTTGAGTGTCTACGGTTCGCTTTTTTAGCTAAAAAAAGTAAAGCCGCAATTCTTGATCTTACAAAATGGTCTGAAAAACTAGCCTCTATTTCTAGAGATCAGCAAAAAGATTTTTTAAGCTATTGTTCATACCTAATAAGAGAAGCTATGTTAATAAGCTATAGTTCCAATAATTTGGGGTCCTTTTCTTCAAATACAGATTTTAAAATTGATAAACTTTCCCCTTTTGTCCACAGCTCGAATCTTATTGAAATAATATCATTAATAGAAGATTGTCATTATTCAATTTCAAGAAATGTAAATTCTAAAATAGTGTTCACCAATTTTGCTATTACCCTTACTAAACTTATAAATAAAGAAGAGGTTTAGTCTTTCGTAAAGACGTAGAAGGATGAGGAATAGTTAGTAGAAAAAAGTGCGAAAAAGTTTGATATTAAACCTATAGACAATCCAATCAATATACCAAATGGATTATTCCTGTTTTTCTCTGATAAAATAGAAACATAAAAAGAATCAAAAATTAATGGTTTCTTATAATTATAAATAAAGCCTTGCTTTTCTATAAAGTTAATTAAGCTGTCATGATTAAAATGATAGAGATGGCGAGGGACATCCAAGCCTGCCCAACACTCTTTATAGAGCTTTGAATCAAAGCTGTCGATATTTGGAACAGCAATTACCAAAGATCCTTTATTTTTTATAGAATTATATATTGCTTTAATCGATGAGTCTAGATCCGGTATATGTTCAAGTACATGCCACATCATTAACGTATCTACCTGATTTTCAGTTAATTGATAATTATAAGGTTCTGATTTATCTAATTTGTTTACAAGGGGATCGTAGGTCATTGTTTTAATGTGTAGTTGGTTTAAATATTCTGCAAACCTCCCATCTCCTGAACCATAATCTAAAACTGTCTTGTTTTTGTTAATGTGGTTTTTTAGATTCTTTAATTTGTATCTAAACATGATCTTTTGAGCAAATAAATATAAAAAGCCAAAAAAACCTTTTTTTTCTTTATGTGGAATATATTTTTCAGACCAGTAATAAGACTCATGGTTGTGATTCTTATCTAAAAAGGTCCAAACTATTCCAGAGTTATTGTCTTTATATAGTTGAAAAAAATCGCCTGACTTAATATAGTCTTTTACTTTAAAGAGTTTATGGTCTTTTTTAAAGATCTGTTTCACGTGGAACAATTATCTACCCATCTTAACCAAAAGAACGCTAATATCACTTGGATTAATACCGCTAATTCTCGAAGCTTGGGATAAGGTGCTTGGTTTAATAGAGTTTAATTTTTCTTTTGCCTCAAAAGATAATGAGGCAAGAGAGTCATAATCAAAGTGTTTTGGGATTTTAATGTCCTCTAACCTCTGTAGCTTGTCAGCATTATTTTTTTCTTTTTCAATGTATCCCCTATATTTTATCTGAATTTCTGTCTGCTCGATAATTTCATCATCTAGAGAATTCTTTTCAATGAAATCTTTAACAGAAGCTAAAGAGATCATATGATCTTTTTTAATATTAGGCCTAGCATACATTTTAGCCAGTTTGGCTTTTTGAGGAACAGCCTCGTAGCCTACAGATTCTAATATTGGGTTGACTTCATCTAATTCATAGCTTGTTTTTTCAAAGAATTCTACATAATCTTTGACTTTGTCTTGTTTATTCTGTACTCTATCAAATCTTTTTTTAGATGCAAGGCCAATATTAAAAGATTTTTCTGTTAGTCTTATGTCAGCATTATCTTGTCTTAAAAGAGTTCTATACTCAGCTCTAGAGGTAAACATTCTATAAGGCTCTTCTGTTCCTTTTGTAATAAGATCATCAATTAATACTCCGATATAGGCTTCGCTCCTTGTAAGAATCAATGAATCTTTTGAAAAAACTTTTGCTGCGGCATTAATCCCTGCCATCAACCCTTGTGCTGCTGCTTCTTCATATCCTGTTGTTCCGTTAATTTGTCCAGCAAAAAACAAATTCTCTATAATTTTTGTTTCAAGTGTTAAGGTTAACTGAGTTGGGGGAAAATAATCATACTCAATTGCATAACCTGGTCTGAAAAATTTTACATTTTCAAAACCTGGTATTTTTTTAATTGCTGAATATTGAACGTCCTCAGGCATTGATGTAGAAAAACCATTTACATATACCTCAACAGTATTAGGCCCCTCAGGCTCAACAAAAATTTGATGACGGTCTTTATCTGAAAACCTATGAATCTTATCTTCAATTGATGGACAGTATCTTGGGCCTGTGCTGTTAATTTTTCCATTAAACATTGGGGATCTATCAAAAGAATCTGCCATAATATCGTGGACATTTGAATTTGTATATGTTATATAACAACTTGTTTGATCTTTAAGTGGCTTAATCTCCTCAAGAAAACTAAATTTTGAAGGCATCTCATCCCCTGGTTGCTCTTCCATAACGGAATAATCTAGAGATCGTCCATCTACTCTAGGCGGGGTACCTGTTTTCATTCTCCCAGAAACAAAACCATATGTCTCAAGGTCAGACGTTATTCCTGTAGAGGACTTCTCTCCAACCCTTCCGCCTCCAAAGTTTTTTTCTCCAACATGGATTAATCCATTTAAAAAAGTACCGTTGGTTAAAATAACCGTTTTAGAAAAAATATTATTACCAAGACCTGTTTTAACCCCCTCGATCTTATTGTTTTTAACAATCAACCCAACAACCATGTCCTGATAAAAATCTAAATTAGGAGTCTTCTCTAGCATCTCCCTCCATTTTAGGGCAAATTGAGCTCTATCTGACTGAACTCTTGGACTCCACATAGCTGGACCTTTAGATTTATTAAGCATTTTGAATTGAATCGCAGTTAAATCAGAAACAATACCACTGTATCCTCCAAGCGCATCAATTTCTCTCACAATCTGTCCTTTAGCAATACCTCCCATAGCAGGATTACATGACATTTGGCCAATGGTTTGAAGATTCATTGTTATAAGAAGTGTCTTTGTTCCAAGATTTGCTGATGCCGCAGCAGCCTCTGCTCCCGCATGACCCCCTCCTACAACTATAACATCATATTTAGATTCAAACATAATTTATGTTTCACGTGAAACAGCAAAGATAAACTCTTCTTCTTTTTTTCTCATTATCGCCTTCTCTTCGACCGTATTGTCTTTATAGCCCATGCAATGTAACAAACCATGAGAAAGAAGTCTAAAAGACTCATTTTCAATGCTTTGCATATTTTTAGACGCATTTTTGATCATCATTTCTCTTGAAATGAAAACCTCCGCTATTATTGTTTTTGATTTAGAATAATCAAAAGTAATTATATCAGTGTCAGTGTCATGATTTAAAAAATCTTTATTTAAAGAGTACATCTTTTCTGAATCGACAAAATTATACTCAAGTCTGTCAATTTTAAAACCCTCTTCTGTTGCAAAATCAATTAGCTTTTGTGATACACGCTTAGTCTCAAAAAGCTGATTTTTTGCTCCATGTATTTTAATATCATGCATAATTTGACAAATATAAATCAATTATAGGGTATAATTTCTAAAACGTTGAATATGGTGTTATATTTGAACTATGAGAGAAAGAGCAAGGTTTGCACCAAGCCCAACCGGTCCCCTACATATTGGAGGAGTAAGGACAGCTCTTTTTAATTATTTGATAGCAAAAAAAAGCGGGGGCAAATTCATTTTAAGAATTGAAGATACTGATAGCAAGAGAACTGTCGATGGTGCTGAGAAACATATAATTGATTCTCTTAAATGGTTGGGTCTTGATGTTGATGAAGGTCCAATTAAACAGAGTAACAGATCCAGCCTTTATAAAAAACAGGTAGACAAATTATTAAAGCAAGGAAATGCTTACTACGCATTTGACTCACAAGAAGATCTTGATGGCGCTAGAGAAGCTGGGGGTAAAGATTTTAAATACAATGTAAAAACAAGAATGGGGCTTAACAACTCTTTAACAGTATCTGAAGAAGAAAGAAAAAAAAGAGTAGAAGAGGGCAGGTATGTAGTAAGGTTGGCTATTCCAGAAAACAAAAAAATATCTGCTTACGATGAGATACGCGGAGAATTAACTTTTGATTCCAATGAACTCGAGGACAAAGTTATTCTTAAGTCTGATGGAATGCCAACCTATCATTTAGCAAATGTTGTTGACGATAATGATATGAAAATAACATCAGTGGTTAGGGGTGAAGAATGGCTCTCGTCGCTTCCTGTTCATTATCTACTTTATGAGTTTTTTGGATGGAGCCCTCCTAAATTTTATCACCTCCCTTTAATTTTAAAAACTAGTGGAGCGGGTAAGCTTTCAAAAAGAGATGCAGACGAACAGGGGCACCCTATTTTTGCTGTTAAATGGGAAGATTCCAATGGATTTAAAGATTACGGCTTCATTCCTGAAGGTATAAATAATTACTTAGCGCTTCTGGGCTGGAGCAACAAAGAAGAAAGAGAGAAGTATACAATGGCGGAGCTGGTTGAGTCTTTTAATTATAAGGAAATAAACAAATCAGGAGCTCGTTTTGATTTTAAGAAAGCGCTATGGATTAACCACCTGCACTTAAAAGATCTTGATTCTAAAAGAATATTAAATCTCTCTGAACAAACAAAAAAATTGCTTGCTGAGAGATATAGCGATCAGGAAGCTATAGAGATTATTGAGTTGATTAAAGAGAGACTAAACACCACCAAAGACATTGATAAAGAGCTTTCAGTTTTTATTAAGCAGCCTAAGGAAATTGATGTGTCAGCAATTGAAAAAATTAACAGAGAGGTAATATTTAGTGTTTTAAATTTTTGTAAATTCAATAGTGAGCTTGTTAACAGTCCTTCTGAACTTAAAAATGAGCTTATGAAGTTTGGAGCAGAAAACGATATTTCTTTTGGAAATATTATGAAAACGCTAAGACTTTCGTTAGTTGGAAGTCTTTCTGGACCTGATTTATTTAAGATTATAGGTTTTGTTGGGCCAGAGGAAACACTTCAAAGAATTGAAAATTTAATTAACAAAATATAACTATGAGCATATTTACAACACCCTTAATAATATTATTTCTTTTTTTCGTCCTTATTTCAACCATCTTTATTGTAAGACAACAATCAGCCGCAATCGTTGAGAGATTTGGTAAATTTCAATCTGTTAGAAAACCTGGAATTCAGGTTAAGATCCCTTTGGTTGATAGGATCGCTGGAAGACTAAGCTTGAAGGTTTTACAACTTGATGTGGTTGTAGAAACAAAAACTAGTGACGACGTGTTTGTTAAGCTTAAAGTTTCTGTTCAATATAGGGTGGTAGAATCAAAAGTTTTTGATGCCTTTTATAAACTAGACTTTCCGCAAGATCAAATCACATCATATGTGTTTGATTTAATTCGTTCACAGGTTCCAAAAATGAAGCTGGATGATGTTTTTTCTAAACAAGACGATATAGCTGTTGCTGTGAAGCAATCATTGGGTGATGCTATGGAAGAATATGGATACTTTATTGTTAAAGCACTTGTTACAGACATTGAACCAGACGCTGAGGTTAAAAGAGCAATGAACAGAATTAATGCAGCCGATAGAGAAAAAACAGCTGCCCAATATGAAGGAGATGCTGCAAGAATTTTAATTGTTGAAAAGGCAAAAGCTGAAGCTGAAAGTAAAAGACTTCAGGGACAGGGTATTGCAGACCAGAGAAGAGAAATAGCTAAAGGTATTGAGGACTCTGTTGGAACATTAGGGTCGGTTGGAATAAACTCACAAGAAGCTTCAGCATTAATCGTTGTTACACAACACTATGATACACTTCAGTCAATTGGTGGGGAAACTAACTCAAACTTAATCCTTCTCCCTAATTCACCACAAGCAGGAAGCACTATGCTAAATGATATGGTTGCTGCTTTTACAGCTAGTAGCAAAATAGGGGAGGCTATGCAAAAGGAAAACATAAAATCTGCAAAGAATGATGCGGGTGAGACTGAGCAAGAACCTCCTCAGTTTGATAATCCTCCTGTAGACAATTTTGAGGGTGAGGATGAAGTAGTTTAACTATTTCTTCCAACCATCTCTTAACCCTACTGTTTTATTAAACTCTAGGGTTTTTTTATTGTTTGTTCTAACGAAATATCCTGATCTTTGAAACTGGAAGTGGTCTCCTTCTTTTGCGCTTGCAAGATAAGGCTCTACCTTTGCGCTTTTTATCTCTAGAGAGTTTTCGTTAACTTGGCTTAAAAGGTCTTGAGTTTTTCCTGGCTCAGTAACTTTAAAAAGCCTGTCGTAAACGTTTAGAGTTGCATCCACGGCTGTTTGTGCAGAAACCCAATGAATTGTTGCCTTTACCTTTCTATTGCTCTCCGGTGTATTTGATCCGCTTTTACTTTTTTCATCATACTCACACTCAACTTCTGTAATTTCTCCATGTTCGTTTTTAATGATGTTTGTTGCTTTAATTATATATGCATTTTTTAGCCTTACCTCCTCTCCCAGTGAAAGCCTAAAAAAACCTTCTTCTGGGTTTTCTTGAAAATCTTCTCGCTCGATGTAAATGATCTTTGAAAACAAAATCTCTCTTTTTCCTTGACTGGGTTTTTGAGGGTTTATATCAAAGTTTACACTCTCCTCTTTGTTTTCCTTGTAGTTTATAATTGATATTTTTAAAGGATCTAAAACAGCCATAGCTCTTGGCGCTTCTTCATTCAAATGTGTTCTTACACAAAACTCTAATAAAGAAACATCAATTACGTTTTCTCTTTTTGATATTCCAACTGTCAAAGCAAATGATTTTAAAGATTCTGGAGTGTAACCCCTATTTCTTAAACCAGAAATTGTTGGCATTCGTGGGTCGTCCCAACCATCAACAACCCCCTCTTCTACAAGTTTTGCAAGGTTCCGCTTGCTTGTTATAGTATAGGAAAGATTAAGCCTTGAAAATTCTCTTTGCTTTGGTCTAATTCCCTCTAAAGGACTAATGGAGTCTAGAAACCAATCGTAGAGCTCGCGGTGAGGCTCAAACTCAAGTGTACATAGTGAATGTGATACTTGTTCTATATAGTCAGACTCTCCATGTGTCCAATCATACATAGGGTATATCTTCCAGCTATCTCCAGTTCTGTGGTGGTTTGAATCCATTGCTCTGTAAATAACCGGGTCTCTCATTAACATGTTTGGTGAAGACATGTTAATTTTTGCCCTTAATACGTGTTCTCCTTGTTTGTGATCTCCATTGTGCATTTCTTTAAAGATCTTAAGGCTTTCTTCTTTGTCCCTATCTCTATAAGGGCTTGCTTTACCTTCTTTTGTAGGGGTTCCTTTTTGGCTTGCTATGTCCTCTGATGATTGCGAGTCAATGAAAGCAAGATCTTTTTCTATAAGGACAAGCGCCCAATTATAAAGCTGTTCAAAATAATCAGAAGCATAACACTCTTTATCCCACTTATAACCAAGCCAAAGAATATCATTTTTGATGGCATCAACATACTCTTTTGCTTCTTTTTCTGGGTTTGTATCATCAAACCTGAGGTTTACTGGGGCTCCATATTTTTCTCCAAGATTAAAATTTAAACAAATTGCTTTAAGGTGGCCGATGTGCAGATAACCGTTTGGCTCTGGTGGAAACCTAAACCTTAGGTCGTCTTTTTTAAACCCCCTAGAAATATCTCCGTCTATAATTTGCTCTATAAAGTTTGGGCCTTTTTTCTTCACTTTGTCAAAGATATTGAAAAGGTTAATAGATTGTTTGCTTGGTTTTATATCTTTGGAAATATTTTGTCAAAAATATCTGTAAATAACGCTTGGTTTTATTCCTTCCATGGGTGTCTTGGTGAAGAAACGATTGTTGGTGGGGAATATTTAGTTAATGCGTCTGTAGAGTTTGACACCTCAATGGCAGAAACAAATGATGGTCTTGAAAACACGGTTGATTATGTTGGCGTTTACAATGCCATAAAGAAAGAAATGGACACTCCTTCCAAATTATTAGAGGTTGTTATGGAAAGGATTATTTCATCCATAAATCAGCTTGACAAAAACATTGTCTCTGTTGATGTGAGTATTAAAAAAATCAACCCTCCTATTGGTGGCTGCGTAGATTCTGTAGAATTAAGAAAAAAAGTTTAATCTTTTTTCTATTTTTACACCCTAAAGGCATTGTGGCCGAGTGGCTAGGCGGAGCTCTGCAAAAGCTTTTACAGCGGTTCGAATCCGCTCGATGCCTCAACTTAGTATTTGGAAGTCTAGTCTTCTTTTTACTTGATCAGCTTTTATCAACATTACCCTTGTTTTATCACCAAGCTGATATTTTTTTCCTGTCTTTTCTCCTACAAACTGGTGGTTTTTTTCATCGTGAACATAAAATTCACCCGGCAGGTCTTTTGCTTTAACCAGCCCCTCACATTTATTCTCTACAACCTCAACGAACACCCCTCTTGCTGTTACTCCAGAAATAACTGCTTCAAAAATTTTTCCTTCTTTATCTAGCATATATTTAATCTGCATTAGTTTTATAGAGTCCCTCTCTGCTTTGGTAGCAAGTATTTCCATGTGGGTTGAATGATTACAAAGGGTTTCCAGTTCCTCTGTTTTTATTTTCTCTTTTTTCAATTCTGCCTCTATAAGCCTATGAACCAGAACATCTGGATATCTTCTAATTGGCGAAGTGAAGTGTGTATAGTTGTCAAACGCTAACCCATAATGACCTATGTTTTTTGTTGTGTACTCTGCCTTACTCATGCTTCTTATCATTAGTGTGTCTATTAGGTTTTGTTCGTTTTTTCCAAACGTGTTTTCAAGAAGTGTGTTTAGGGAGTCATTAAGGTTGTTCTTTTTTAGATCAAGATTATATCCTAGCCTTTTCACAACCGTTTGCAAGTTTTTTAACTTTTCTTCATCTGGTTGATCGTGTACTCTAAAAACAAACCTTTCTTTTCCTTTTTTCATTTTTTCTGCCACCCTCCTGTTTGCAAGAAGCATAAACTCTTCTATTAATTTGTTTGCGCTTTTTGCTGTTTTAAAAACTACTTCTTTTGGGTTGTTTTTTTCGTCTAGCTTAAACTTTATTTCAGACTTATCAAAAATAATTGCTCCTTTGTTTATTCTTTTTTTTCTTATTGTTTTCGCAATCTGGTTTAGGGTTGTAACCGCCTCAACCAGGTTGTTTGTTACTTTTTTTTCTTTATTTAAAATTGTTTTTTCTTTAGGAATTATTTTCTCTTCTGTTTCTATGATGTGTTGAGCCTCCTCATAGGAAAGTCTGTGGTTTGATTCTGTTATTGTTTTACCGAACCACTCTTCCAAAACTTGTCCGTTTTTTTTCATTATAAAAACTGCTGAGAAGGTTAATTTTTCTTCATTAGGTCTTAGCGAGCAGAGATTGTTTGAAAGCGTTTCTGGCAACATAGGTATAACTCTATCAACCAAATAAACTGAGGTTGCTCTTTTTTGTGCTTCTTCGTCTATTACACTGCCTGGTGTAACATAATGTGAAACGTCTGCTATATGAACCCCTATTTCAAACGTTTCCTTTTCAATTTTTTTGAAAGAAATTGCATCATCAAAATCCTTTGCGTCTACAGGATCTATAGTAAAGGTCATCTCTTTTCTCATGTCCCTTCTTTTCTTTTCCTCCTCTTTTGATATTTTTTTATCAATTTTTTTTGCCTCTTTTTCTACTTCTTCTTCAAATTCAGGCGCCAAACCATACTCATATAAAATAGAATAAGCGTCCAGAGAATCGCTTTCAAATCCGAATGTTTTTACAATTCTTCCTTCTGGTGAGTTGTTTGATTTTTCCCATTTTTTTATTTCTACAGCTACTGTTTCTCCTGTTTTATATCCTTTCACTTCCTCTTTTTCAATGAAGATATCTGTGTACATTCTTGCGTTCCTTGTGTTTACAAAACCGTAGTCCTTGTTTTTCTCAAATACCCCAACAAATACTTTTTTGTTTCTTTTTAAAACATTTATAACCTTTCCCTCGTATCTGTTTTTGTACTTTTTTTCTCCTACTAAAACCTCTACTATGTCTCCGTGTAACCCTTTGTTGAGGTATTTGTTTTCTACCATTACATCATCATCTAGATCCTCACACACAACATACCCCCTTCCTGTGCTTGTTATCTCTAAAACCCCTTCTGCAATTTCTCCTTGAATAGCTGGTGCAACAAACTTCCCTCTCCCAACTTTAATTATTTTTTCTTTTTTTAAAAGAATATTTAAAATTTTTATAATATCATTTCTTCCTTTGGTGTCATTAACTCCTAAGGCAAAAGCTATTTGTTTATAATTGAATTCTTTTAAAGTTGGCGACGAAATGAGTGAAGTAATTTTCCTTTCTAACCCCTTTTGTTCTTTCTTCTTTTTACTCATTATAAATTTTATTCAAATATAGTTTTATTCAACCCTCTTTCTTTTTATTATCAATAAACATTTAAACATAATTATTTTAGTTTTATTTAAAAATTTAATTAGGTATATATGGTGTGTTAATTTCTTAATAAATGTTTCAAGGAAAAAAGCAATGAACACAAATAATACAAAGTGAACAATTAATTAACAATCTAAACTATTGATAAACAAAAATCAAAGCTAAAAACAAACATGTGTTAATAACCTAAATAAAACACAAATAGTTAAAAAAAAATAATAAAATAAACAATGATGACTGGTTAAAAAAGAAACAAAAAAGTAAATAAATAAAAAAGAGAAATAGTTATCAAGAATAAGAATACAACTATTAACATCATATCAAAAAATAATAAAGGAATTATTAATTTAATAAACATGAAAATTGCAATAGGAAACGATCACGCAGGGGTGGAGGTTAAAGAAAAAATAAAAGATCATCTCACAAAAAAAGGACACACAGTTATAAACAAGGGGTATAATGGAAAAGAAAGTGTAGACTATCCAGACTATATTCATCCAGTATCAAAAGAAGTAAAAGAAGGACACGCAGACATGGGGGTTATAATTTGCGGAAGCGGAAATGGAGCAGCTATGACAGCAAACAAACATAAAGGAATAAGGGCAGCAATTTGCTGGAGCGAGGAAATAGCATCCTTAGCAAAACAGCATAATAATGCAAACATAATAAGCATACCATCAAGATTTTTAAGTAGTGATAAAATACTAAACATAGTTGACGTTTTTATTAAAGAGGAGTTTGAGGGGGGAAGACACGAGAGAAGAATAAAAAAAATAGATGAAAATGATTAAGTGGAAAGAACAAGCATTCCATGAGCTTAACACAAAAGAATTATATGAAATATCAAGATTAAGATCAGAGGTTTTTGTTGTAGAACAAGAAATATTGTATAACGATTTTGACAGAAAAGATTATAAAGCTATTCACTTAAGCGGGTATAAAGAAGAAGTGCTGGTTGCTTATGCAAGAATCTTTGATAAAGGGGACTACTATGAAGATTACCCTGGTTTTGGAAGAGTTGTGGTAATAGAAAAAGAAAGAGGAAAGGGGGTTGGGAAAGACCTTGTAAAGATGTGTATAGGGGTTTGTAAAAAAAACTTTCATAAACAAGAGATTAAAATTTCAGCACAAGCCTATTTAGAAAAATTTTACATTGATTTAGGTTTTGAAAGAAGAGGAGAGGGGTACATAGAAGACGGAATACCACACTGCGCAATGTTTATAACACCATAATCTAAAAAAGAGAGCAAACATCCTTATTAAGATCTTCAAAGTCAACAAAAGAAGAATGAGTGTATATAATCATATACCAACCAAAACCATTTTTTATAAACACACCATCATTTTTTCTTAATATTTCTCGAAGCTGTCTCTTTATTTTGTTTCTATCAACAGCTCGAGAAAAAGACTTTTTAGGCACAGACACAACATAAAACAATTCATCTATTTCCTGTTTCATAAAAACACAACGCACATATTCAGAAGAAAAACGCACACCTTTCTCAAAAAGAAAATCAATTTTTTTATTTCCTTTTAAGGGCTTCATTTAAAAAAGAGCTTTAAGTGTAGAAGATTTGTCAAGCCTAACACCTTTCTCGGTTTTCTTTAAAAACACAACCTCATTTACTGGGTCGTGTTGAAGAAAGATTAAAGAATTGTTTTCTACTATGTTGTTTAAAATTCTTGTTTTTTCCTCCATTGTAGTAAGAGGCCTCACGTCATACCCCATAAGATAAGGTATAGGAATGTGGCCGGCAGTGGGCACAAGATCTGAGGCAAACAGAATTGTTTTTCCTTTATATTGAACTTTAGGTAAAGCCATTTTTTCAGTGTGACCATCTACCAACAAAATATCAAAACCAAGCTCAGAGCAAAAACCGTCTTCAGTGCTGTCAAAAAGATTTAACTGACCCGACTCTTTTAATGGTAAAAGATTTTCCTCTAAAAAAGAAGCTTTTTCCCTAGGGTTAGGACTAACGCTAGCCCAATCCCAATGGCTTTTAGAGCACCAAAACTTTGCGTTTTTAAAAACAGGAATAATTTTATTACCCTCTCTTTTAGTTGCACCACCACAGTGGTCAAAATGAAGGTGTGTGAGGAACACATCGGTAATATCTTCAACATCAAAGCCACATGAAGCCAAAGAGCTTTCAAGGGTCATGTCTCCAGACCTATCGTAGTGAGAGAAAAACTTTTCACTTTGTTTGTTTCCAAGACCAGCGTCTATCAGTATAAGCTTTTCTCCATCCTCAATTAACAGACAGCGAGCACTCATCTCTATTCTGTTTTGAGAATCAGCAGGGTTGGTTTTTTCCCAAAGTACTTTAGGAACAACACCAAACATTGCCCCGCCATCAAGTTTAAAATTACCAGTTTCTATTGAGTGAAGTTTCATTAGTCGTTAATTTTTAAAACAGCCATAAATGCTTGTTGGGGAATTTCTACACTCCCAACCATTCTCATTTTTTTCTTTCCCTTTTTTTGTTTTTCAAGAAGCTTTCTTTTCCTTGTTACATCACCCCCGTAGAGCTTTGCTGTTACATCTTTTCTATAAGCCTTTATTGTTTCTCTTGAAATAACTTTAGCACCTATAGCTGCCTGAACAGGAATATCAAACTGCTGTCTAGGTATTAACTCTCTAAGTTTTTCACACATTTTTCTTCCAACTCTTTGCGCATTATCTGCATGAATCAGAGAAGAGAGCGCATCAACAGATTTTCCGTTTAACAAGATGTCAAGACGAACAAGTTTTGAAGCAACAAAACCAGAAGGAGAGTAGTCAAAAGAGGCATATCCTTTGGAAACAGATTTTAAGCGATCATAAAAGTCAAAAACAATTTCTGCCAAAGGAAGCTTGAAGCTTAACTCAACCCTTTCAGGTGTTAGGTATCGCTGGTTTTTTATCTCCCCCCTTTTTTCAATACACAGGGTCAACACATTACCAACAAACTCTGATTTTGTTATAATAGTTGCGTCAATATAAGGCTCTTCAACCCTATCAAGACGAGAAGGATCAGGAAGATCAGAAGGGTTGTTAACAAGTATAGCATCGTTGGGATCTTTTTTAACATAGGCGTTGTAGGAAACGTTTGGAACTGTTGTTATAACAGACATGTTAAATTCTCTCTGAAGCCTTTCTTGAATAATCTCTAGGTGAAGCATGCCAAGAAAACCACACCTAAAACCAAAACCCAGGGCAGCAGAACTCTCAGGCATAAATACCAGCGAAGCATCATTAAGCTGAAGTTTTTCCATGCTAGACCTTAAATCTTCATAATCGTCTGTATCAACAGGATAAATTCCTGCAAAAACCATCGGTTTTACTTCTTCAAACCCTTCAATAGCTGAAACACCACCAACCTCAGCTAGCGTTATAGTGTCGCCAACCTTAACATCTTTTGCATCTTTTATTCCTGTGATAAGATAACCAACATCACCTGTTAAAATCTCTTGCTTTGGCACTTGGTTTAATTTAAGAGTACCAACCTCTTCGGCACCATAGCTTTTTCCTGTTGACATAAATTTTACTTTGTTTCCTTTTGAAATTTTTCCGTTTACAACCTTAAAATAAGTTTCAATTCCTCTATAAGGATTAAAGACAGAGTCAAAAATAAGTGCCTGTAGTGGAGCTTCAGGATTACCACCAGGAAAAGGAACTCTTTCTACAATTGCATTAAGTATTCCCCTAACACCCTCGCCTGTTTTTGCAGAAGCAAGTACAACCTCATCGGGTTTACAACCAATAAGCGAAACAATTTCATCAACAACAACTTCTGTGTTTGCTGACGGAAGGTCAATCTTGTTTACAACAGGAATTATTTCCAAATCATTATCAACAGCCAGATAAAGGTTTGAAATAGTTTGTGCCTGAATACTTTGGGCAGCATCCACCACCAATAAAGCACCCTCACAAGCAGCAATCGCCCTTGAAACCTCATATGAAAAATCAACATGACCAGGAGTGTCAATAAGGTTTAAAATAAAACTTTCATCACCTCTCTTATAGTCCATTTGAACAGCATGAGACTTTATGGTTATACCTCTTTCTCTTTCAAGGTCCATGTCATCAAGAAGCTGATCCTGTTTTTCTCTATCAGTAACAGAGCCAGTAAAATCCAAAAGACGGTCAGCGAGAGTGCTTTTCCCGTGATCAATATGAGCTATAATACAGAAGTTTCTTATGTTTTGTGACAATGCCTGTGTTTTCGACAAAGATACTTACTTTGTATAATCTTTAATTGCCAGAGCTAAATAAATTCAAGAATTGTTAATTTTGCCACATGATTAAAATAGGAAACATAGAACTTCCTAAATTCCCTCTTCTTCTTGCGCCGATGGAAGATGTGAGTGACCCCCCTTTTAGGGCGCTTTGTAAAGAGCAAGGGGCAGATGTTGTATACACTGAGTTTATATCAAGCGAGGGGCTTATTAGAAACGCAGCAAAGAGTACAAAAAAACTAGACATATATACAAAAGAAAGACCTGTAGGAATTCAAATATTTGGATCAAACCTTGATTCAATGCTTGGGGCGGTAGACATAGTTGAAAAAACAAACCCAGATATTATTGACATTAATTATGGGTGTCCTGTTAAAAAAGTAGTATGTAAAGGTGCAGGTGCAGGAATTTTGAAAGACATTCCGTTAATGGTTAGTCTTACAGAAGAAATAGTAAAAAGAACAAGCCTTCCCGTTACTGTAAAAACCAGACTGGGATGGGATGAAAAATCTATTAAAATAGTAGAAGTAGCAGAAAGACTTCAGGATGTGGGTATAAAAGCAATTTCTATTCATGGAAGAACAAGAGCACAAATGTATAAAGGCGACGCTGACTGGACGCAAATAGCTGCAATAAAAAATAATCCAAGAATGCATATACCTGTTTTCGGGAATGGTGATGTAAACTCACCTGAGAAGGCTAAAGAAATGAGAGATGACTTTGGGCTAGATGGGGCTATGATTGGAAGAGCGTCCATAGGAAACCCATGGTTTTTTGACCAAGTAAAACACTATCTAAGCACAGGTAATAAAAAAGAAGAACCAGGAATATCAGACAAAGCAAGAATGGCAAAAAGACATTTAGAGATGGCGTTGAAGTGGAAAGGCGAGGTCTTGGGGGTTCTAGAAACTAGAAGACACTATGGTAATTACTTTAAAGGAGTTGCAAACTTTAAAGAAACAAAAAGCAGGATACTAAATGAAAAAGATCCAATCAAAATCTTTCATGAGCTTGATGAAATAATCCATACTTTCTCCCAAAAGGAACTGGTTTAGTCCTCTTTTAAACCAATTGTAGACCACAAGGAAGTAATCACACCCAAAGCAATAATTGTGATTAAAACAATTAAGACGTTAGAAAGAGTAAAAGAAATAGGATATGGTATGGATGTTCCAGGAACTAAAATTAAAGAATAAGAGTTTTGAAAAACTATAATCAACCACGCTAAAAGAACACCGACAACCCCTCCAAAAAAAGATGTTACCATGCCTAATAAAAAGAACACGTGATTAATATCATTTTTTTCTCCTCCAAGAGATTTAAGAATCCTTAAATCACGCCTTTTCTCAACAATCATAATTGTTAGAGAGCCAACAAGGTTAAACATAGCGACCAATGCAACTAGAGAAAAAATAAGATATACGGCAAAATTTTCAGTATTCAGCATCTTATACAAAGCAGGGTTCAAATCTTGTTTTGTCAACACTTCCGCTTTATCGCCAAGCTCATCCGTGATAAAAGTTAAAACGTCGTTATCAGTAAGCGACTTGTTGGAAAAAATCTCAACAGACGTAAAAGTATTTTCTTGAGCTCCAGTTAAACTGGCCATGGACGCCATTGAGGTAAAAGCATATTTTTTCTCTATATCGCTGCTTATTTGATATATCCCTTCAATATCAAACTGCATAGACGAAAAAGGAGAGAAACCAAAAAGGCTATTGGTGTTACTTTTAGGAGCGGTAGCAAGAAGAGAAAACTCTTTGCTAAGAACAACTTCTAGAGAAGAGGCTAAATCTGCACCAATATAAATTGTGTTTTTCTTTTCTGGAGAAAAAACACCAACAAGAGAAAGAGAATCAAGCGCAGGTGTAAGATGATAGTTAGAAAAAACACCTTTTAGTAAAGTAGCACCAGAATTAAGCTCATTTGAAAAAACCACCTTTTCTTCAATTACTTCAGAAGCACCTATAACACCATCGAGTCCTCTAATTTTGTTAAGAGTCTCTTGACTTACAACAAGATATTTACCTTTTTTAGGCACCACTTTATAATCTGGATCAAAAGAACTGGTGTAAAAAAGACCAAAATCTTTAAGACCTTCAAAAGCGCTCAGGACAACTAACAAAACACATGCAGCAGCAACAATCATTAAAAAAGCAAAACCATTAATTCTATTTACAATTGTTTTAGAATCCCTTGAAAAAAAATAACGAAAAGCAATTTTATATATGTAAGACTTAAACATTTTATTTTATAGGATTGTCAGGGTTGTTAATAGAGTCTTCAACTGAATCGATATAGTCAAGAGAGTCGTCAAGGAAAAATGCAAGCTCAGGAACTTTTCGTAAGTGCTTCTTTAACAAAATAGAAAGATCATATTTTATTTTGGTAGAATTTTTTTGCAACAAAGCAATTTGGGCAACAGAATTATCACTTGGAAAAATACTCAAATAAACCTTACACAAAGAAAGATCAGGAGAAACGCGAGTTTTGGTTACAGAGATGATAAGATTTTTGATACCACCCCTTCTAAGGTCCTCGTTAATTAACCCAGCAAGTTCTTTTTGTATTAAAGAAGAGATCTTTTTCTGTCTCTGACTTTCCATTTGTCTAAAGTAGTTTAAATAAAAAACAAAAATTCAATTTATGTTTTATAAAAAGATAGTGAAATTGTATATTTGCGACAACACCGGTCCTATAGCTCAGTTGGTTAGAGTAGATGACTCATAATCATTTGGTCCCTGGTTCGAGTCCAGGTGGGACCACCCTTAAACCCTCTAAGTCCTTGACTATGAGGGTTTTTGTTTTTTTGATTTTTTTGTCCGAACCTTTTGTCCGAACCTAAATCCAAACCAAATTAATTATTTTTGAAAGTTGATGAACAGAAAATATTTTTATTATATAGTTTTTGGAGTTACATTTTTAACATTCGGATTGGTTCAAGATTACATCAGACCAAATTATGAAGGAGGAAATGACCTTATAATTTATTTTCTTGGAGTAATTCCCAACTTCCTTCCAGGTATTGGTCTTCCAAGTATGTTTTATGTAACCATTCCAGAGATTTTTAAACCTAATACATCTATTTACAGAAATAGATTAAAGTGGTCAATAATCATTTCTATGATTGGTCTAATTGGAAATGAATTCATAACAATTTATACTCCGGGAAGAGGAGTTTTTGATTGGAATGATATTGTATGGACAATTATTGGGGGAATAGTTTTTTATTTTCTACATATAACAATTCAAAACAATGGTTCTAAAAGAACCTGAACCGGGGTTGTAGTCAAAACATCTTGATTTTTGAGAAGGTTCGTAATACGAACCTAAAAGGTTCGGACTCCGAACCTCTTAAATCTAAAAAAGTAAGTATTTACGAAGGAAGAGTAACCTTCCTGTGAGGACAGGCGGGACCACCCTTAAACCCTCAATTTCTATGATTTTGAGGGTTTTTTGTTTCAGAAAATATAAATATTAACTTGTGGTAATGAATCCCAAAAACCCAAAAGATATTGACGGGGCGGAGATCTCTTGGTTTGCACCACTCTGTGACGGTGATGATGACTTTTTAGGAAACAGAAATCCTGATTATAAAAGCACTTGGGAAAACACTTCTAAAATTGTAAAAACTGCTGATGAGCTTGGGTTTAGAAACGTTTTATGCCCATCTTCATACCAAGTTGGTCAAGAAACATTGTCTTTTGTTGCAGGAATGGCTCCAATTACAAAACAGATTAATTTTTTAGCGGCTATTCGCTGTGGAGAGGTTCACCCACCAATGCTTGCAAGAAGTATAGCAACACTAGATCACATGCTCAAGGGTAGACTAACTATTAATATAATTTCATCGGACCTTCCAGGCAACGAGCTGGATTCTTCTGAAAGATATGCTCGCTCTCGAGAGGTCATTGAAATTTTAAAACAAGCATGGAATCAAGACAGAATAGAGTTCAATGGAAAATATTATAAACTAAGTTTGCCTACAGACCCTGTTAAGCCCTATCAACAAAATGGCGGCCCTCTTCTCTATTTCGGGGGGTACTCACCTGCAGGTGTTGACTTATGCGCAGAGCATTGCGATGTTTATTTGATGTGGCCAGAAACAGAAGAGAAACTACAAGGGCTTATGAACAACATGACCCTTAAAGCTTCAGAGTATGGGCGCACTGTTCAGTTTGGATTAAGAGTTCATGTAATTGTTAGAGAGACAGAGAAAGAAGCAAGAGATTACGCCAATAACCTTTTGTCAAAACTAGACTTAGATCAAGGACTAAACATTAAAAATAGAGCACAGGACTCTAACTCATTAGGAGTAGCCCGTCAATCACAGATGCGAAATGAAGCAGACAATGAATATTATGTTGAGCCACACCTGTGGACGGGAATAGGACTAGCTAGGTCTGGTTGTGGAGCAGCTCTTGTTGGAACCCCGGATCAAATTTTAAACAAACTGAAACGCTATATGCAAATGGGTATAAGGTCCTTCATATTATCAGGATATCCTCATCAACAAGAATGTGAGCTTTTTGCTCAACATGTGTTACCACAGTTAAAAACAATTTCATTACCCGAAGTTTTTAACAGACGAATTAATGAAACCCCAAACTCCCCACTGGGCAAAGGAGAAAGAAAGTAGATTATGGTAGACTTTATAATTGTCTTGTTTTATTTTTCTTTAATTATGATCGTAGCCCTTAGAGGTAAAGTTAAAGCAGACAGCTCAGCAGATGAATATTTTTTAAGCTCAAGAAACCTTCCTTGGTACTCAATTGCGCTATCAACTATTGCAACAAACATTCAGGGATATCAGTTTCTAGGAATGATGGGGTCAGCATATTTATTTGGCCTTGCTCAAGCAAATCTTGAAATTAATGCAGTTCAAGGTATTTTAATTGGCGCCTTTGTTTTTGTGCCACTTTTTCTAAGAGAAAAGATTACAACAATTACACAGTTTATATCAAAGAGATTAGGTCAGCGAATTGCCCTTTTTTACTCATTAGCAAATATTGCACTTTTTGCAACTGTTACAATTGGAGCTGCACTTTTCTGGGGAGCCTATGCTGCAGACTTAGTTTTTGGAGAGCAGTTATCATTTCTTCATTCAAACAGAATTATTAGAATAGCAATACTCATTGTAATATTAGGAGTTTTCTCTGCTATTTACACTTACCTGGGTGGTTTAAGTGCTGTTGTTAAAACAGATATAATTCAATTTGCTGTATTAATTATTGGAGGAGCTGTAGTTTGTTTTACAGCTGTAAATCAACTAGGTGGTTGGGACCAACTGTATATCCAAACCCCTCAAAAAATGCACTTGCACTTACCTGCAGATCATCCAACCCTCCCATGGACACATCTTTTTGGATTGTTTTTGCTTAACATAAATTACTGGTGTGCAAATCAAACTGTAATGCAAAGAGCTTTAGCTGCAAAGAGTGTTAGACATGCACAAACTGGCTTAATAGCAGGTGGTTTAATTAAATACATAATGGCTGTTATAATTATTATTCCAGGTATAGCTCTTTATGGAATTCTTGGTGACACCCTAGGCGAGCCTGACATGGCGTTCCCATATATTGTCAACACCTATCTACCGGGTGGTATAAAAGGCATAATATTATGTGGCTTGTTTGCTTCGCTTATGAGTACAGTAGACTCTACTTTTAACTCTCTGGCTACTTTGTGGTCAACGGATATCTATTCAAAATATATCAACAAACAAGCAAAGGATAAAGAAAAAATAAACGCAGGTCAAAAGGCCATTCTATTTAGCTTAGGCACTGCTCTTATAATGGGGTTTGTTTTATTATATCTAAAGTTTGACGATCCTAATTCAGCCTTTACCCATACCTTAAATAATTTACGTTATTATATAAACTGTGGAATAGTAGTTTTGATATTTAGTGCTGTGGTTTTATTTAAACCAAACCGAAACGTAGTCCTTTTCGCATTCATCGCCACACTCCCTTTAAATATTGCTTTACAAATTTTTATACCAGAAATGAATTATTTTGTAAGAGCATTTTGGGTAATTATTTTAGGTTTATTTATCACAGTAATTGGTAGCATGAGCAAGCTAAACTCATTACTAGCATTATTTCAGCCTGCAGATAAATATAGCAGAAACTGGGGGTGGGCACTTGCAATCACACTAATCTTATTGCACATAGTTTTTCATTAATATCTAAATAGTTTGGCTTAGCCACTCACTATATAAAGTCAGAATGATAAAGCACCGTATACTGCTCGATTTAATTCGATGATGTACTCGTCAGTATTTGGGATTTTTTGAGTCATTATAATTGCTATGAGAGATTCTTTAGGATCAATAAAAAAATGTGTTTTAAAGTAACCGCCCCAATAAATCTGACCTGTGTTTGCTGGACTAAGGTCTTTATTGGTATCATATAACAAACCAAAACCAAGCCCAAAACCACGCCCAGGGCCTACTAGCTCTCCAACATGATTTTTAGTCATTAGTTCAACAGTTTCTTTTTTTAGTATACGTTGATCGTTAAAGCTACCTTTATTTAAAATCATTTGACAGAATTTTAAAAAATCTTCTGTAGACGAAAAAAGACCATGAGTTCCACCATAAACTGTGTTTCCGGTTGTAGGAACTTGAACATGACTGTTGACCAATGTTCCGTCCTCTAAATTGAAGTGCACTTGCATTATCCTCTGTTGTTGTTCAAGTCTAACGTTATAACCCGTTTCGTTCATCGATAATGGATCAAAGATGTTTTCTTCAAGATAGGTTTCTGTAGACTGGCCAGTTATTTTTTCCAAAATTAAGGCCAAAATATCCGGAGCAGCACTATAATACCATTGTTCACCAGGCTGTCCAATTAAGGGAACAAGCATTAGCTTGTCTACTCGTTCTTTTAGATTATTATACTCGGCAGGATCAAATAATTCGTTGTACATCAACTTAAAAAGTTGCTGATCAAACAAAGTTTCTTCTAATCCGTGCGAAAGACCACTTGTATGGGTAAGTAATTGCAGAATGGTAATAGGTTGCTTTGCAGAAACAGTTGGTCCATAAATACCCGTTGTTAGATCTTTGATTACCCTGAGTTTTTTCAAAGGAGGATAATAATCGGCAGCATTATCTGCCAAGTTTAACTTTCCTCTTTCTACTAGCTGCATGATAGCTACACTCATAATGGGTTTGGTCATCGATTGAATGTAGTAGATACTATTTTTTTCAAGGAGACGATTGTCTTGTAAACTGCCATATCCTAAAGCTTTATGCCACACAGTTTTTCCTTTGTGGTTAACTAATACTTCAATTCCTGCGGCTTTACTATTATCAATTTCTTGAATTAGATAGCTTTCAAAATCTTTAAGTTTAGAAGTATCAAATTCTGTCTGGGCTAAACAAAATGTGTTAAATGCACATATTATATAAACCAATGTATTAATATACCAAGGTTTTGATTTTTGCTTATAGATAAACATCTGTTTAGCCTATAATTTTTTTATCAGCTTTAATTGTAACTGAAGAGGGGTGAATCATAACTTCAGCAAGACCAATTGTTTTCGGAAGCTCATATGCATAAAAATATTCTAAAGCATCCAATTTACTTTCAAAAAAACTTGCGTCAAAAGACTTGTCACCTGTTATTAAAGCGTGTTTACTTTTGACACCAATTTCTAACCAAGACCATCCAACTAATACAAGGCTGAAAAACTCCATAAAGACTGATGCATCAGCTAAAAACTTTTCATAGTCTCCTATTGAAGCAAAAGGAATAAGATGAAATAATATTTTTTGAGTCTCTTCTAGTTTTTTATCTAAACTAGCAGCCCACTCCTTTAGGTCGTTATCCTGAGAAGCTTCGTCAATGGTCTTTTTTATTTCTTCCATTAAAAGCTTGGCCCCTTCACCATTGTTTAGCATCATTTTTCTTCCAAGAAGGTCTTGAGACTGAATACCTGTAGTTCCCTCATAGATTGGACAAATTCTTATATCTCTATAATATTGCTGAAGAATAAAATCTGAACAAAAACCATAACCCCCAAGCACTTGAAGGCCATTATTTATTGAATAAATACCAGCCTCTGAAGGATAGGTTTTAACCACTGGAATAATCATCTCTAGGAGTATGTGATATTTATGTTTTTCTTCTTCATCCACACTATTATGTTGCAGGTCAAAATATTTTGAAGCTTTAAATATTAAATTCATAGACCCCTCAACCATTGCCTTTTGTAGCATCAGCATCCTCCTTACGTCAGGGTGTTCAATTATTAAATTTTGTTTTTCGTTTAAATCTTTTTTTCCATCAGAAGAAAGTTTTCTTCCCTGTGGGCGTTCATTTGCATATTCCAAAGACGCGTAATAAGCACCTGAGGCAATTGCAGAAGCAGTCCTTCCAACAGCTATCCTTGCACCATTCATCATTAAAAACATATAATGAAGACCTTTGTTTTCTTCTCCAACAAGATATCCGTGACAGTTATCTTTATCTCCAAAACCAAGATGAGTAGTACAATATCCCTTCTGACCCATTTTCTCAAAATCAGCAACAGTTGTTACATCATTTGGTTCAAGATTTCCATTTTCGTCTAGTCTCATTTTTGGCACAACAAATAATGAAATTCCTTTTGTTCCAGCAGGAGCCCCTTCAATTCGGGCCAACAATAAGTGGACTATATTTTCTGCATATTGATGATCTCCGCCTGAGATAAAAATCTTTTGACCACTAATTTTATAATGTCCACCATCACATGGAGAGGCCTTTGTAACAATATCTGATAGTGAGCTACCAGCCTGCGGCTCAGTTAAACACATCGTTCCGCCCCACTCTCCTGTAAGCATTTTAGGAGTATATTTTTCTTTTAACTCTTTACTAGCAAACTCAATAATTAATTCTGCAGCACCCGTGGTAAGTCCTGAATAACCAGGCAAATGATTATTTGCAGCATCTAAAATATAATTTGCAGCAGTATGAACAAGCAAAGGCAATTGAAGCCCTCCGTCTTCATAATCAAAAGGCGCAGCAATCAGCCCCATTTCTCCACCCTCCTTCATCATTTTTCCAACTTGTTGATGTACGTGGATTGAGCCATCTTTATAATGAGCTGGATTTTCGTCCATTTCTTTGAAATACGGAAACAGTTCTCTGTCTGCAAATTGTTTAACAGAGTCAATAAACATGTCCACTGATTCAAGATTATGGTCAGCGAACCTTTGTTTGCTCAAAATAGATTCAAGCTCTTGAACATTGTTCATGAAAAATTTTACAGTATTAAGATCTACATATTTGTTTGCCATAGATTTTTAAATAAAGTGTAAATATATTTCTTTAATTATTAAAGTCTTTTTTTAGCTCCTCATAGAACCCAGCAAAAGCAACACTATATCTTGGAACCAACCATATCCACCATATAAATAAAGTAAAAACACCAAACATGAAGTATAAAATTGCCCTTAGTGTAAGCATGAAAAGTTGCTCTTTTTTCCCTTTCATCATTTTTTCACTTTTTTTCAAGGCTTCTAAAACTCCGATATTTGGTTCTTCTGCCAGGATATAATATGCCTGTGAGTACATAAGACCTAAGATGATTCCAGGAATAATTAATAAGATAAATCCAACCCCTATAATTAAGGTTAATAATATTGTAACAGCTAAAGGTTTGAATGTATTAAAGCTGCCAAAAAGTGTTGAAAAATTTACTCCTTTTCCATTGTAAATATTAAGACAGAATAATGAGATTCCCACCTGAATAGAAGCAGATAGATAAAAAACAACTAATAATATAATAGATGACACCAGAATACTTTCATTAGTAAATGCAAGAGGCTCTCCATAATTTAATTCCAAAAAAAGAGGGTTGCCAGATGCCGCTTCATATATACTGGAAGGAGCCCCAGCTATAAAAGACGCGATCATTAAACAAAAGAAAACCTGAAGATAAGAAGTAAATCCCTCAAAAGGGGGTTTTGTTTTTTCAATTATATCGCTGTTACTAATCATATAAAATCTGTCATTGTAGTGTCTATGACTAAATTAAGGCTTTTAACTATAAGTTATTGCTATAGATGTTAAGAATTTATTATTAAGAAACAAAAGGCAGCTGAATAAGTAATAAAAATTTATAAATTAGAAACAAAATTTAATGACTATGGAAAATTTAGGTAATAATGGACAATTAAACGGTAAATGTCCATTCATGCATGGAGCATCAACCACACCAGACACATCACCATTAAAATGGTGGCCAAAAAGATTAAATCTAGATATTCTTCATCAACATGATGAAAAGTCAAACCCTTATAACAGTGATTTTAATTACAGAGAAGAAGTAAAATCATTAGACTTTAAAGCTCTTGAAAAGGACATGCACGATCTTATGACTACACCACAGTCTTGGTGGCCAGCAGACTGGGGACATTATGGTGGATTAATGATTAGAATGGCATGGCATGCTGCTGGGACATATAGAGTTGCTGATGGTCGAGGTGGGGCAGGAACAGGAAACCTAAGATTTGCTCCTTTAAATTCATGGCCTGATAATGGAAACCTGGATAAAGCAAGAAGGTTAATGTGGCCTATAAAAAAGAAATATGGTAACAAAATAAGCTGGGCAGATTTATTTATTCTGGCAGGAAATATTGCCTATGAAAGCATGGGGCTAAAAACATTTGGGTTTTCTTATGGAAGACCGGACATCTGGCAGCCTGAAATTGATATTTATTGGGGCCCTGAAGATGAAATTATGGCGCCTAGCGAGAATAGATATGCAGACCTTGAAGACACATCTACTTTGGAAACTCCACTAGGGGCTACTCACATGGGTCTAATTTATGTAAATCCAGAAGGAGTAAATGGAAAACCTGATCCAATGAAGACAGCACTGCATGTAAGAGAAACTTTTGCAAGAATGGCTATGAATGATGAGGAGACTGCTGCATTAACTGCAGGAGGTCATACTGTAGGAAAAGCTCATGGTAATGGAGATGCTTCAAATTTAGGAAGAGAACCAGAAGGAGCAAATATTGAGGATCAAGGCTTTGGATGGATTAATCCAACTCTTGATGAAAAAGGCCCAGTAACAAGTGGTCTTGAAGGAGCTTGGACTACAAATCCTACAAAATGGGACAATGGTTACTTTGAGATGCTCTTTAATCATGAATGGGAATTACAAAAAAGTCCAGCTGGAGCATGGCAATGGGAGCCTGTAGATATCCTGGAAGAGAATATGCCAATCGATGCTGTTAATTCATCTGTTAGAAAAAACCCCATAATGACTGACGCTGATATGGCAATGAAAATGGACCCTATATACAGGGAGATCTGTCTTAAGTTTAAAGATGACCAAGAATATTTTTCAGATACATTTGCAAGAGCATGGTTTAAACTTACTCACAGAGATATGGGACCAAAAACAAGATATATTGGACCTAATTTTCCAGGAGAGGATTTAATTTGGCAAGATCCAGTTCCATCTGGAAATAAAGACTATGATGAGAATGATGTTAGGGCAAAAATTTCCAGCTCTGGATTATCAATTTCTGATAGAGTGTCAGTAGCATGGGATAGTGCTAAAACTTTTAGAACTTCTGATTTAAGAGGAGGAGCGAATGGTGCAAGAATATCTCTTTCTCCACAAAAAGATTGGGAGGCGAATGAACCTGACAGACTTTCTAAAACTTTATCTGTGTTAAAAACAATTGCATTGGACACAGGTGCAAGTTTAGCTGATACTATTGTTATTGCTGGGAATCTTGCAATAGAAGAAGCCGCAAAAGCAGCAGGATATAGTATATCTATACCGCTAGTAAAAGGAAGAGGAGATGCATCACAGGATATGACTGATGTTAACTCATTTTCAAATCTTGAGCCAGCAGCTGATGCATTTAGAAACTGGTCGAGTGGAAAATCTAAATCAAGTCCAGAGGAGCTCATGGTAGATCAAGCACAGCTTTTAGGCCTAACAGCACCTGAGATGACTGTTTTGCTTGGAGGTATGAGAGTTCTTGGCGCCAATCATACAAATAACAAAGCGGGTGTTTTTACAGACAGTCAAGGTGTTTTGTCTAATGACTTTTTTGTAAACCTTACCGATATGAACAATACATGGAACATTGTTGAGGAAAACAAATATGAGATAAAGGATAGACAATCCGGAGAGCTTAAATGGACAGCTTCATCTGTTGACCTAGTATTTGGATCAAATTCAATCCTTAGATCTTATGCTGAACTTTATGCTCAGGATGATAACAAAGAAAAGTTTGTAAATGATTTTGCTAATGTTTGGACAAAAGTCATTAGTTCGGATATGTTTTAGTAATAAGTGTTGAAATTAATCCTTGACCCTACTTTTATAACTATTAAATAATTATATTTAAGTCCTTAAAAAAAAATTATGAGAACTATTTTAACTTTATCAACACTATTACTTTCTTGTTTTTTAACTAATCTTCATTCCCAAGACCTTTTTGTCAAATCTGATTTGCAAGGTTTGAAATTAAAAATGGGGGAGACTTTTGAGCCAGAAACTTATGCTGAAAATCTAAAAGGCGAAAGACTATCTTGTCCTTATACCTTTTACTATAACAAGCAAGGGGTTTTTAGTAGAGCAAAGGCAATTTCCTATGACAGAAATAAAGGAGAGATAAAAGCAAATGCACCGGGAAAACATGAGGTTGTTGCAGTATGTCTTGGATTAGGAGATCAAAGGTTAAGCAGAACTTTTGATGTTGAGGTAGGGTATGCTATGGTAAAGGAGATAACAATAACTGTTCCTAAAGATAATTATGTTAGCACCTATTTAGATTTAAGTTTTAATGTAGTAGACGAACAAGGGTTTGAAAGAGATGGTCAAAAACTAAATCTAACAAGTAGTTCTGAAATTCTCTCAATTGATAACACAAATAATGTAAAAGCTGTAGCTTCAGGTACTGCTAAATTAACTGCTGAGTTAGATGGAGTCTCAGCTACCGTAGAGATTAAGGTTTCCGAAAACCCATTATCGAAAATTGAAATAACTTCAAATCAGGAAGTAGCTAGAACAGGTGATGTTATAAGATATACTGCAACTGGTTTTGATAGTTCTGGAAATGAAATCAAAAACTTACCTTTTGAATATACTTTCTATGGGAAATCTTTTGATGTGTCTGAATCAGCTGCAGGTACAATTTTAAATGATGGAAGGTTTGTAGCTGAGGAACCTGGAAATTATTCAATTTCTGCAACCCTTGGTGACATAACTTCTTCAAAGCCTTTAAGAGTTGTTGCAAGAGACATTAAAAGAGAAGTTTATAGAGTCGGTAACACTGTCGTTCCGGATAAAAGAACTTCAGACTTTTGGATTTTTGAAGGAGTGGATGGGAGAGATTATGCTGTAACTGGAACTCACTCTGCAGACGGTACGGCATTCTTTTGGGATGTTACCGACCCAACAAATATGAAAAAAATTGATAGCATAAAGGTTGATGCTAGAACAGTTAATGATGTAAAAGTGTCACAAGATGGAACTATTGCTATTATTTCAAGAGAAGGAGCGTCTAACAGAAAAAATGGAATATTTATTCTCGATGTAACTAATCCATACGATGTAAAAGTTCTATCAGAGTATACAAAAAATCTTAATGGTGGAGTCCATAACCTTTTTATAGATAATAATCATGCATATGTTTTAGGAAGCGGTGAAAGATATTATATCCTAAACATAGAAGACCCAACAAATCCTGTTGAGGTGGGAATGTTTGAAGTTGGAACAGAGGGTCAGAATATACATGATGTATGGATTGAGGATGGTATCGCATATTCATCAAATTGGAGAGACGGTGTATACCTTGTAGATGTAGGTAACGGAATTGCAGGTGGTTCACCATCAAACCCTGTACCTTTTTCTAACTATACTTATGCAAGTGGGGCAAATCACGCAGCCTTTCCATTTAAAAGTAAATCTACTGGCACCTTTTATGTTATATTATGTGACGAGATATTTCCTGAAGGCGTCAACCTAACTGAACCTGAAATTACTGCAGGTTTCTGTCATTTTGTAGATTTCACCGATTTAGATAATCCTGTAGAAGTTGCAAAGTTTGAGGTGCCTGGAACAGGATCTCATAACTTGTGGGTTGATGAAGATGTTTTGTATGTAGCCATGTATGGAGGAGGAGTTAGGGTTGTTGATATTAGCGGTGAATTAGTAGGAGACCTGTTTAGACAAGATAGAGAGATAGGTTATACAATGACTGGCTCTCCAAATGGATTTATAAAGAACGCAACGATGTCCTGGGGTGCACAAGTTTACAAGGGTTATGTGTTTTACTCTGATATGTACTCAGGATTAGGTGTTGCTAAGGTCTCGGAGGATAAGCCAGATACATCTAATGAAAATCAATATATAGAAAGAACCGGTATACCAGACTAATGAAAAGGTTAATTTTATTTTTTGCATTTACAACATTTGGCTTTTCTCAAAACTATTATCTATATGTTGCTGCAGAATCTGATGATACTGTTTCGTTAATAAAATTTGACGGAAAAAGTGCCACTGAGTTAGAGAGAATTCCTGTTGGGATTAAATTTGCTGAAACAGAGGGTCCACACGGACTAACTGTTGATCCCTCTGGTGATTACTGGTATCTTTCTTTAGCACATGGAAACCCTTATGGAACTTTAACTAAGTTTTCAACTAAAACAAATACTGAAATTGCAACTACAGAATTAGGTTATTTTCCTGCAACTATGGAAATATCTAGCTTGACAGGACTCTTATATTGTGTAAATTTTAAGTTATATGGAACTATGACTCCAAGTTCAGTTTCAGTTGTTGACCCTCAAACAATGACAGAGATAACTAAAATTTCAACAGGAGTTATGCCTCATGGTTCTAGAATTTCTCCAGATGGAAGATTTCAATACTCGGTAGCAATGATGTCAGGTGAGTTATATGAGGTAGATACCGTGTCTCTAGAGGTTAATCGCGTTCTTCAACTTGATAATAACCATCACATGGATCATCAGGGCATGGATCATCAGGGTATGCATCACTCAACTACTCAGCCAACTTGGGTCATTCCTCATCCATCTGATTCAAAAGTTTATATAGCGGGCAATTTTTCTAACGAGATAATTGAGGTTGACACTGACTCTTGGGAGATTATAAATAGATTTAAGACAGGAAAAGGCCCATACAATATTGATATTACTTCAGATGGGAAAAAACTTGTAACAACATTGAAAGGTGAAGGAAAAACAGAAATCAAAAATCTCAAAACAGGTAAATCCAAGATTGTAGATAATACAACAAAGGTTTCCCATGGTGTCGTTATCTCACCTGATAATAAATATGCATTTGTTACTGTAGAGGGAATAGGCGGAGAGCCAGGTGTCCTGGATGTCATTGATATAGGCAAAGCCAAGTTAGTAAGCTCTGTTAATATTGGTAAGCAGGCAGGTGGTATTGCCTTTTGGAAGCTAGAACAATAGCTAAATTGTCCATGATTAATTCTTCAGAAATAAGAGAATTTTTCCCCTCTATAGGAAGAGTAGATCATAACAACAATCAAATTATTTACTTAGATGGTCCTGGTGGAACACAAGTTCCAATTCAAGTAATTGAAGCCATTTCACAATATTATATTAGATCAAATGCTAACACTCATGGAGAGTTTATAACTAGTCAAGAGACTGATAAAGTGATGGATGATTTAAGGCTAAAAATGTCTGAGTTTCTTGGGTCAGACAATCCAGACACAATTTCGATTGGTCAAAACATGACATCTTTAAATTACAGTCTTGCTAGAGCTTTAGCTAAAAAATTTAACTCAGGAGATGAGGTTATTATAACTCAATTAGATCACGAGGCAAATAGGGGTCCTTGGAGAGTTCTTAAGGAAGCAGGTGTTAAATTAATTGAGGTAAGCTTACTTCAAAATGGAGAACTTGATTATGAAGATTTTAGAAATAAGATTAATGATAAAACAGTAATGGTTTGTATGGGAATGTCATCCAACGCCCTTGGAACATTGAATGACTTTATATCGGTTAAATCTTTTCTTCCACAAAACTGCTTGTTCCTTTTGGATGCTGTTCACTATGCTCCTCATTTCTCAATTAATGTAAAAGAGCTTGGATGTGATTTTCTCCTATGCTCTTCATATAAGTTTTATGGCCCACATGTTGGCTTTTTATATTCCAAACCGGGTTTATTAGAACAACTAGAAACTGATCGTTTGGTAGTTCAGGATCAGAAGGCGCCCTATATAATTGAGACAGGCACTCTCAATCACGCTGCTTGTGCAGGAGTCTCATCTGCAATTGACTTTATTGCTAATATAGGAGATGGTAATTCATCTAGAGATAAATTAATAAATGCATTTTCTAAAATAAGTAGGCATGAATTTGCACTTGCCAAACAGCTGTATGAATCTATAAATAATTTAGATAAGGTAAATGTTGTAGGTAAAGATTTTTCAGACACCAAAAGAACACCAACCGTATCATTTGTTCACTCTGATTTCACGCCTCAAGAAATATGTAAGGCTCTTGCATCTGAAAACATATGTGCTTGGGACGGACACTTCTATGCTTTAAAAGCTATCCAGCAACTTGGGCTTGAAGAAAGTGGCGGGGTAACCAGGCTTGGAATTTCGTTATATAACACAATGGAAGAAGTTGAAAGAGTGGTCTCGGTTATTTCAAAACTATAGACTTTAACCTTGTAGTTTTTTTCTCATCCATTTGTCGAAAATCATAAACACATCTTTGCTTGCGTAATTTAAATCCTGAATATTTAAATATTTGACGTCTTTTGTAGCATCTAGTTTTTTTAAAATTGAAATAATTTGACCGGGATTAAAGTTTTTGGTTTGCTTAACTTCTTTTAGTTCGTTTACTCCTTTTATTATGGCACTATTTTCTTTAATCATTAGATGCCAACAAAGACTATATGGCATAAACTGATTATAATTTCGAAACCTATATTTAATTTGATCTATTAGAGATTCAGGGTTTTTGCGGTAAAATTCTTTAATTAATGATTTAATTTGAGGCCTTGCAGTATGATATGACTTAAAATATTCTTTTTTAAAACCACTTATGTTGGCTGCCTTTGACTGTGAGGCATTGAAACTTGGCCTTAGACCGAATATTTTTTTAAATTTTCCAGATAAAACCTTAAGAGGGTTAATGCTGTAGCTTTTAGCCCAGTTACCCATTAATACTCCTTTATTTTTTACAAACCAATCTTCCTCACGAATTTTGTTTATTAAAAAAACATCATCATTAAAATAAACGAACTTTTCAGACAGATCTTCTATTCTATGGAGCATAGCATCAATTGATCTAATATTAAATGTTGGTAAATATTTTTCATAACCTTTAAAAATTTCTTTGTGGTCAACAATCTTAACTTTATTGCTTACTAGAAGGTCTTCTAGACCTTTAAAACTAGGCTTTTGGTTGTCTGTAACAATGAATATTTTTCTTACAAATGGAGCAAATTTTAAAATAGACTTTACGCAATATTCAATTTCATTAGCCTGTAAATACTGCTTTTTATAGTTTGTTGACGTGGTTAAATGTTTTTCTATTTTCTTTTTATACTCTTTGTCAGATCCGTCAACCCAAGTAATAACTGCGTCTATGCTTCTCATTTAAACAAAATAAAAGAGTTTATCAATGCTAACTTCAAGTGAAGAAGAAATCTTTAATGCCACATCTAGCCCTGGAATGAACTTGTTTTTTTCGATTGAAATAATTGTCTGCCTGCTAACACCTGTCTTTGAAGCTAAATCTTCTTGTGTTAAGCCCCTACCTTTTCTATAATCTTTTACCCTATTAACTAGCATTTGTAAAATAAACTTTACAAATATAATAAATTTCTTGTAAAATAAACTTTACATCTTAAGCAAAATAAAAATTTTGTAAAATAAACTTTACATTATTATTGTTAAGTATACTTTACATTTATTTATTATTTAATAATGTTAAATAATAACTAAAACTAAAATGTTTATTCTTAACGAATTTTCATTTTTCTAGTTTTATAAAAATTTTAATCAAATGAAAAAATTATTCACTTTTTTAATGTTAACTGTATTAGCTTCATGTAATACTAATCCAAACCAAGCTAGTACACAGCAAGCACAAGGTGTTGCAACAGCTGATAATATATATAATATAGAGACTGCACAGAGCCAAATTACTTGGACAGGTAGAGAAGTATCTACAAGTTCTCATTATGGAACATTAGATTTTGTTTCTGGTAATTTTGAGATTTCTAACGGTACAATTGTAAATGGCGAGTTTATTGTTGATATGACCTCAATAAATAACCAGGATATGGAAGGAGATAGTAAAGCAAGATTAGAAGGTCATTTAAAATCAGATGATTTTTTTTCTGTAGAATCATATCCTACAGCGGCTATATCAATTAAAAGTTCTGAATTAATATCAGATGGTAAATGGAATGTCTCAGCTGATTTATCTATCAAAGGGTTTACTCACCCAATAAATTTTGAGATGATAAGCTCAGAAGATGGTTGGTCTGCCAATCTTGTATTTGATAGGTCAAAGTACGATGTAAGGTTTAGATCAGGATCGTTTTTTGAAAATCTTGGTGATAAACTTATATATGATGATATCGAATTATCTATTAACTTAACAACTTTATAATATGAATTACGATAGACCTCAATGTGGTTGTGGTAACACAAATGACCCAAATGGTTACTGTGATGGTTCACACAACAAAAAATAATGAGTAAAATTCTTGCTTTTGGTGCATCGTCATCAAATAACTCAATGAATAAAAAACTTGCCTCTTATGTAGCGAATAAAATTGCTCCTCAAGAGGCAATTCTTATTGATTTAAATGACTATGAAATGCCAATTTATAGTGATGACAGAAAAAAAGCTGATGGTATCCCTGAAAAAGCATATGAATTTAAAAACCTTATTAAAGCTTCAGACGGAATAATTATATCACTTGCAGAACATAACGGATCATACACCGCTGCATTTAAAAATATTTATGATTGGATATCTGTAATTGAAGAAATTGTGTGGAATTACAAACCTATTCTACTTCTCTCTGCATCCAATGGCTCAAGAGGAGGTAAATCAGTTATGAGTGCTGCCTTATCAAGATTTTCTCAACAGAGTGAATACGAGATACCAAACTTTAGCTTACCTAAATTTGAAGAAAACTTTTCTGACAAAGAAGGTATATTAAATAAAAAACTAATGGGCTTATTAGAAGAGCAAATTCAAATCTTCTTACAACAAATTAATTAATACCAGTAACAATTAAGGTTCCTCCCCATTCTTCATCCTGATCATTTCGCCAAGACTTAACATTATATAAACCTGCGTTTTCAAAAAATCTTTTCCACTCTTTTTCCGAGTGAAGCTTCATAATTGAAATTCCACAGTCTTTTTGCCATGAATGAGAAGCCTCATTTTCTTGATAATAATCTACCCCCATTATTAATCTACCCCCACTTTTTATCCAATTATTATTTATGTGTTTAATAAGTAACCCCGGGTTCTCGAAATAATAAAACACTTCCATGGAGAGAACTATATCAACTTTACTTTGAGGGATCCATTTTAACAAATCTTCACAATAATATTGGTTTTTATCATCAAGCTTCTTGGCTTTTTTAATCATATTAAAGGATCCATCAACACCAATTGCACTATTACATTTTGAATCATTGGAAATGTGTCTTACAACCCAGCCATTTCCACATCCAGCATCAATAAAAGAATATTCTGGTAATCCACTACATGCAAAATCAATCATATTCATTACGGATTTATTATGATGTCTTTCCATACCCTCATCTTTACCATTTTGGGCCCAATCACTAAAAACATTTATTGGAGTATCCATTAATTTACTTTAATTAACCTGTGTGATATACTAGAGTCACATAGGTTAACAATATACAAATTAGAGTTATTCAAATCGTCTATCTGAGAGTAGACCTGATCATTAATTAATTCGTTTACAAAGTCTGGAATTGTATTGCTATGTCCTACAACAAGAACTATTTCACCTTTATTAGATGAAATAAAATTTTCATAATCGATGCTTGACGGAGAATATAAAATTGCAGTTAAACCCGTTGCTACTTCAATTGGCTTAACGGTCTCAAGAGTTCTCTTATAATTTGTTGAGTATATTTTTGAAATGTCTTTATCTATAAAAAAATCTCTCCAATTAAAGGCTCTGATAATTCCCTTTTCATTTAAAGCAGGATCTCTATCAGTTTTATTTATCCTTACTTTTTCTGCATGTCTAATTAAGTAGAAAGTTGAGCAATCATTTTTGGGAATTGAAAAAGCAAGAAAAATTGTTAAAAGTAGTCTCACAGAACAAGTTTCCTCCTACTTATTGAATATGTCATGTAAGCTATTATAAGAATAAAAACTTCCCAAAGAAGAATATAATATGGCCAATCACCAATTACTAAAGGATTATCTACCTGTGGAGGTTCATTAACATACATATAGTTTGAGCCCAATAAGAAGTTTATAGGCATAATTATAGCCATTAAAATATTAAGATTAATCCACAGCTTAAACCATGAGAGCCTTGGAAGTTTCATGTCTAAATGAAGAAACATAAAAATCGGCAATACTATAATTAGACTATGAGAAACATAGTAATTAAGAAAATATCTAATTGTTCCATCAAAGTAGTTCATCTGAGGTGTAAGAATAGCCATAACACCACCTATAATACCTGTGTAGTAAACAAATTCAAAAAGTTTTTCTTTCTTTTTAATAAAAGGCAAAACACAGCAGATCAAAGATGAAATTCCACATAATTGAATAGGCAGGTTATATTGTATATCCCATGTACCGGAAGCAATATATCCGATATTTTCAGCAAAAAAATCAACTATTAAAAGACCCCCCATTATATAGGAAATCATCCTCTTTTGACTTTTATTTAAAAATCTCGCTAGAATTAAGGGTATAGATATAAAAGCTAAAGAAAATAAAGACCAAGTTATCCACTCTTGGCTCATAAAATCAACAACATAAATAGGGATTGGACTTTCTTGCACTACAATGGTTTTATTCAAATGTAAAAAAAATTAAGTAAGGTTGAAATAAAATGAGTCTCTCAATAATTTCAAACTTTTAGGCACTGCAGTGTTAGCATCTTCATTTCCTTCAAACTCAAGCGAAATATATCCTCTATAATCATTTTCTCTCATTAATTTACCTATTGCGGGATAGTCAATGTTTATTTCATTAAATGCTGGCCATTTAGCACCTCCAAAATATGTTTTCGCTTGAATTAAACAAGTATGAGGCGCAAGGTCTTTCAACTGTTCTTCTCTATTTTCAAAAAAATTACCAGTATCTAGAGTTACACTAAGCCAAGGTGAGTTTATTGCATTTACAATTTTCATAACACCTATTGATGTAAGCCCAAGCCCCCAATGATTTTCAAGACCTAAAACAACTCCATTTTTCTCTGCTGTTGGAATACACTTAGCAATCGAGTCAATTACCCATTTAAACCCTTCTTCTTCAGTATAACCTTCAATTACAGATTCTACCCCCTTATTATCCATCAAAACATCAAATTCAGATTTATCTCCAATTGGCTTGGTTGTACCCCATCTACCTGTATTTATTCTAATGGTAGGAATCCCAAGTGAATGTGCTATTTCAATTTGGTGTTTAGTTAGTTCAATATTTTTTTGTCTTTCATTTGGATCTGGACTTACAAAACTTTGATGAGTTGAAAGACCCATCAAATCAAGCCCCGAATCAAAGGCCCTTTTTTTTATCTTTTGTAAGTAGTTATTTTCTTCTGACTCCATTTGAATTAACAATAACTCAACCCCATCAAATCCAAATTCTGCAGCTTTTTCTATACAATATTCTATTGGAGTCTCTCTACCATTAAACTGCCAAAATGAATAAGTTGATACTCCGATAGGATTATGTTTTATGTTTTTAAGCTTCTGATTATCAGTACTATTATAATTTACACTCCCTAACAAAGGTGCTCCTATACCTGTAGTAACTAGGGATTTAATTAAGGATCTTCTTTTCATAATTATTGATTTATCATTAAAGTCTATTAGTTTTTTAATTAAATTTAATTAATTCAAATACAATTAAACATGAAAATTTTAAAATTAGCATTTGCTATAATGGTATCATTTACTA
This sequence comes from uncultured Bacteroidota bacterium, assembly GCA_902559905.1. GTDB lineage: Bacteria > Bacteroidota > Bacteroidia > Flavobacteriales > Flavobacteriaceae > Marisimplicoccus. The sequence continues at coordinate 204,296 of CACEJV010000001.1, read as the reverse complement.
TTTCAGCACAGCAGGTTGCAAATTTCACTTATCTTGACGTACCCACTCAGGAAATTGGAAAATTTGTAAGACTACATAAGGAAATAACTGATATGACTATTGAAAACAGAGAATTTCAAAATCATTGGTTATTAACTCACTTTCAGGGATCTGGATCAAATGTCGTTATTTGGTCAAATTATCCATCAGTTGAGGATGTATACAAGGACAATGCTCTAGAAGCAATTGGAAAAACATGGCAAAGTCTAACTGAAGACGAAAAAGATAACTTTGAGCAATTAGTATCAGAATATCTATCATATTGGAATGGGCATACCGATGAAATTAGAGTAATTGATTGGGATAATAATGTAAAACACTCTGAAGACCATGATTGGGACACGCCGTTCTATGTTTTATTTGGTAATTATCAAACTACCTCTGGAAATACTGAGGCAGTTGGTGATGCATTTAATAAATGGTTAATTTTCCCTGGTATAGAAGATGGCTCTGTTCAATCAGGTGGGTTCTCTTCACATTTATCAGGAGCAGGATCAGATATTCAGGTATGGACAATTCATGCAAGTTTAGAAAATTATGTTAGATCAATTTCACTTCAAGGTAACACAGAAGGACGAAGTGATTTCTGGCAAAATGTTGAGGGAAAACATTCTGACGAAATGTATGTTCACCGCGGTCATGTTGTAAATGGTAAATTTGATTTAGCAGGACCTGACAGATAAAAAAATTAGTTAGAGTACGATCTAATTAATCAATTTTAATTATTAATCTAAAATCAATAAATATGAGAAAACTATTTTTATTACTTACACTTTTTGCAGTAGGATCTCTATCTGCTCAAGGTAATGGAGATTACGTGAGTATGTCCTTTATTAAGACTACACCGGGTGAAGATTACTTCACTATATTAAATGAAAAATGGAAAGATTTAGCTCAAATGAGAGCTAACGAAGGCACAATCACTGGCTGGGATGTATGGGTTAACCCATGGGCAACTTCTGAGTCAGATTGGAACATAATGATAGCAACTGTAGCTAAACACCCTGATAGCTTAACTGCAAATGCAGGGGTTCCTAAAATGAGACCAGATTATAGTGATATGGACGTTGAGATATTTAGTCAAAAAAATATTAAGGCCAGAACAATTGTGCATGATCATCTTTTTGTAAATAAAGGACTTGTTTTTCCAGGTAATGACGGAGGTACTCCTGTTGTTCCAAGAGTTGCAGTTTTAAATCTAATGAAAGTCGGCTATACAGATGGGTTTAACTATGAAAAGGGGGAAAATAACTTGACCAGTGAATCTAGTTTAGGAAACAGAGCAGGTTGGGGATTGCTCAAAAGATTAGATCAAGCAGGGACTGATGTATATTATAATTATATGACTGTAGACTTTTATGAAGATTGGGATTCATGGTTAATTGACTCTGAATCTTCTGGAAATGGAGGTCCAATTTCGCGACAACTTCGAGACATATATAATTTAAGAGAACATAGGAGAGCAATGCCAATGTGGCTTGCAATCTCTGTTCGTCCTGAATAAATTATATTTTGAATGTTTATAAACCCCTCTTAAGAGGGGTTTTTTTATTTTTGTTTTTAATGAAAAAACTTTTAATACTAATTATTTGTTTTACTCTTTTATCATGTAATTCAAACCCAATAAAATCATCTTTAAGAAAAGATGATTTTTTAAAAGAAATAATTAATGATAAAGAGGAGTATCAAATACAAATTCTTCTAACTAAAATAAATCAAAACAATACTCAGTTTGATTTTAATGAATATAAATATCAGCTTGATGACAATCAATATTTCTATCCTGCAAGCACAAATAAACTACCAATTGTAATTTTGACTTTAAAAAAAATTAATGAGTTAAGATCTAAAGGATCTGAGATTACATTAAAGTCTAAAATAATTTTAAACTATAAAGATGACTACTCTGAATTAGTAATTCGAGACAGCATTACCTCTTTTCAAAATCTTATTGCAGATGTCTTTCTTGTAAGTGATAATTCTGCATCTAATATATTGATTGATTTCATCGGATACAATTATTTCAATGATGAAATGAAAAATGCAGGTTTTGATAAAACATACTTAAATCACAAGTTTAACCCTGACCCATATGTTAATTCGGCATGGCAAATATCAGATCTTGATAATAATATAATTTCTTCTTTAAATGATAATCAAAAAATAATTAAAGCTGATGATAAGACAAATGGCCTTGAAAAAGGCGACAGAAGATACTTCAAAGGAGAAATATTAGATGAATCACTGAATTTTTCTGAAAAAAACAGATCTTCATTAACTGACATGCACAATTTAATTAAAGATATCTTTTATCCTGAGATTTTTGATAGAACCAACAACTTTAATTTAAATGTAGAGGATTATGATTTTTTGAGATATTGGATGAGTAGGTTTACCTATGAAGATATAGGTCAAAAGTTTATAGGAGATGAAAAATTTTTTGAGACTTATAATAAGTTTTTTATTCATGGAGATGAGCAAAGTGTATCAAATGAACAAATCAGGGTCTATAATAAAATTGGCCAAGCTTACGGGACTTCAATAGACAATGGCCTAATAAAAAACTATCAGGATAATATTGAATTTATTCTTACAGCAACTATTTATACAAATAAAAACAAGGTTATAAATGACAATTTGTATGAGTATGATGATATTGCTATACCCTTTCTTGCAAAATTATCTAGAGGTATATACCAAGAGCTTGTGGACTAACCCTTAATTAATCCTAAGTCAATAAGTCTTTCATGCAAAAATTCTCCAGCTGTAATATCTTCATATCCTTTTGGATTATTAGAATCTATACACGAATCCAGACAATTTAGAGACATCTCTTGTCTTGGATGTAAGAAGAAGGGTATTGAATACCTAGAACTGTTCCAAAGATCTCTTGGGGGATTAACCACCCTGTGAATTGTAGACTTTAATTTGTTGTTGGTATGCCTTGAAAGCATATCACCAATATTAACTATAACCTCATCTTCTTCTGCTACAGCGTCAATCCATTCTCCAGAATTATTTAACACCTGCAAACCTTTTCCTTGAGCACCCATAAGAAGTGTTATTAGATTTATATCTCCATGAGCTGATGCTCTCTCAGCATTTTTGGGTTCTTCAGTAATAGGAGGATAATGAATTGCTCTCAGGATTGAATTTCCATTGAATATATGTTTGTCAAAATATGTCTCTTCTAGATTAAGATAACAAGCAATAGCTCTTAGAATATGCTTTCCTGTCTCTTCCAAAAGCTCATAAGTTTTTTGCCCTACAGTATTAAAGTTTTTTAGCTCATTAACTATTACGTTATCAGGATATTCCTCTTCTAATTTTGGCTCGTCTTTGACATATTGTCCAAAGTGCCAAAACTCTTTGAGATCTCCTATATTCTTACCTTTAGCACTTTCTTTTCCAAATGGTGTAAATCCTCTTTGACTAGCTAGACCCTTAATAATATACTTTGACTTCACTTCATCAGACAGATTAAAAAAGCTTCTAACTTCAGTATATAATTCATCTTTAGTTTTATCATCTAAAAGATGACCCTTAATTGCAATAAAGCCTATTTCACTAAATCCCTTTCCAAGCTGTTCAATAAACTCATTCTTAGTCTTTGAATCACCAGATAAAAAATCATTTAAATTTAAATGAGGAATATTTTTCATCAGCCTGTCTTCTTTATCATTTTGGATATATACTTACCTATTATGTCAAACTCAAGATTAACCTTAGTTCCAACATTAATTTGATTAAAGTTAGTATTATTATAAGTATAAGGTATTATAGCAACGGAAAAAGAATTTTCGGTAGAATCAACAACTGTTAGACTAACCCCATTTATAGTTATAGATCCCTTCTCAACAATTATATTATTTTTTGAGTGTTTAAATACATATTTCCAACTTCCATCAGTTTCGCTAACCTGGGTACAAACTGCAACTTCATCAACGTGTCCCTGAACTATATGCCCATCAAATCTTGAATTAACTGACATTGACCTTTCTATATTTACAGTATCTCCTGGAATAATCTCACCAAAATTTGACCTTTCAATACTCTCAGAAATTACATTCACTGTGTATACATCATTATCTATATCAACAACTGTTAAACAAACACCGTTGTGACATAAGCTTTGATCAATCTTAAGTTCATTTGTAATACTTGACTTAAGGGAAATATCTAAATTTCCTTTATTTTTTTCTACCTTAACTACAGTAGCCATACATTCAATTATACCAGTGAACATTATTATCTTTGTTTTTGCATCGGTAAAATTAGCAATTAATTAAAGAGTGGTAAAATCAAGGAAAATAAATGTTGGGATAACTATTGGTGATCCAAATGGAATTGGTATTGAAATAATATTAAAATCACTATCTAATTTTAGTCTATTTCATGAATGTAATTTTATAATATATGCTTCAACTGACTTAATTGAAAAACAAAAAAAACATTTTCAAATTGATACACCTTCATTAATAAAGATTGATAGTGAAGAAGATGTGTTGGATACTCAGATAAACATAAAAGAGGTATTCTCTAATTCTCAATTTAATTTTGGAGAATCTAATAAAGAATTATCTGCACTTGGGATTCTTTCTTTGAAAGAAGCTACAAAAGACATAAAAGACAACAAGATAGATGTATTGGTAACTGCTCCCATAAATAAGGATTTATCATATTCTAAGTCATTTAAATATACCGGTCATACCGATTTCTTTAAGCATTATTTTAGAACAAATCCTTTAATGTTAATGATATCAGAAGAACTTAAGATTGCCTTATTAACAGACCATATTCCGATAAAAGATGTATCAAATGCTATTAATAAAGATATTGTTGAGCAAAAAATAAAAACACTAGAAACAAGTTTAATAAAGGATTTTCAAATAAAAAAACCTAGAATTGCAGTTTTGGCAGTTAATCCACATGCAGGAGATAATGGTATAATAGGCAATGAAGATAAATCAATAATCACACCAGCAATTAATAGTTTTAAGGAATCTTCAATTTCTGTAAATGGTCCATTTTCAGCAGACACTTTTTTCACTAATGAAAATTATAAAAAATATGATGGAATTATTGCTTCATACCATGATCAAGGACTAATACCATTTAAAACTATTTCTTTTGGAAAAGGAGTAAATTTTACAGCAGGGTTACCAGTTGTAAGAACCTCACCTGATCATGGAACTGGCTTTGATATAGCTGGTCAAGGAATAGCAGATCACACCTCATTTACAAATGCAATAAAATTAGGTGTTCAAGTGTTTAAATTAAGAAATAACTTAGATTGACATTAAATAGATAAATTTTTATAAATTTGCCGCTCAATAGTTAAGTGATGAAATCGCTTTCACCATATTTGGTTAAATTTTCAGGACTAAAAGAAGGTATTCATCTCTTTGACTTTGAAATAGGAAATAAGTTCTTTAAAAATTTTGATTATTACGATTTTGCCGATGCAAACATTAAAACTATTCTTGAGTTAGAGAAAAAACAAACACTACTAAACTTAAAATTTAGATTTAATGGAGAGGTAGAAGTTCAATGTGATCTTTCAATGGAAATGTTTTCATTAGAACTAGAAACTGATTATAATGTTGTTGTTAAGTTTAAAGATGATTCAGTATCATCTGATGATAAAGTAGTTTTTTTACCAACTGGATCAAATAGCATAGATGTATCACATATTATTTATGAGAGTATTATTCTTGCTGTTCCACAAAAAAAAGTTCACCCGGGAATAGAGAACGGATCATTAAAATCTGAAATAATTGAAAAGCTTGAAGAATTAAAACCTAAAAAAAATTTTAAAGAAAAGACTGACCCCAGATGGGACAAACTAAAAGATTTATTTTAAATGGCACATCCAAAACGTAAAATATCCAAGACAAGAAGAGATAAACGTAGAACACATATCAAAGCTGAGAAACAGCAAATATCAATATGTAAAGCTACTGGTGAGTCACACTTATACCACAGAGCACACTGGCATGAGGGAAAGCTTTATTATAGAGGAAAGGTTTTAGTTGATTCTCTAGAATCTGAATAATACCGACCTTTATTTATCAATTTAATTGTCAATTGACAAAATTGATGTTAGATGAAACCTAACAAAACAAATATTAAAGCTGCAATTACTGCAGTAGGAGGATATGTTCCCAAAGACTTTATTTCAAATAAAGATTTAGAAAAACTTGTTGATACCAACGATGATTGGATTACAGCAAGAACAGGCATAAAAAAAAGAAGAATTCTTAAAGATAAAGGTAAAGGAACCTCATTTTTGGCTATTAATGCTGCTAAGGATCTTATAGCAAAGAAAAAAATAGACCCTGAAACGATAGACTTGGTAATTGTTTCAACTATAACACCTGATTTTCATGTTGCATCAACTGCTCCTACTGTCGCTTCAGCAATTAAAGCAAAGAATGCCTATGCTTATGACTTAAGTGCTGCATGTTCAGGATTTCTATACGGTATGTCTACAGCCACAAGTTTCATTGAATCAGGAAGATATAAAAAGGTCCTTATAATAGGTGCAGATATGATGTCTTCAATTGTGGACTATACAGATAGGTCAACAAGTATTCTTTTTGGAGATGGAGCAGGGGCTGTTTTAGTTGAGCCAAGCATTAATGGATATGGTTGGGAAGATGAGTACCTTAGATCAGACGGTATTGGTGCAGAGTGGTTAAATATTAAATCCGGAGGGTCTCTTCATCCTATATCAAGTGAGACAATTGAAAATAAATGGCATTATATAGCTCAGGATGGAAAAACAGTTTTTAAATCAGCTGTATCAGAGATGGCAAACGCTACAGAGCAAATTATTCTGAGAAATAGACTTAAATCTCAGGAGATAAAATACTTGATCCCACATCAAGCAAATAAAAGAATTATTGATGCTACCGCAGAAAAGATTAATTTAGATAAAAATAAGGTTCTTATGAACATTGAGAATTATGGAAATACTACTGCTGCTACAATACCCTTATTAATGTATGATTATGAAAAAAACTTAAATAAAGGTGACAAACTAATTCTAGCTGCCTTTGGTGCTGGTTTAACATGGGGTGCAGCATATTTAACATGGGCATATAACTAAATTTAATTACATGGATATAAAAGAAATACAAAATTTAATCAAGTTCGTTCAAAAGTCTGGAGTAGAAGAAGTGAAGATTGAAAGGGATGACTTCAAGATTACTATAAAAACTAAGTCTGTTTCACCACAACATTTAATTGTCGAGGATGTTCCTACGCAAGTTGCAATTCCTTCTAGTCAACCAATTATTCAGCCTGTTCAAGAAGTTAATACACAAAAAACATCTGAACCAGTAAATCTGGAAAATGACAATCAAGTGATAGTTAAATCACCAATAATTGGAACTTTTTATAGGAAACCATCTCCTGATAAGCCATCATTTGTTGAAGTTGGACAAAGTATTGCAAAAGGAGATGTTTTATGTGTGATAGAAGCAATGAAATTATTCAATGAAATTGAATCAGACTTTTCTGGTAAAATCGTTAAAATTTTAATTGATGATCAAAGCCCTGTTGAATTTGATCAACCTTTATTCATTATTGATCCTTCCTAAAGATGTTTGATAAAATTTTAATTGCTAACAGAGGAGAGATTGCTATGCGTGTTATTAGGACGTGTAAAGAGATGGGTATTAAAACCGTAGCAGTTTACTCAAAAGCAGATGAAGAAAGTCTTCACGTTAGATTTGCAGATGAAGCAGTTTGTATTGGACCTGCTGCCAGCAACGAGTCATACTTAAATCCTGCAAATATAATTGCAGCTGCGGAAATAACAAATGCTGATGCAATTCACCCAGGATATGGTTTCTTATCGGAGAACAGTAATTTTTCAAAAATTTGTGAAGAGCATAAAATTAAATTTATTGGGGCTTCTCCTTCGATGATAGAGGCAATGGGAGATAAATCAACAGCTAAGAAAACAATGCAAAAGGCGGGAGTACCTGTTATTCCTGGATCGAATGGTATAGTTCCAACTCTTGAGGATGCCCAAAATATTGCCCTTGAGATAGGTTATCCCGTAATGTTAAAAGCAACTGCAGGAGGAGGTGGTAAAGGTATGAGGATGGCAAATAGTCCAAATGATTTAATAAAAGCATGGGAAGTTGCTAGACAAGAATCGAAATCAGCTTTTGATAATGATGCAATGTATTTAGAAAAATTTATAGAAGATCCAAGACATATTGAAATTCAGATTATGGCTGATTCAAACGGGAATGCATGCCATCTTTCCGAAAGAGACTGTTCAATTCAAAGAAGACATCAGAAAATAATTGAGGAGACACCTTCCCCCTTTATGACTAAACCGTTGAGAAAAGCAATGGGTGAAGCCGCTGTAAAAGCAGCTGAATATATAAAATATGAAGGTGCTGGGACTGTTGAGTTCCTTGTTGATAAGCACAAGAACTTTTATTTTATGGAGATGAATACTAGAATTCAAGTAGAACATCCAATTACTGAGCAAGTTATTGATTATGACCTAATAAGAGAACAAATAAAAGTTGCAGCTGGTGAACCTATTTCTGGTAAAAATTACTTTCCAAAGCTTTGCTCAATAGAATGTAGAATTAACGCAGAAGATTCTGAAAATGATTTTATGCCTAATCCAGGAAAGATCCTTACCCTGCATTTTCCCGGTGGACATGGAGTGAGAATTGACACGCATGTATACAGTGGCTATGTAATACCTCCTCATTATGATTCAATGATTGCTAAACTTATAACCACTGCACAAACAAGAGAAGAAGCCATCAATAAAATGAAAAGAGCTCTTGATGAATTTGTTATTGAAGGAGTCAAAACTACTATACCATTTCATAAAAAAATGATGGAGCATCCAGACTTTATATCAGGAAATTATACCATAAGATTTATAGAATCAGCTGAAGTTTAGGATCTTATTAATCCTATTTCAATTAATTTTTCAGCTATTTGAATTGTATTTGTTGCAGCTCCCTTTCTCAAGTTATCTGCAACGACCCAGATATTTAATCCGTTTTCAATACTAAAGTCTCTTCTAATTCTACCAACAAAAACATCGTCCTTATTTGCAGAGTTTATTGGCATAGGATATATATTGTTCGCAGGATCATCCTCTACAACAAGGCCAGGAGACTTTTTTAAAATTTCAAATACTTGATCCAATTCAAATTGATTTTCAAATTCAATATTTACAGATTCACCGTGACAAATTTCAATAGGAACTCTAACAGCAGTTGAAGTAATTTGGATTGAATCATCATTTAAAATTTTTCTAGTCTCATTTATCAATTTGTTTTCTTCTTTTGTATAACCACCTTCCTCAAAAACATCACAATGCGGAAGAAGATTTTGATCAATTTTATAAGGATATATCATTTCTGGGTCTGAATCTCTTCTTTCTCCATTTAGCTGATCAATAGCATTTTTTCCTGTTCCAGACACTGATTGATATGTTGATATAACTAACCTTTTGATTTTATATGCTTTATGTAAGGGAGCTAAAACTACCATTAACTGCATTGTTGAACAATTTGGATTAGCAATAATGTAATCATCCTTTGTCAGAACTTCAGAATTTACTTCACTAACAACTAATTTTTTAGATGAATCCATCCTCCAGGCAGAAGAATTATCAATAACTCTTGTTCCAACCTCAGCAAATTTTGGAGCCCATTCTAAAGATGTTGATCCGCCCGCAGAAAATAATGCAATATCTGGTTTCATTTTTACAGCATCTTCAATGGAAACTATATTGTAGTATTCGTTGTTAAAGAGAATTTTTTTGCCAATTGACCTTTCAGAGGCAACAGGGATTAAATCACTTAATGGAAAATCTCTGCTTTCAAGAAGACTAAGCATGACATTGCCTACAACCCCAGTTGATCCTATTACCGCTACTTTCATTTTGATTTCTTTTTTTTCATTTTTTTAAAAAAAACTGACCTACTTAAAGGCTCATATTTATCTTTCTCACCTATTACAACAATATCTTTTTTTTTGTTTTTTCTGTAGCTATAGTTAGCAACATTCCCAGATTTTTTACATACCGCATGAACTTTAGTAACATACTCTGAAATAGCCATTAGATTAGGCATCGGCCCAAAAGGATTTCCTAGATAATCCATATCTAATCCAGCAATAATTACCCTTATCCCGTTATTTGCTATATGGTTACAAACATCAACTATTTCATTATTAAAAAACTGAGCTTCATCAATAGCTACTACATCACAATTTTCTATATTATTTAGAATCTCTGATGATGATTTTACTTCAATTGACTCAAGTTTGTTGTCGTCATGTGATTCAATATAGTTTTTACTTCTTGAATCAATAATAGGTTTAAAAATTTTAACTTTTTGATTAGCTATTTTAGCTCTTTTTACCCTCCTTATCAATTCTTCAGTTTTACCAGAAAACATTGATCCGCATATTACCTCAATCCATCCAAATTGTTCATTGTTGTATGCAGGGTTTTCTAAAAACATTTTGTAATTTAAATTGAAAAATAAGGCAAATTTATCAAAAAGTAATTCATTATTATAATTTAAAGATGTGTTTGAAAAGATAGAAAATAAAATAAAAGAGATTGCAGGGAAAATTTACAAATCCAATCTATCAGATGATGATGAGATTTATAAGAATGCAAAAAAAATATATGAACTTGCCATCATATATAAATTTCTATCAAAAAGTAAACAAAATGCTGATTGGGTATTGTACTCTGAGAAATTAAAGGAGACATTAAGACAGCTTGATTTATCTTCAGAAAAAAATCAAGAATTACCCTATAATGAAAGTGAAATAATTCCACTAATTGATTCTATCAAAGACTTAGTTACTGAGATACCAGAAACTGACGATGACAAATGATCCTCAATTATATATCGTGCCAACCCCTATTGGCAATATGGAAGATATTACCTTTAGGGCTATAGAAACACTTAAAAATTCAGATATTATTTTGGCTGAGGATACACGACATGCCAAAAAATTACTAAAGCACTATAACGTTTTAACAAAAGTTAATAGTTACCATCTTAATAATGAACATAAAAGAGTTGATGAATACATTCAAATGTTAGTTAATGGTAGCACTGTATCTTTAATAACAGATGCTGGAACTCCTTGTATATCTGATCCAGGATTTTTACTAATTCGTGAAGCTATTAAAAATAATATATTGATTACTTGCCTGCCTGGTCCTACAGCTTTTATACCCGCACTAGTTATGAGTGGACTACCCAGTGATAGTTTTATTTTTGAAGGGTTTTTACCAAGAAAAAAGGGGAGAAAGTCTAAACTATATGAAATCTCACAAAATACTAAAACTACAATCTTATATGAATCACCCTTCAGAATAATTAAAACCCTTTCTGACATGAAAGAGACAATTGGTTCAGGTAGAAAAATTGCTATAGTTAGAGAGATATCTAAAATCTATGAAGAAGTATTCAGAGGGACAATAGAAGAAGCGATTCTAGAATATAATGAAAGAACAATTAAGGGTGAATTTGTAATCTGTATTGATCAAGCTTAATGAAAAACTGGATTCAACTTGAACAGCCTGTTGTTAAAGAAGTTAATTCTCTTCAAACAGACTTGAAAATCCCTCACTTTATTTGCTCACTGTTACTGCAACGTGGGGTTAATTCTTTAGATAAAGCAAAACTTTTTTTTAGACCTGAATTAGGCTCTCTGCATGACCCATATCTAATGAAGGATATGGAGAAAGCTGTAGTTAGGATTAATAACGCTTCAACTGAAAAAATAATGATTTTAGGAGATTATGATGTTGACGGAACTACCTCAACATCTATGTTATATACCTATTTTAAACAAAGAAATTTTGATTTACTTTATTATATACCTGACAGATATAAAGAAGGATATGGGGTATCGACAGTATCAATTGATTATGCTGAAGAGAATAATATTAAATTAATAATTACTGTAGATTGTGGAATAAAAGCAGTAAACCAAATTCAATATGCCAATTCAAAAGGAATTGATATTATTATTTGTGATCATCACTTACCTGATACTAAAATTCCCAAAGCTTACGCTGTTTTAAACCCTAAACAATCAGATTGTACCTATCCTTTTAAAGATCTTTGTGGTTGTGGAATAGCTTATAAATTAATAACAGCACACAATTTAAAATCAGACAATAAATTAAACATTTGCAGTCTTCTAGATTTTGTTGCATTAGCTACTGTTTCTGATATGATGCCTTTAATTGATGAAAACAGAGTTATGGTATTTCATGGATTAAAGGAAATTAATAATAGCCCTAGACTAGGACTTAGAAACTTTTTGAAATCAAATAACAATAAAGTAGATGAATCAAAGATATCGTTTAACATTGGACCAAGAATAAATGCTGCAGGACGAATGAAAAATGGAAAAATTATTGTGGACCTTCTAGTTGAGAAAGACCCTAACAAGGCTTTGTCTTTATCAAACGAAGTAGAATTCCTAAATTCAAGACGCAGGGCTACAGAAAAAGATGTATTTGAAAATGTGGTTGAAAAAATTGACCATAGTAAGTACTCTAATATTATATATGGACAAAAATGGAGTACAGGTGTATTAGGAATTGTTGCATCAAGAATAATTGAAAAATCTTATAAACCAACTATAATAATTACGGATTTTGATCAACAGCTACTTACTGGATCTGTAAGATCTGTATCTGGATTTGATGTTTATGATGCATTGGTTAAATGTGAAAAATATTTATATCAATTTGGGGGGCATAAATTTGCAGCGGGTGTAAAAATTGAGAAATCTAAACTAAATCAATTTACTGAACATTTTGAAAAAATTGTTAAAGAAACAGTTGGTGGGAAAATGTTTGAAAAAAAATATAAATATGATCTTGAAGTTTCTTTCTCAGATCTTACTGCTGACAATGTAAAGATAATTTCAAGAATGTCTCCTTTTGGGCTTGAAAATAAAAGACCAATTTTTAAAACAGATAATTGCACTATAACAGATGAATTAAAGTTTGTCGGTAAGGAATCACAAATTGTAAAATCCTTTATCATGGATTCCTCTGACACTATTCTTCCTTTTATTTCATTCAGTAAAAAGGATGAACTCATAAATTTAAAATCACCATTTGATATTCTTTACACCGTAAATCTAAATACCTTTTCAGGTCAAGAAGCAATTGAATTAACTATACGAGAGTTATATATAAAAAAATAAACCCCACCAATGGTAGGGTTTATAAATAAGTATGAAAATGTACTCTTTAGAAATTAATATTAAGTCCTAAATTCCATGTTGTCCCTTTTCCAAAGTATACATTGTTTTCAACATTAACACCATTCCAAGTCCTTCCACCATCGTTATGGAAATTAGTTTGTGATTGTGAAAGATATTCTTCATCAAAAAGATTATTTACGTTTAATCTAGCCCTTGCATCATAACCTAACAAATTAAATGAATAAGTAGCACCTAAGTCTGCAGTTCCCCATGACGGCAATTTGATAGATCCTCTATTATTGTCAGAATTAAATTCGCTATCAAGAGGCCCAAACCTACCATGAAGATTATCATAGCTCATCATATCTAAATCAACAGATAGCTTAGATGAGAGTTTATAATCAAATCCTAAATATAAAACGGTTTGAGCTGCATCTCCAATCTTAACTCCATCTAAATAAAGTGTCCCAGTTGATCCAGCAGGTTGGTTATTATCAATGAAGTAGGCATCTCCTTGAAAGTTTTTGGTATATTTCCAATCACCAAGTGAAAACATTCCTTTTATTCTGAGCCTATTTGAAGGATACCATGTCATTTCACCTTCAATTCCCTGATGAGTTTGCTCAACACCACTATAGATAATTCTTACTCCCTGATCATCTATCGACGTGCTTCTCCTCAGTGTTCTGTCTCCCCATACAGTGTGATATGCATTAATAGTAGCTTTGAAATTTGAAGCTCTAAAACCATATCCAAGCTCGAATGAAGTAAATGATTCATTAAGAATTTCATCAGCTTCTTCAAAATCATAGTCAGCATTAGGGAATACACCATCGAAAGATGGAGGTCTCATGATTTGTCCCAAATTGAAGAAAAAATTTGAATTATCGTTTGCTCTATAGTTAGCACCACCTTTAATATATCCTCCATTTACAGTAACCACTCTACTTTTAGTGTCCGGTGCAGCAGTATAAAAACCTTCCCATTGATAGTCTTGACTTGATGTACCAAATTGAAGTACAGCTGAGAATTTCTCACTACCAGTATATTCCATCAAACCGTTAAAACCTGTCCAATTAACATGACCTATATAATATCTTTGAGATCCATTAGGATTATCCATACCTAAATTTTTAAATGGATTTGCTTCATATGTGTCAGTAATAACAGTTCCAATCCTATCACCATTTCCTGAGAAATTAAATCCATTTATGGTAGAAATATATCCATCAAGTCCAAATAGAGTCTCAGGACCTCTTCTATGGTATGCTTTGTATGATCTTAAGTCAACTCCAATTTCATATCTAAAATTATCTGAATCTATTTTAATTTTAGAAATTCCACCCAACCAATTGTGGGAGTTTGTTGAGAATCTTCTTATAGTTGTATCTGCTCCCCACTTACTTGGAAGACCGTCAATAGTATTGTGGTAACCTAACTTCATTCCTGCAAAAGGTCCACTGTCAGGTACATATGCTCCAGCAGCATTTTTCTGAACAGCAACATTCCAATTAATAGTTGTATCAGAATTTCTCCACTCACCATGATCATCAAGATACTCGGCATATGACTCCCTGAATGGACTAACACCATAAGATCCTCTTCCTCTTAAACCTGTTCCACCACCTCTTCCGGCAGAACCATATAGAGAGGTTGCTAAAGTTACTCTACTTGAAATTTCCCAATCCCAGTTAAATGTTGCTAACGGCTTATTGTAGTAATTCCTTAGTATTGAAAATTCTTCACCATTGTAGTCTCCATACAATGCATTAAATTTTCTATAATCATCCCCTTGTATTGGACCATAATCAAGATAATCTTGAAGTTGTGTTCCATAATATGCTTGATGATGCCACTGTCCAGCACCAATTAATGAGAAGTTAAATTCGTGGTCTCCTCCTCTAGGAGTATAACCAACTGAAAAGGCATATGTTGTTCCCTGTCCCTGCATACCATTTCTCCAACCATCACCTTGCCAGAATCCAAGAAGAAAACTTGAAGACCAACCTAGTTCATTGACTCCAGTATTATGAAATGCAGTAAATTTTTGGTAGTTATTATCACCAAGTGACATTTTAATTCCTGTACCTGGGTCTACCTCAGCAGCTCGTGTATTAACTGAAACAGTTCCACCTGCAGAAGGAACTGCAAGAGATGTTGAACCTAAGCCTCTTTGAATTTGAACACTTGATGTAAGATCAATTAGTCCCATCCAGTTTGACCAATAAACACGACCATTTTCCATGTCGTTCACTGGCTGACCATTGATTACATAAGCGGTATTGGTAAAACCAAAACCTCTCACATACATCTGACCATCACCATAACCACCATTATCTTGATTTGTATAGACCCCAGGGGTTCTTTTTAGTGTTTCAACAAACTCAAGATTTCCAGCTTTAAGATCAATTTCAGCACCTGAAACTGAACTAAATGCAATAGGAGTTATTCTGTCTCTAGCTACATCAACAACTTGAGAAGTCACAGTAACTTCGGTCAAAGCTATAGAATCAAGAACAGACTCTTGAGCTGCTATAGTAAATGTAAAAAGAGAAAATATTATTAAGCTTAATTTTTTCATTATTATTAGTAATTAGTAATTAGATTATTGATTTACTCAAAAATAGGATTTAAAATTCTTCTTTTTAATAAGTAAATATTAACAGAATATTAATTAACAAAGATGTAATTGTAGATTAAATCTATTGAAGCTTGTCATAAATTTGAGAGGATGACTCGTCTAGGTTAGATTTGCCATTATTCAAAATTTGTTTAGCTATTGATTTTCCTAACTCAACACCCCATTGATCAAAACTATAAATATTCAAAATGGAACCTATAACAAAAATTTTACTTTCATACATAGCTATTAAAGAGCCAAGGTTATGTGGAGTTAACTTGTTGATAAGTATTGTGTTGGAGGGTCTGTTACCGTCAATATTTTTATGAATTTCATCTCCAGACTTTTTATTACCTACCAACAAAGCATTTGTCTGAGCTAAGAAATTTGAAGTTAAAATTTTATGTTGTTCTGTATCATTGTACAGGGGTTTTTTAAAGGCAATAAAATCAGCTGGAATTAGCTTTGTCCCTTGGTGCATAAGTTGAAAAAATGCATGCTGTGCGTTTGTTCCTGTTGACCCCCAGATTATTGTGCCTGTTTGATAGTCAACCCTTTTACCTTCCCTATCTATGCTCTTACCATTGCTCTCCATGCTTGCTTGTTGAAGATAATCAGGAAGCTTATCAAGAAATTGATTATAGGGAAGAATTACCTCAGTTTCACACTTAAAAAAGTTATTGTACCAAATACTTAGTAAAGCAAGTACAACGGGTATATTTTTCTCAAAAGGCGTTTCTTTGAAATGTAGATCCATTTCCCTTGAACCATTTAAAAAATCATCAAAATTTTTAGATCCAACACAAATTGAAATAATTAAACCTACAGAGCCCCATAAAGAGAATCTTCCACCCACCCATTCAGGTATAGAAAGAATATTTTTAGATTCAATACCGAATTCTTTGGGATCTTCAGTATTATTTGAAACTGCAATGAAATGATTTTTAATTGATTCTTCATTTACATTCTTAACAAACCATTTTCTGACTTTTTTGGCATTTTCAAGAGTTTCAATGGTTGTAAATGTTTTAGAAACAATAATAAAAATTGTAGTATCTGGATTGATAGATTTCAGTAAATTTTCTGTGTAGTCTGGGTCTATATTTGAAATGAAATAAGGTTTTATACCTTGTGAGTAAAAACTTAAAGCTTCAGTCACCATTTCTGGCCCAAGATGTGAGCCGCCTATACCTATATTTACAACATTCTCAATCTTTTTGCCAGAATGTCCAAGCCTAATACCTTTGTTAATCTCATCTGAAATAGTTCTAATTTTTGATAAAGTATTATTTACCTCTTCAGATATTTCCGCTGAGTTAGTGTGTTTTGATCTTAATGCCGTATGCAGAACTGACCTGTTTTCAGTTTCATTTATGGTAGATCCATTAAAATACTTATCTATATTTTCTTTAAGGTCTGTTTCCTTACAAAGTTCAATTAATAAATCAAAAGCTTCTTTACTGATTCTATTTTTTGAAAAATCAACATATAAATCATTAAAACTAGCTGTAAACTTTTCAAGTCTATTCTTCTCACTTTTAAAATAATCGTTAATATGTAAACTGTTTTCTTGATTGTAAAGCTTCTCTAGGCTTGACCACGATTTCTGATTTGTTGGATTCTTCTTTGATAAAGACATTATATAGAAGTTTTATTTTTTATCACAATTGAATCAAGCTGAGACTTAATTAAAACTATATCACTAAAATACTCCTTTTTTAATGATTCATTAATTGGTTTAGCCTCTGGGAGTTTTTGTTTAAATGGGTCAACTTCGCGTCCATCTTTCCAGAACCTGTAACACACATGAGGTCCAGAAGTATACCCAGTCACTCCTACTAAGCCAATTACGTCTCCTTGTTCAACAAACTGTCCAACTTTTACATTTGCTTTTTGCATATGAAGATACTGAGTGGTATATGTGTTATTGTGTTTCACTTTCACATACCTTCCATTTGCTCTAGTATAACTTACCTCTGTTACTGTTCCATTTGCAGTTGATAAAATAGGTGTGCCAATTGGAGCTGCAAAGTCTGTTCCCCTATGTGGTCTTACTCTATTGCCATATAATGCAATTCTTCTTCTTAAATTATACCTTGAAGAAATTCTTCCAAATTTAATTGGAGATTGCAGAAAAGCTCTTCTTAAATTTTTAGCATCTTGATCTAAATACTCAACAATTCCTTTAATTGAATCAGTTTCATATTCAAAGGCATATCGCTCTACTCCTTTATGAACAAAATAAGCAGCCTTGACTTTTGTTATAGCTACTGGAATTGTATCATCAACAAATGCCTGAGTATATATTACTTTGAATTTATCTCCTTTGTCAAGTCTGAAAAAATCAATTGTCCAAGCATAAATATCAGACAAATAGTATGTTAATAGAGGATCTTTACCTTGCTCTTCGAGAGTCAAATACAATGAATTGTCAATAGTTCCAGATGCTGATAAATCTTTATAGCTTCTAGGTTTTGAAAAAGTCTTACCGTATACACTATCCCTTAGTTGAATAAATGAATATCCTTCAATTGTCGGGTGATAAACGAATGCTTTAAGCTTTCTTATTGAATCATTTGTAAAAATTAAAGTGTAAGGCTTACCTAATTGAAGTTTTCTAAAGCTAACATCATTTTTTGTTTTTTCAATTGCTTGGTATATTTCAGGATAGTCAATGCCCTCGTCTTCAAGTATATCTCCAAATGTGTCACCTCTTTTTACTTTTCTTTCCTCAAAAACATATTTACTTTGATCATAACCGTATTTGTATATTACAGGATTCTCCTCTATTTGTTTATTCTCCTCAGAGTTACAAGACATTAAACTGGCAATAATTAATAATGTAAATAATTTTCTCATCAGTTTTTAATTACAATTTCTAAGGGATTAGCAATCCCGGTAAATTTTTCTAAGTCAGCTTTTATTGAACCTATTAAAAGGTCTGCTTGAACTCTTATGGGAATTCTGTTTTTGTCATTTGTAAGCCAAATAGTAATGCTTCCCTCACCTTTAAAAATTCTACTTCTATTTGTTGTCGGCATAAACTTTAAACATTCAATTTTACCAAATTTTGTATTGATTATATCCTTGCCCAAATATCTTAATGGTAATTCCCTATTTTTTGAATCATAGAACATGTTAATTGTAAATGACTCTCCAACACTTACCTTTTCTTCAGAAAAATTTTTCCTTAAGTAATATAATGAAGAAATTAAGTCTTGAACATTATCTTTTGTATTAATTGTCTCGATGGTTTGATTTTTTATATTGTTTACTGTAGCATTTTGAAGCTCTGAATTGAACTTTACTTCCAAATTTTTTGTGTATCCACCTTCATAAATGTTTCTTTTAAAAAAATATGGTGTAACAACTGTACCATCAAAGTAGCTGCTGTAATAGTCTTCAACCTTAAAAAAAAGTCTTGCTAAACCAATAGTTTTCCCATATCCAGATGCTAGTAAAAAGTCTTTACCATCTAATTTTTCATTAGTTAATCTAAGTGACGCATAGCTAGCATTGAAAATTCCATAATGTACAATATACTCTAGATTTTCCCCTGCTTTAAAAGGCTTTGAATCAGAAAGGATATTCTGTCCGAAAGTTATATTTATGCTTAAGAGGAGAACTTGAAGGTATAGGGCAATAATTTTTGTCATTTCTTTTTCAAAATTAACTAAAATTAATTTTTTAATTGATTAAAAATCGACCTACCTCTAGAGTTTCCAAGAAATTCAATTAAATCTTTTTCACTTGCACTTTTCAATCTTTTAAATGATTTATATTTCTTTAATAGTTTCTCTTTTAAAATTGGACCAACTCCTTGAATATTATCAATTCCAGATTTTAGTGCACTTTTACTTCTCCTGTCCCTATGAAAGTTTATAGCAAATCTATGAGCCTCATTTCTTAATTGTTGAATTAACTTTAAAGTTTCAGATTTCTTATCAATATATAATGGAAGCTTGTCACCTGGTTTAAAAATTTCCTCAAGCTTTTTTGCAATCCCTATTATAGATATTTTATTGTCTAAATTTAATTTTTTTAATATGTTTAACCCTGATGATAATTGCCCCTTGCCACCGTCAACTATTATCAAATTTGGCAAAGATTGTTTTTCATTCATTAGTCTTTTCAATCTTCTATAAACTACTTCTTCCATTGATGCAAAATCATCTGGACCTTCTACACTTTTTATTTTATAATGACGATAATCCTTTTTGGAAGGTTTTCCATTCTTAAAGACCACACATGATGCGACTGGGTTTGTTCCCATCAAATTTGAATTATCAAAACACTCAATATGAATAGGTTTTTTAGATAGTTTTAAATCCATTTTAGCCTGTTCCATAATTCTATTAACATGTGCCTCTGGATCTACAATTTTAATTTGTTTTAATTTGTCAATTCTATAAAACTTTGCATTTCTTAATGATAGATCTATAAGACTTTTTTTCTCTCCCTTTTTAGGAACTTGAACTTTAATTTTCTCACCAAGATTTATTCTAAATGGAAGATAAACTTCCTTTGAGCTTGATAAGAACCTTTCTCTTAATTCAATAATACTCAGCTGTAGTATTTGTTTATCTGACTCATTAAGTTTTTTTCTAATTTCCAGAGTATGTGACCTTACAATTGAACCATATGATACCTGTATGAAGTTAACATAAGCATAAGACTCATCAGATATTATAGTAAAGATATCTACATCACTGATTTTTGGACTAACTATAGTTGACCTCGATTGATAATTTTTTAGTGATTCAAGTTTTTCTTTAATTTTTTGAGCTTTTTCGAACTCAAGACTGTTTGAGAAATCAATCATTCTGTCTTCTAGTCTTTTCAAAGATGCCTTAAAATCTCCTTTAATAATATCCCTTATTCCCTTCAAGTTTTTTTCATAGTCATTAACCTTTACTTTACCAACACATGGACCCTCACAGTTTTCTAGGTGGTACTCTAGACAAAGCTTAAACTTTTTATTATCTATGTTTTCTTTAGTTAATTTATAGTTACATGTTCTAAGTGGATAAATCTCTTTAATTATTTCAAGTAGAGTAATTACAGTCTTAACATTTCTATATGGTCCATAGTACTCTGATCCGTCGCGAATAGCTTTTCTCGTATAAAAAACCCTGGGGAAAGGCTCTTTTTTTATACATAACCAAGGATATGATTTGTCATCTTTAAGAAGAACATTATACTTTGGCTTATATTTTTTGATTAAGTTATTTTCAAGTAGAAGTGCATCCATTTCAGTATCAACAATTATTCTTTCAATTTTATCTATACTTTTAACAAGAAGCTTTAACTTATTGGTGTCATGTGATTTGGTGAAATATGATGAAACTCTTTTCTTGAGATTTTTTGCTTTACCTATATATATAATCTCATTGTCCTTATCAAAGAATTGATAAACTCCTGGTTCTTCCGGTAGAGACTTAGCTTTTATATATACCTTACTTTCTTTCACTGTAACAAAAATAAACCTATTTTTATTTTAAATAATATTAAGTGATAACTGCAGACAAAACTTTTTTAAGATCTCATTATAAGAAGAAAAGACTTTCCTTAACAAAACAAGAAGTTGATCATTTGAGTCAGAAAGTTTGTAAACAATTAGATAAACTTGACATTTGGAAATTAAAGCTTTATCATATTTTTATTTCAATTTCAAAATATAATGAACTAGACACATCTTCTATAATTAATAAATTAAAGTCAGAAAAAAAAATTATAATAGTTCCAAAAATCTCTAATAATGAACTTGTTCATGTTGCAATAAATGATAAAACTGAATTTAGTTTAAATGAGTACGGCATAAAAGAACCTAATAATGGCTATAGTTTTATAATTGAGAATTTAGATTTAATATTTATTCCACTTCTAGCTTATGATTTAGAAGGGCATAGAGTAGGATATGGTAAGGGCTATTATGATAGATTCCTTAAGCTAACCAATAAAAGTTCATTAAAAATAGGACTTTCATTTTTTGATCCTATTAATAAAATCCAAGATATTGATGACAATGATGTTAAACTAGATTATTGTATCACACCAACACAAGTACATAAATTTGATCACATTTAGACCTTATTATTAAATATTAATAATATAAGTACTCCTGTACTTATATATGAGTCTGCAAAATTAAAGACATACTCAAAAAATGTGTATTCTTGACCACCAATTACAGGAAGCCACTCTGGCCAAATCCAGGTTGCTAGAGGAAACTGAATCATATCAACTACACTTCCATAAAAGAGTGGCGCATATCCAACTTCAGGAAATAAAGTTGCTACTTGACCGTAGCTCGAAGAAAAGATAATGCCATAAAATACTGAGTCAATAAGGTTACCAATTGCACCAGCTAATATTAAACACAGACAAAAAATTAATAATTGAGAAGCTCTCTTCTTAATCATATTTCTTAACCAAAAACCTAGACCAATACAAGCGAAAATTCTAAATAATGTTAAGATTAATTTTGCAGTATTATCGTCAAGAAAAGGTAATAATGTATTCAGGCTAGCACCCATAGCCATACCCTTATTCTCAATAAATAATAGCTTAAAAAATCCAATATCAATTATAGGAGGTTCACCAATGGTGAGAGGATAATTTAATTTAATGTAAAATTTAACTACTTGATCTAAAAATATTAAAGCTATAATCAGAGCTAATGATTTTCTAGCATCAATATTTTTAATGAAAGGAATCAAGTTTTCAATTTTTAGTTTTGGATATTTTTTGCTTCTATACTAAGTGTTGCGTGGGGAACTATTTTAAGTCTTTTCTTATTGATTAGCTTACCAGTAACTCTACATATACCATATGTCTTATTTTCAATTCTCACAAGGGCATTTTTTAAATCCCTAATAAATTTTTCTTGCCTTAAGGCTAGCTGAGTGTTAGCTTCCTTTGACATTGTTTCAGATCCTTCCTCAAATGACTTAAAGGTAGGAGATGTATCGTCAGTTCCATTATTGCTATCATTCATGTATGCACTCTTTAATAAGTCTAAATCAACCTGTGCCTTTTCAATTTTTTCGTTAATTATTTTTCTAAAGCTTTCTAATTCTTTATCCGAATACCTATTTTTTGAAATTTTACTCATTTTAAATTTTGTTTATAGTTATCACAGTTTTAATATCGTCAAACTCTAAAGTCTCACCTTCATTATTAAAATTCTCGCTAAAATATAATTTATTTGCCAATGTTTCACCTTTGATATAGTCTAAATTTGACTTAATCGCATTTTCCAATTTTTCTGACTTTTTGATGTTAATTTCAATTTTGTCGGTTACTTCTAAGTCTTTACTCTTTCTTATATTTTGAATCCTATTAACAAGCTCTCTAGCAATACCCTCATTGATAAGATTTTCATCTAGTTTAAGATCTAATGCAATAGTTGTTCCGTCCCCACTTGCTACTGATAATCCCTCTATGTCTTTATAGTTTATTTCAACATCCCCCAGATCAATTGTAACATTAGTATCTTTAATCATAAAATTTGCTTTTCCATCTCTTTCTAAATCTTCAATTTGCTCTTGAGAGAAGCCTTTGATTATATTAGAAACATCATTAATTATTGAGCCATATCTTGGCCCTAAAAGTTTGAAATTAGGCTTCAATTCTTTAATAAGCAATGAATCTTTACTATTTAAAAATTCAATAGATTTTACATTAATTTCAGATAATATTTGAGCTTTAGCATTTTCAATGTCATTTCTTTCATTTTTATCCTTAACAGGGATAATGATCTTATTAAGTGGCTGTCTTACCTTTAACTTTTCTTTTTTTCTAATTGATAAAGCAAGTGAACAAATATTTCTTACCTGATTTATTTTATTTTCTAATTCTAATTTAATTAAATCTTCATCTGATGAAGGAAATTCAGATAAATGAACTGATTCAAAGTCTTCTTTTTTAGTTACGGAGTTGATACATTGATAAATATATTCTGAGTAAAAAGGAGCAATTGGTGAAATAAGTTTACTTATGGAGGATAAGCACTCATACAGAGTCTGATAAGCTGAAATTTTATCTTTATTATATTCACCCTTCCAAAATCTTCTTCTTGATAATCTAACATACCAATTACTTAATTTCTCTTGAACAAAATCACTAATTTCTCTGGAGGCAGGTGTCAAATCATACTCATTGTAATAATTATCTACTCTCTTTATTAAAGAGTTCAATTCTGATAGTATCCATTGATCTAATTCTGATCTTTTTTCAAAAGCTATTTTATCTTCTTGATATGAAAAATTATCGATATTGGCATAAAGACTAAAAAAACTGTATACATTATGAAATGTGCCAAAAAACTTTCTTTTAACTTCAGCCACACCCTCCTGATCAAATTTTAAATTATCCCATGGATTTGAGTTTGAAATCATATACCATCTAACTGCATCAGGACCATATTCATCAATCATTTTAAATGGATCTACTGTATTACCAAGTCTCTTAGACATTTTCTGTCCATTTTTATCAAGAACTAAACCATTTGACACTACGTTTTTATATGAAATTGAGTCAAACACTAAAGTTGAAATAGCATGAAGAGTATAAAACCATCCTCTTGTTTGATCAACACCCTCAGCAATGAAATCAGCTGGAAAATTAATTTTATTATCAATTAAATCTTTGTTCTCAAAAGGATAATGAAATTGGGCATAAGGCATTGATCCTGAATCAAACCAAACATCGATAATATCTTTTTCCCTTTTCATTGGCTTACCTTTACTTGATGTAAGAGTTATTTCATCAACAATATCCTTATGAAGATCTATATTCAAATAATTCTCATCTGACATATTGCCAATATGAAAATCAGGGTATGGATTAGATGACATATGGCCATTTTTAACTGAAACTTCAATTTCATTAATAAGCTCTTCTACCGAACCAATCACTTTGATTTCTTCATTTTCTTCATCAGTCCAAATTGGTATAGGAATTCCCCAGAATCTTGATCTTGAAAGATTCCAATCATTAGCAGTCTTTAACCAATTTCCAAATCTACCATCACCAGTTGACCTGGGTTTCCAATTAATTTCCTGATTTAATTCAAACATTCTGTTTGATAAGCTATCCATTTTTATAAACCAAGATTCCATTGGATAATATAGAACTGGCTTATCAGTTCTCCAACAATGAGGGTAAGAATGTGAATATTTCTCTACTTTAAATGCGCGATTTAATTCTTTAAGTCTAATGGATATTTCAACATCAACAGATTTTTCTGGAATACAATCTGATTCATAATATTCATTTTTTACATATTTGCCACTTATTAAACCAATTCCGTCAATAAATTTTCCTTTAAGATCAACAAGTGGAACTTTAATGCCATTTTTATCTAAAACTTGTAATGGTGGAACTTCAGGTTTTGCTGATTTTGCAGCCTTATAGTCATCTGCTCCGAATGTTGGAGCTGTATGAACAATTCCAGTTCCGTCATCAGTAGTAACAAAATCTCCACTTATTACTCTAAATGCATTTTCTGGATTATCCAATGGCAGAGGAGATTCTTCCCAAATTCTTTCATATCGGATATTTTCTAAACTTTTACCAGACACTTCATGGTATATTAAATAAGGTATATCTCGCTTTTCAGTGTTATATGAGTTTAATTCTTTCTCAGTTTTTACCTCATAAAAAATCTTAGAAAAAATCTTATCAATTAGTTTAGAGGCTATTACAACAGTTACTAACTCTTTAGTGTATTGATTATATGTTTTAACAAAAGAATATTTGATCTTCTTACCAATAGTTAATGCTGTGTTTGAAGGTAGTGTCCATGGTGTAGTTGTCCAGGCAAGAAAATAAAATGGATATAGATTAATAAATTCATTAGGGAGTCCTTCTTTTATAGATTTAAACTGAGCCACAACAGAGGTATCACTAATATCTCTATATGCGCCAGGCTGATTAAGTTCATGTGAACTTAAACCAGATCCAGCAGCAGGCGAATAGGGTTGAACAGTATAGCCTTTGTATATCAAATTCTTATTGTAAATTTCTTTTATAATCCACCATACGGATTCCATATATTTAGAATCGAATGTTACATAAGGATCAGACATATCAATCCAATAACCCATCTCTTTAGTTAGAGATTCCCAGTTAGAAGTATATTTCATAACCGCTTCTTTACATGCTCTATTATATTCCGATACACTAATCTTATTTCCAATATCATCTTTTGAAATCCCCAGTTCTTTTTCTACACCTAATTCAACAGGAAGTCCATGAGTGTCCCATCCAGCCTTTCTTTTAACGTTAAATCCTTTGATAGTTTTATATCTACAAAAAGCATCTTTTATCGTTCTTGCCATTACATGGTGAATTCCAGGCTTGCCGTTTGCAGAAGGAGGGCCTTCAAAAAAAACAAAGCTTTCTCTGTTATCTCTGTTGAATGATTTGATAAAGACATCATTTTTAGCCCAAAAATCTTCAATCTCTTTTGCAATTGAATGAAGTGAAAAATTTTTTGATTCTTTAAATCTCATTAGACCTAGAATTAAAGGCGAAATTAATGATTTTGATCAAAATAAAGTTAATTAGGTACTTTATAATTTAAGATTTAAACCTGCTTGGAAAGATCTTCCAGGTGCAGAAATTCCAGAAGCAAATGTTCTATAATGAATATCAAAAATATTTGAAATCCCAAGTCTTAATGTGGAGTTTGATGATATTTTTTTACTTGCAAAAATTGAAAAATCTGACCAACTTGGGGTTCCTAAGAAATTTTTTAACCCATCTTGACCAATGATATATGGGGTTTCATCAAGACCATCTTCTCCTCCTATACTATATTCTGATGGATCTTTTGAATCACTAAACTTATATACAGCCCTAATTGTTATATCATTATTAATATAGTTCAACGAAAGTGATCCAAATAAAGGTGATATTGAAGGAAGTGGACCATACGATTCATTATTATCCCCTTTAGTGTACGTAAGGCTGTAATTAATTTTTAAACCTCTACTTAGATTATTAAAACCATCAATTGAAAATCCATGAATGAACCTATTGCCCAGATTCTTATTAGCAATTGTAGTTACTTCCTCATTATTATATATAATTGTAGATGTATCAGGAGTAGTAATATCAGAGTAAACTGTATATTCTGCTCTCCCAATATGTCTAGAAATTATTGTACTAAAACCTCTAATTGAGAAATAACTTTTGCCATTAAGAGACCTATAATCAACTCCTAAATCAAGATTATATGCATACTCAGGTTTTAAAAATGTATTAGGAACAACTAACAGTCCATTATTTTCTCTAATCTTACCTATATCATCAATATTAGGATTTCTAAAACCACTTGATAAAACTGTATTTATTTGAATTTTATTACTTGGCCTTAATTTCATTGACACAGTAGTTGTTAAAGCTTCGGAATTTAAATTAACTTTTGATAATTGAGGATTTACTGATATAACATCATTCCAACTTGCTTTTAATTTTGTAAATGTTAGTCTTGTTCCAACATTGAAGGTAAAAAACTCACTCAAGTTCCATGACCAGTTTACATAAGATGCAAAGCTTGCGTATGAACTTCCATCACTAGGATATCTGGTGGGTATTGCAGTTTTTGGACCTAAACCTATGACATTATTACCATCGACACTTAAAATTCTGTCATACGCTTTAGAATAATTATGATTATATGTTGTCTCTAATCCATATGAAAGAGTATGTCCATTATTAAAAGATTTGTCAAAGTCACCATTTAAGCTTAAAACTGTTAAATCCTCTATTTGATGTGATCTATTTAATGAATTAAACTTTCTTTTAATTCTACTCTCATTAACCTTCTGGAATCCAAAAGTTATAACACCTTTATCCATGAATTTCTTTTTTGGAAAAATTCTTAGACTTGGAGAAATCAATAATCTTTTTTGAGGTCCATAATACCACTCGCTAAATTTTAATGAATCATCCATTGGAATGCTCAGTTGATCAAATCTATCAATATCACTTGATTCAGAGAACTGAATATTTAAATTAAGAAGATTATTGTCACCAATTCTAAATAGAAACTTTTGAAATAAATCAACTTGACTATAACCTGTATTCTTTTGAATATTTTTATCTGAGTTAATAGATGGCTCAGCATAAAACTTATATCTTGAATTTTGAGAAAATATTGGATTTAGGCCCCAGTTTGAATAACCATGATTTCTTTTTTTTCCCATTCTAATGTCACCGTATTTGGAAATAGAAATTGAAGTGATGCTACCCCAATTATCAGAACTGTAATTAGTGTTGAAATTATTTGTCACACTGTTGTTAGCTGAATTAAAGTTTGAAGTAAAACTTGATGAAATCTTTTTAGAATCTTTTAGTATTGGATTCTTTGTATAGTAATGAATGACACCACCCATTGCATCTGAACCATAACCTACAGATGAAGATCCAAATATTACTTCTGCTCTTTCAATATTGCTAGGATCTATTGTTATGGAATTTTGTAAATGACCAGATCTATATATTGCATTATTCATTCTTACACCATCAACAACTATTAGGACTCTATTAGCTTCAAATCCTCTTATAATTGGGCTCCCACCTCCACCTTGACTTTTTTGAATTCTAACTCCAGGGCTTAGTTCTAGCATTTCTGCACCTGAGCTTGGCGATGAAATGAATAAATCCTCGGACTTAATAACTGAAACTTTTTCTGCAATTTGATTTACACTAGATGCAGATCTTGCAACTGATAAAATTACTTCGTCAAGATTTTGGCTTTCTGGATATAAAAAAACTGTACTTCCATCTTCAATATCATCTAGATATAATTCTAATAAAGAATATCCAAGTAATTGGAAAAATATTTTTCTTTCATTAGAAAATAATTCAAGATCAACATTTCCATTTAGATCACTTATTATTGATTTGTCTTTACTTTCATTAAATACTGCAACATCCGACAAGACTTCCATAGTCTCACTATCCTTCAGGCTGATCTGCTGTGCAAAAGAAACACTAGTAAATAAAAGAAGCAGAATTGTCTTCTTACAAATTTGTATTGACTTATTTGAAAATTTCACTTAAAATATCAATTGATTTGGGGGATTTGAACATTTGTAAATGTAAAGAATAATAGTCAATTATATGATTAAGCAATCTCAGTCTAGAATTTTTGTTTATCCCCATATAGTTTAAATCCTCAAATTTCATGCCTAATAACTGCTTAAATAAATTATAATCCTCAAATTCAATAGATTTAGATATAGGTTTTATACTTGAGCTAGATCCAGATTCAAGATTAAAGAACTTGTCTTCTTCACTGCTAATGTTTGGATAGAATCCTATGTATCTTGTTAATTCAATTAAGAATTTAATATGAAAATTATTGCAACTTTCTTGGCTGTCATACCAATTTAAAGATCTGTCTAAAAAATTAAACAAATTTTTATTTTCTTCACCTTCTTCTTTAAATATACTGTTTAAAATTTCTGATAAAAAAATTATGACAGTACTTTTCTCTACATTAGAATGTAAACTCTTATAAAGTTTTAAGGGCTTTACTTCTTTGATATAACCTAGTCTACCAGTCTTACTTACACTATAATCTATACTAATGAAATTAAGTGGAAAAAAATGTGCCTTTGTAAACTTATTGTTTTTAGTCCCATAGACTCCTTTTACTATGAAGCTCTCTAAGCCAATATCCTCAAGATAGCACGATACAATCATGCTAGTTTCCCCATTTTTAATTGATTTTACAACAAAACCTTTTGAATTGGACATTCTAAACTACTCCTTGTGCAAGCATTGCATCAGCTACTTTAACAAAACCAGCAATATTTGCTCCCTTTACGTAATTTATTTCGCTTTTTGATGAACCATACTTGACACATGATGTATGAATATCAGATATTATCTCCTTTAATTTACCATCTACAGCATCTCGAGTCCAAGTATACCTTAGGGAATTTTGTGCCATTTCTAATCCAGAAACAGCTACCCCACCTGCATTTGAAGCTTTGCCAGGTGCATATAAAATTTTGTTGTTTATAAATAATTCGACTGCATCAGGTGTACATGGCATATTAGCCCCTTCACCAACAGTAGAACACCCATTCTTTATCAAAGAATTTGCATCTTTTAAATCTAGCTCATTTTGAGTAGCACATGGGATGGCAATATCACATTTAATAATCCAAGGTGATTTTTTTGGGTAGTATTCTGCTTTAGAATATTTCTTTAAATACTCTGAAATCCTGGCTCTTTTACCATTTTTAATCTCCATAATATATTGGAGTTTTTCGGAGTCTATACCATCTTTGTCATAGATGAATCCAGAGGAATCAGAAAGAGTTAAAACCTTAGCCCCCATGTCGATGCACTTTTCAGTAGCATATTGAGCAACATTTCCAGATCCAGATATAGTAACTTTCTTATCTTTTAAAGTATCTCCTTGATGCTTCAACATTTCATCTATAAAATATACAACCCCATATCCTGTTGCTTCAGGCCTAATTAATGATCCTCCCCATGACATTCCTTTACCTGTTAAAACACCCGAAAATTCATTTTTGAGTCTTTTGTACTGACCAAAAAGATAACCAATTTCTCTCCCACCAACCCCAATATCACCAGCTGGAATATCTTTATTAGGACCTATATGTCTAAAAAGTTCCGTCATAAAGCTCTGACAAAATCTCATAACTTCTGTATCGGATTTACCTTTTGGATCAAAATCAGAACCTCCTTTTCCGCCTCCCATTGGAAGTGTTGTTAAAGCATTTTTAAAAACTTGTTCAAATGCTAAAAATTTTAGAATGCTTAGGTTGACAGATGGATGAAATCTAAGCCCGCCCTTATAAGGACCAATTGCAGAGTTCATCTCAATTCTGTAGCCTCTGTTTACCTGAATTTCTTCATTATCATCAATCCAAGCAACTCGAAAAGAGACTACTCTTTCAGGTTCAACCATTCTTAATAAAATATTTTGACCATAGTATATGTCTTGACTTACTATGTATGGAATAACAGTCTCTGCAACCTCAGTAACAGCCTGCATAAATTCAGGCTCATTTTGGTTTTTTTGACTTACTTGTGATAAAAAATCTTTTATTATTTTTTTCATTTCAATCACTTGTATAAAGCAAAGGTAGCACAAAAAAGGATAGAGCTCCAAAAATCAAAGTTATAATTGCTTGACAAGACCAGGCCAACCATCCATATGTTAATCCTATTTCAGCGTTTATTCCAAAATTTGCAAGAAATAGGGATATTGCTAAAGGATAAACACCTAGCCCATGATTAGAAAGAGATATACTATAAACTCCAACAACAAATGCAGGAAAAATCAAATTAGAATCTATATAACTAAGTTCAAAAACCGAAAATTTAATCATATAAAATGCTAAAATGTAGCATGACCAAATCATTAATGAAAATAGAATAAAAAAAATCAAATTTGAATTTAGCTTGGTTATTGATAATAAACCCTCCAAAATGCTTTTAAAAAAATTTCTTATCCCCCTACTTTTTTTTAGAAAAAAAATAAATATCAATAAAACTATAATAATAAAAAGACTAATTAGAGCAATATTATCATTTATAAAATATAATATGTTTGTGCTAAAAAAAGATTCGACTATAACTTGGTATTGAAGAGCCCAAACAGTTATTAAAATAATAAATGAAATAATAACATCTACTACTCGCTCTGCTGCAATAGTTCCAAATGTTTTGCCAATGGGAATTTTATTGTAATTACTTAAAACAGAAGCTCTTAAAAATTCACCTGACCTCGCAATTGCCATATTGGATGTATAGCACATAAAAACACTAGCAACACTTATTAAAGGATTTGTTTTGTATCCTATTGACTTAGATAATAGTTGCCATCTTAATCCTCTTATTATATCTGCAAATGAACCAAAAAACATTGCCGCTAGTATATATTCAATTTTAGCAGACTTAATATATTTTAAGATTAAATCTTTTTCTTCTTGACTTGTCAATTCATATGTGATGTATAAGAAGAAAATACCAAGTATAATTGGAATTACTATTTTAAGTTTTTTTTTCAAAATATTAAATGGGTATGTTATCTATAAGTCTTGTTTTCCCAATCCAGCAAGCTATGAAAATCCTTTTTCTATCTTCCACTAAAAATTTTGAGTACCTACCAAGGTCATCTATTTCAAAATACTCTAATTTACAACACTTTAGGCTATTCAATTCCTCTTTAACCTTCTCTCTAATTTCTTCAACAGAATAACTTAAATACATTTTTTTTGCTTTAAACAATAATTTATTTATTTCTCTAGCATCACCTTTCTCTTCCTTACTCATCAAATTATTTCTTGAACTTAAAGCTAAACCAAATTTATCTCTAATTGTCTCGCCTCCGATTATGTTTATACTTAATTTAAGTTTTTTAACAAGAGCTTTAATAATTAGTAATTGTTGAAAATCTTTCTCTCCAAAATAAGCATTATTTGGTTTAAACATTGTAAAAAGCTTTTCAACTATAGTTGCAACACCATTAAAATGACCAGTCCTATATTTACCTTCCATAACTTGACCTAATTCATCAAAATCGTAGTCTTTTGAAGTCATTTTGCTATAAACATCATTGTCAGATGGGGTATAGACAATAATGTCCTTAAAATCTCTAAGCTTTTCAAGATCCTTATCAATATTTCTTGGATATGCTTTTAAATCTTCTTTTTTATTAAACTGAGTAGGATTTATATATATTGAAACTATTACCTGATCATTATCATTTAATGCTTTTTTTACTAATGATAGGTGACCATCATGAAGTGATCCCATTGTAGGTACTATACCAATTAAACCTTGATTATTTATTGATTTTAAAAGTTCTTTATTAGAAGAAAAAACTCTCAATTTTGAGAAATTAATTTAAAGATAGGGTTTTTATATACTTACTCTTATAATTTTCGTAATTTTGCCTTGCTATAGCCAATATTTAGATTTTGAAGTTACTTAAAGATAAAAAGGTACTTGTCATATCCTCTGAGGTAGTTCCTTATTTACCTCAGACAGAGAAAGCAGTTAATTCATTTACAATTTCAAAGAAAATAAATGATAGTGGTGGAATGACTAGAATCTTTATGCCTAAATATGGAATTATCAATGAAAGAAGACATCAGCTTCATGAAGTTATTAGGCTTTCTGGGATGAACATGATTATAGATGATCAATATATGCCACTTATCATTAAGGTTGCATCAATACCGAAAGAGAGAATGCAAGTCTATTTTATAGATAATGAGGAATATTTTAAAAGGAAAGATCTTTTACTAGATAAAAATGACAAATTATTAAAAGATAATGATGAGAGAATGATTTTTTTTACAAAAGGAGTAATAGAAACAGTGAAAAGGCTTAATTGGTCTCCAGACATTATCTATCTTCATGGCTGGTTTACTTCTCTTTTCCCTTTGTATTTGAAAAAGCTATATGCGGATGAGCCAATATTTGAAAATAGCAAGATAGTTTCATCACTATACTCTAATGCCTTTAGTGGATCTTTATCAAAAAAGCTTGCTGAAAAAATTCATTTTGACGGAATTGACATGAATCTAGACTCAATTTCAGAGCCTGATTTTATTGCCTTGAGTAATTTGATGCTTAAGCTCTCTGATTCGGTAGTTTTATCATCAGAAAATATTGACAAGGAGATTCTGACTTCAATAAAAGATAACTCTAAAGATTGTCTCTCATTTAAAGAATATTCTAAAGATGATAAATTAATAGATTTTTTATTAAAAAATACTGGTTAATGAACTTGAAAGTTATTAAGGCAATCCCTTTTATTATTATATTTTTTTTATTTGGATCATGTAACAAAGATTATTATTCTGTTGGAATTGAAATATTTGATGATCAATTTGAAGATTTAGAAGTAAAGACTTTTCCAATTTTTTCATATCAAGAGTCGATGGATAAAGTTCAGACTAATAACTTAACCAATGTTCATTTAGGTTCTTATAATGATAACTTTTTTGGCAAGATAAATTCAAGTTTTATATCACAACTAGATATCTCTTCATTTCAGTTTTTTGGAGATCTAACTCAAGATCAAGAAAACAATGGTGGCCAACTTAATTTTATTAATGAAAATGAACAATTAACAGCAGTTTATCTTGATTTGCCATTCTTTAATAATACTAATGATAAAGACAATGATGGAGTAATTGATTTATATGATGTTGATCCAAACAATAGTTCAAGTGACTCTGATAATGATGGTTTATCTGATATTCTCGAGACACAAGCTGGAACCAATCCCTTAAGTGCAGATTCAGATAACGACGGAATTTTAGATCCAGATGACCCTGAAATTAATGGATATAATGCTGACAGACAAGTATATGAGATTGACTCTATATTTGGGAACAGAAATGCTGACTTTAATCTTGAGGTTTATGAGTTAACTTATCATTTAAGCCCTTTAGACCCAGCAAATAATTTTGAATCTTTTAAAGAATATTATTCTGATGACGATTTTTATAAAAGAGGATTCTCTGGAAGAAAATTTTATGATGGCAAGGTGTCTCTTGACTTCAATGAAATCCCAGTCTTTTTTAAAGAAGATGATCCATCTACCGAAGATATTGATGAGTTAGATGAGATAAGTTATTTTGAAACACCAAGAATTAGAGTTTCTCTTGATAAAGAATACTTCCAAAGAGCATTTGTTAACAACGAGGGAACAGAAGATTTACAGAATCCATCTAATTTTAATAATAGTTTCAGGGGGCTAATAGTAAAAGCTAGTAATTTCTCTGACGACCTTTATATGCTACTAGATATTCTTAATGCAAGACTTGTCTTTGAATATGATTATGATACTTATAATAATAATGGAACAAGCATCGATCTAACTGATGATTTTACTGAGATAAAAGAAAAGACAACCATTATTCCTCTTGGAGGTGTAACAATCAATCTTTTTGATCATAAAGATTTTAATCAACAGATAACAAATGAAATTAACTTATCAAAGGATAACATTCCTTCAAAAAAGTTGTATGTGAATGGCTCTAAATTTATATCAAAATTAAAATTATTTACTTCAGATAATTCTATCTCTGATGATCTTTTTGAGCTTAAGTCAAAAAATATTTTAATTAATGAAGCAAACATTGTATTGCATTTAGACCAAAATATTCACCGAGAAAATTATCAATACCTTCCGAACAGATTGTATTTATATTCTTATAATAACGGAGAACCTATCGAGGATTATAATAAAGACTTTACTATAGATTATGAAGTTGGAGCAGTAAATACTAATAAATATTTATTTGGTGGCTTTTTGCAATATGACACAAATAATAATCCAACTAGTTATAAGTTTAATGTTACTAATCATGTTTCTAATATTATTAGACACGACTCATTAAACATAGACTTAGGGCTAACACTTACAGCTAACATCGATAACTCATTTGTTCGAAAAGCATATACTTCAGATCTTGATAGGGTCAACATACCTGATGCTTCTATTTCAGTTCCATTTCCTGTTGCTTTATATGGTTCTAATGTTGATGAAAACAGTTTATCCAACAAGCTTAAATTAGAGGTTATTTATTCTGAATATTAGAAAAATCTATTATTTTATTATTTAACATAGATTATATCTATATTTATGTTTTTACACAAACTATTTTTGAAATTTATATGCCATAAATGTACGTATACTATAATCAAAAACTATGAAAAAAAATATTCTATAGTAATAAACTATACTTTAGCTTTAAGTTCTTCTATAAGTCTTGGTATAACCTCAAAAGCATCTCCAACAACACCATAGTCAGCAGCTTTAAAAAATGGAGCTTCCGGATCATTATTTATTACTACTTTGACTTTAGATGAATTTATTCCTGCTAAGTGTTGAATTGCACCAGATATTCCTATTGCTATGTATAAATTTGAAGATACGGGTTTTCCGGTTTGCCCTACATGTTCGCTATGAGGTCTCCAACCCATATCTGAAACTGGTTTTGAGCAGGCAGTAGCCGCTCCAAGTAAATCAGCTAGTTCCTCTATCATTTTCCAATTTTCAGGACCTTTTAAACCCCTTCCAGCAGAAACAACTATGTCAGCATCTGCAATTGTTACACTCCCAGATTGCTTTTCAATATTTGTTACTTTATGATTAGTTTTAATTTCATCAACTTTAGACTCTACTTGTGAACCCTTACCTTCCTTTTCAAAAATCCCATATGAATTGGATGAAATACTTATAATTTTAACGTCACCCTTAAGTTCAGTAGAAGAAAATGCTTTGTTAGTGAAACAACTTCTTTTTACAATAAATGGATTTATACTTTCAGGAAGCTCTACTACATTAGAAATGTATGAACCACCAGTATATCCAGCTAAATATGCACCCAAATATTTTGAATCAGCAGATGACGATAATATTACAGTTGATGCATTCTCAGTTTTTATAATTTTTGATAATAAAGCTGAATACACTTTACATGTAAACTCCTGAGAGGTCTGACTTTCAATATTGAAAATTTTATCAGCACCAAAATTTTTTAATTTTTGGGAATTTGAACAATTAAATGTCACGCAAATTAATTCAACTCCCATTTTATCAGCAAGAGACTTTCCAAATGAGACGGCTTCATATGAAGATTTTTTAAAATTGTTTTTCTCTGACTCTGAATATACTAATACTGACATATCTATAATACTTTGGCTTCGTTTTCTAATAAGTCAATAAGCTTATCAATCTCATCTGCATTTATTAGTTTTACTTCACCTTTTTCTTCAGGTTTAAAAAACTTATTATCAACTGCTTGAGCACTAAAATTGTTTGATTCTATTACTTCTAAAGGCTTTTGTCGTGCCATCATAATACCTCTCATGTTGGGAATAATTAAATCACTCTCCTCAACCAGACCTTTTTGGGCACCTATTACAATAGGTAATTTACATTCACTAGTTTCTATTCCACCAGAGATCTCTCTTGAACATTTTACATTATCTGAGTTTATATCAAGACTAACACAATTTGTAATAAAATTATAATCTAAATAACCAGCAAGAAGACCAGGGACTAAACCACCATTGTAGTCAATTGACTCTCTTCCACAAATAATTACATCATAATTGATTTCATTACAGTGGGCTTCAATTTCCTTTGCAACAGAGTATGCATCGAGAGCTTCACAGTCAATTCTGATAGCTTTGTCAGCACCAATTGCAAGACATTTTCTTAGTATAGCCTCTGAAGAAGCATCACCAACAGTAAGAGCTGTAACAGAAGCATTATTTGATTCTTTCATCCAAACAGCTTTAGTCAGTCCAAATTCATCATTTGGATTAATTATAAATTGAACACCATTCTTATCAAACTTTGAATCAGAGTCAGTAAAATTAATTTTTGAAGTTGTGTCGGGGACATTACTTATACAAACTAATATATTCATAGAATTTAATATTTAATATAATTTCTAAGACCCTCAGTAAATTCACCATTGTCAATATTCTTCAACTTGATAATCCCTTGGTTATTATTAATATTGGATGAAACCTTCCTTTTGTGAAGTTGCTCATAGATATCTATGCTAATTTTTTTTCTTGAATTTAGATTTTGAAATAGATTAATTCTTCCAATTTTATTTTTCCAATTATTTTGGACAGTGCCTTCAAAAATCTTTGCTTTAGAACCACTACCATAACTAATAAATCCAATCTTTTTATTAGTAAATTCATTACCATTTGATGATGCTTCAACTAGCGAACTAATTAATGACATAAAAATTGAGGCGGTATACATATTTCCAATCTCAGAAGATGCCTTTTCACCGGGAGCAATCTTTTGCTCAACAAAATTTTTATAAATACTAGATTTTGAAACTTTTTTTATCCATTCTTTATCTGTCTCAGACTTTGGATTACCTGCTTCTGCGAATATATTCTCAATATCTCCATTTTTTTCCATCCATTCTATCCATTTATCAGCTATCATTCTTCTACCATGGTATGCATATGGGAGATGAAAAATTATATTTTCCCATTCTCTTAAAATATTTCTTTCATTTTGGTTATTGAAATCTTCAATTGCTTCATAAACTCTTGCCTTATAACTTTCATTTGAAAACTGACCTTCAAAAATAGGCTCCTCTTTATATACTTCAATAAAATCATTTGTATCGGACCAGAATTTTGATTGCGTATTTTCTAATAAGGCCTCTGCTTCTTCTTTGGAAACCTCTTTATTAAGAATTTTTGCTGCCTCTAATAAAATATTAGTTTTTTTATATTGTCTTCTTGGCTTATAAAAATCACCAATACCTTTTGTTGATACTCCCCAAGAGCCGTTAAATGAAATAATGGATGGATTTTCGCAGATCAGCATAGATACAGAACCAGCACCTTGTGTGTATTCTCCGGTTGAGTTAAGCTCGTATTTCGCTATATCTGATGCTATAACAACTGCTTTTCTATTATCACCATTTCTAACCCAATCACAACAGTTTTGAAGTGCATCTACAGCACCAGCACAAGCGAATGTTAGATCAACAATATCACAGTTCATAAAACATCTTTCTCCATATTTATCCTTGAATATTTCTTCAAGTATTTCAACAACATAAGATGATGTTGGTTTTGAGGAGTCAACACCACTCTCAGTTCCTAAATAAACTCTTCCAATTTCTTTAGGATTAATATTGTTTTCGGATATCAGTCTAAAAAGTGAATTTGCAGCAATTGATGCAGCATCTTCATCAAAGTCAGGAGTTGCCATTTTTTTTAAACCCAATCCATGCACAAGTTTTTCAGCTGGGATATTTCTTTTCTCAGCCAATTCCTCAATATCTACATAAAGAGATGGGACATAATATGATATAGAGTCAATACCTACTTTTTTCATTGATGCTGGTATGCTTCAAATATAGTTACATAAAAGTTTATCCAAAAAAAAAGAGCAACCAAAGTTGCTCTTTTTATGATAAAATTGTGATTATTTAGAAGTTGAATGTAATCTTTCCAAGAACTCTTCTACCAATCTCTGGTAAATTAGGGAAAGTAGAATACTTATTATCAGTTATATTAGTTCCTGAAATGTCAAATCTAAAATTATTACTAAACTTATAGCCGATACTCATATCAATTAAATTTTTAGTTTCAACCATTC
Source organism: uncultured Bacteroidota bacterium (assembly GCA_902559905.1). Lineage (GTDB taxonomy): Bacteria > Bacteroidota > Bacteroidia > Flavobacteriales > Flavobacteriaceae > Marisimplicoccus. Next base: position 165,228 of record CACEJV010000001.1, on the reverse strand, counting down.
CACTCCATGCAGATTGCACTGATCTAAACTTGTTGTCATGTTGATATGATATTGAAAAACCAAGTCCAGATAATGGAGTATAATCTACACCTAATCTGTACTTCCACTTAGGAACATTTAAGTAAGATGTCGATAATAGATCATCGTCGTTGTCTTCACCAGGAATCCATTCATTTTGACTTAACCAAGACGCATTTGCCCATAATCTAACATCAGGGTTTGCAAAATAATCCATAGAGAAATCTGCACCCCAGTGTGATCTTTTAGCATCACCATTAGTAATATATCCGGCAGTAATATGAGTTACACCGTCACCTTGAGGAACCATATTGGACTCCACGGCACCAAATGCAGGGAATAAAGCTCCGGCCTGAGCAACATATCCTTGCCCACCAGCCTGCATAGCACCATTAATACCAGCTAATGTTTGAGCAACTGCTCCTGCGATTGAAGCCTGTAATGAAGGCACACCAAATGCAGCAGCAGCTCCTGATGCAAGAACCTCGTAAGGAAGTCCAAGTTGAGCAGCAAGGCCTTGGTATGTTTGCTGAGTAACAGCAGTCAGAGCTCCGGTAACATATGCTGTAGCATCTGCAGCAACAGCAGCACCTAAATCACCAGGAACATTAGATCCAACTAGACCATAAGTATCACCTACAGCAGTAAAGTTTGTAAATCCAGTGTTAACATAAGAGTATAAGTCTGCACTAATTTTCAATTTATCACCTATTACACTTGTAACTCCTATTTCAAAGTTTTCAACAGACTGGAATCTAGCTTTACGAGTTGTTCGGTTACCAGTTGTTTGCGATGGCTCAAATAGATCATACGCAACTAGCTGACCAGTTCCACCTGAAGGACCAGCATATTGAGCTACCCAAGGAGCAAGTAATGGTTGAAGTGAAGGAGCCTGAGCATATAAACCATTCCATGCTAAACTACTTACAGCAGCATATGGAATAGAAAGTGGTAAACCATTTGCAGCAGCACTAATTGGTATGTCGAATGGAACAGAAGCTAGGTCAATTGTATTTCCAAAACTTTGACTGTTATTTTGACCATGTAGCCAAACATCTAAGATTCCTGGAGCAATTACTTGCACAGGGAAGTCTATGTATTGTTGTAAAGCGCTTGGAGCTGTAAGAGCTTTGTTGTATGCAAGCCTCCATGTAGTTTTTTCAGATGGCTTATAAACAAGAGCAGCTCTAGGAGCAAACTCCCCAACACTAATAAAGTTAAGTTGATCATACCTTCCAGCAACAACAAGATCCATTTTTTCAGCTAGCTTAAGGGTTCCTTGAGCATATAAACCATTTTGAGTATACTGATCGTCATCATCATTTATTCCATAAAGGGTGTACTCTGAATCAGAGAAATGATCTCTATAATCATAACCAACTGTCCATTCTGAGTCAAATAAAAATGGTATATCAAAGTTATATTGAAGTTGTGCCTCAATAGACCTTCTTTCAGCAACTTGTCTCAATCCACTTCCATATAAAAAGTTTGGATTATCTTCTCCACCACCATCATTATAATCAACAGATACTTGAGCAAACCAATTCCCTATTGTAGCCTGACCCATACCCCAAAGAGCAGTTCCTTCAGCGTAACCGATACCTAGATCTTGAAAAAACAAACCACTACCGCTAGAAACTCCACCGCTTAGAGTATAGTTTGAATTGTCATCTGGTCTCCATTCAAGAGTTGTATTTACTGCAATATTTTCATATTTATCAATAATTGCATTTTCTTCTCCAGTGAAGTCTAGTAATATAGGACCATTAGCAGACAATAGAGGATCAACTCTTTTGTTTGTTATAACAGGCTGTCGAATAATTCTATTAACAGTAATTCCTTCAGCAGCAAGTTTAGATTCATCATCATATGTAAAATCAGTACCAGAATTAACCCTAGCGTTAATTTTCCACCCAAAAGTCTTATCATCATTTGCTCTAGCGATTCTGAATTCTGAACCAATAGTATTCATTTCACCACCCCAAATTGATCCAGAGTTCCCCGGATAGTCAATTGGACTTTTTGTTCTAAAATGAACAACACCAGAAGTAACACCAGGTCCATATAAAACACCAGCTGCTCCTCTTACAACCTCAATTGAGGCAAGATCAAGGTTTGATAAACTTTGTTGGAAACTAAAAAATGTTCCAGCAGATGGAGTAATTAAGAATCTGTTATCCTGCATAATGAAAGTAGAAGTTCCAAACACTCCAGAACCGGCTCTCATTTCAAAGTTTATAGTATTAGCAGTCTGCTGTTGTACTTGAACACCAGCCACTGATGACAATAACATTGATGGCTCCGCAGCTTGTGGGGAATTTTCAATTTGCCTAGTAGAAATTACACTCACTGAAGCAGGAGCGTCAGTAATTTTCTGTGCTCTCCTTGAAGCTGACACAATTACCTCTTCAAGATTTTGTCCAGCTGTTAACATAACATTGATATCTTGATTAGAAGAAGTTACTTCAACACGTTGGGCACTATAACCTACATAGCTGACAACAATTGTTAGAGGTAGATCCTGATTTGTATTAAAGGAAAAATTTCCATCAAAATCAGTTACAGTCCCCAAATTGGATCCATCAATAATAACGTTTACACCAGGAATCCCAACCATATCCTCTGCATCATTAACAGATCCAGATATTTGAGTTTGAGAGTAAGCGCTACTAAACAGAATCACAGCCATAAAGGCTAAATAATACTTATTTAAAATATTTTTCATATTAATTAGGTTTTGTTATACGAAAGTTAACTCTTAAGTCTAACTAGTTTATTTGTTTTTAAGACAAGTATAGGTGTAGGAAATAAATGATTTTTTATATATCCTAGTTACTATACTAATCTGATTCATTTATGAAGTTAATATAAATTTTTTCATCTGACAAATAGAAAATTAAGTCAGCATTTATTTTGAAAACTTTTATTTATTAAATAATTGGATTATTCAAAGATGATTTTATCATCAGATTCATGCCATTTTAGATAGTTATTTGAGTACTTATCCTGAATTTTTCCTCTTTTTAATTTTTGAGTTGGACCTACTATACCATTCTCTTGAGTCCACTCATCTTTAACTATAATTAATGTAGATATTCTCTTATAATTAACAAGCTCACTATTAGCCTCATCTAATCTACTTATTAATTTCTCTGAAATTTCTTCATTTGAGCATTTTTTACCTATATCAGATAGTTGAATAAGACATATCGGCTGAGCAATACCAAGTCCAACAACACAAACTTCTTCTATTTCATTTATATTAACAAAATATTGCTCTAGGGTTAATGGTTCAATATATTCTCCTTTTGATGTTTTAAAACTATCTGCAACTCTACCAGTGATATGAAGATAATTGTCCTCATCTAAGAATCCTTTGTCACCTGTGTGGAGCCAACCTCCTCTAAGTGTCTGATCAGTTAGCTCTTGATTTTTATAGTAACCAGTCATTACAAAAGGCCCTCTCATTAAAATCTCACCAGTCTCCTCATCAATTTTTAAATCAACTCCCTTTTGCGGTTTACCAACAGTATTTAACTTTTCAAAATCCTTTCCATCTACAGAGCTACAAATTGCACAATTCTCGGTCATTCCATACCCATTAGTTATAAAAATTCCAACTTTTCTAAACCACTCAATTAGCTCAACTGGCATAGGGGCAGAACCAGAGACCGCAATTCTTGTTCTTGTAAATCCAAGTCCTTTTTTGATCAGTTTTTTTAATACTCCTGAGAGCAATGGAATATTAAGGAGAACATCTAGTGTTTTTTGAGAAAACTTCGAGAGAATCCCCACTTGCAATTTTGTCCATACCCTAGGTGCAGCAGCAAAAACATGTGGTTGAACAGCTTTTAAATTTTTGCCAAAAGTATCAATTGATTCAACGAATGAAATAATACCTCCATACCTGAAAGAACACCATTCGATTACAACTCTCTCAAAAATATGATTCAATGGTAAGTAAGATATGAAATCATTATTCCCATCATGTTTTATTCCTAAAGGATTATTTGGATCATCCAACACAACCTTTATACCGTCAATTGCTTGGTATGTAAGCATTACTCCTTTAGCATTACCGGTTGTACCTGATGTAAAAATTATTGTCCAAAGATCTGATAATTTAGGTTTATTTGGATTTTGAATTGGGTCATGACTATTTATAAAATCATGCCACTGAAAACCTTTTGTTACCTTAGAACACCCTTTGTAATGAGGGAATGTAATCATTGGCATATCGTCTGGCAAATCATTTTTAATCTCATCCCATGTTTCAATTTTTCCTAAAAAAAGTGCATCAACATCACCATACTCCATTATGTATGAAAGTTCCTTTCCATTTAAAGAAGGGAAAAAAGGAACTGATACGTAACCTGCCATAACAATAGCTAAGTCAGAAATTATCCATTCTCTACAGTTTTTTGAGTAAATTCCAATATGAGCACCATCCCTTAGACCTAAATTTCTAAGTCCTGTAGCAAGTCTTCTGGCCATATCACCAACCTCTCCCCAAGTATATTCTTCCCATTCATCACCAAAAGGTTGTTTTAGGTAAGGTTTATCTTTAAACTTCTCTTCCCATTCGTAAAATTTGAATTCAAATAGTTCTTGATTTGCACTCATAATAAGTTGGTTTTTTTAATTATTAATTTAAGTTAAATTAACAATCAGTTTAAATAAATATATGAGAATATTTTCATCTTTAAAAAATACTACCTCAATTAAAATATTAGTAAAATATCTTTTTCCTCCTTTTATATCCTATTTGGCATAGAAAATTAAATCAATTAGTATATTACAGAAATATAAAATACTATAAATGAGCATACAGTATAAAAAACTTTTTGATTTGACTGATAAAGTTGCAATAGTAACTGGTTCAAGTAGAGGCATTGGTGCATCGATAGCTGAAGCTTTTGCTGAATTTGGGGCAAATGTAGTTTTAAGCAGTAGAACCAAAGAAAGTGTAGATAAAATTGCTGCAAATATTAAAAAAAATGGCTTTAAGGCAGAGGCTGTAGAGTGTCATGTTGGTGAAGAGGAGCAACTAAAAAATCTTGTTGAATCAACCATAAAAACATACGGTAAAATCGACATATTAGTTAATAATGCAGGAATTAATCCTGTGTTTGATAGACTTGAAAATGCAGATGATAAATTATTTAATAAGATTATTGACATTAATGTCAAAGCTGCGTTTAAACTTTCGAATATGGTTATGAAATACATGAAAGAAAATAATTCAGGATCCATCATTAATATTTCATCAGTTGAAGGACATAAACCAGACAAAGGCCTAGGAGTATATTCAATTAGCAAGGCAGCTATTAGTATGCTAACAAAGTCCCAAGCAAAGGAGTGGGGTAAATATGGAATCCGATCCAACGCAATTTGTCCTGGATTAATTAAAACAAAACTTAGTTCATCTTTATGGCAAAATGAGGAGATGTTAGAAATATGGCTCAAAGATCTACCAATTAGAAAAGCTGCAGAACCTTCAGAAATATCAGGAATGGCAGTTTACTTGGCATCAAATGCATCTAGTTATACTACTGGAGAGACCTTTAATATAGATGGTGGATATATGATAAATTAAAACTATTATATGGAAAAATCTTATTCAACGGAAATAGAAAATTTAGAAGATCTTAATAGATACCTTAATAAAGAGATAGGTATTTCAGATTGGTTTGAAATGACTCAAGACAAAGTAAATTCATTTGCAGAATTAACTCAAGACAAACAGTGGATACATATTGACCAGGAGAAAGCAAAACTTTATTCTCCATATAAGAAAACTATAGCTCATGGATTCCATGTTCTGTCTTTTGCATCTCAGGTTGTGTTTCAGACACTAAAATTAAAAAATGTTGCACTTGCTGTAAATTATGGTTTAGAAAAAGTGCGATTTCCTAATGCTACTCCCGCCGAATCAAAGTTTAGAGGTAGGGTTTCGTTAATAAATATAGATAATGTTGAAGGTGGAGCTAAATATACTTTTAAAATTATTTTTGAAGTAGAAGGAGAAACAAAACCTGTATGTGTTGCTGAAACAATTTCGTTAATATATTCCATGCCAAGTTAGAGCAGTTAATAATACCAATAATATGGAATTTAAAGAATTAAAAGAAAAAATAGGAAAATTTGTAAAAGAAGAACTTTATTCATTAGAGCCATGGATATACAGCTGTGAATGGGATGAAAAACTTCCTAAACTCAATGAGCTTCGAGAAAAAGTTAAAAAAATGGGACTTTGGTTGCCTCAGATCTCAACTAATTATGGAGGTCTTGGCCTGACACTTCAAGAGCATGGGGAGATTAGTGAAATACTTGGTGGAAGTCCATACGGTTTTTATGTATTTAATTGTCAAGCACCTGATGCTGGTAATATGGAAATTTTAATTGAAGTAGGGACTTCTCAGCAGAAAGAAGATTATTTAAAACCTCTCTTAGAGGGAAAAACAAGAAGTTGCTTTGCAATGACTGAACCTGGTTATGCGGGATCAAATCCTACAAGAATGGGTACAGTAGCAAAAAAAGAAAATGGAAATTATATTATAAATGGACATAAGTGGTTTACTTCAAGCTTTGATGGAGCAGACTTTGCAATAGTAATGGTAGTAACCGATCCTGATGAGGTAAACCCCTATAAAAGAGCAAGTCAAATTATAGTTCCTACTAATACTGAAGGAGTTGAGTTTGTTAGAAATGTTTCTATAATGGGACATCCTGGTGGAGGCTGGGAGAGTCATGCAGAAATTAAATTTAAAAATGTAATTGTACCCGAATCAAATATACTAGGTTCTGAGGGAGATGGTTTTGCTATTGCTCAAAAAAGACTTGGACCTGGAAGGATCCATCATTGTATGAGATGGATCGGTATGTGCGAAAGAGCCTTTAACTTAATGTGCGAAAGAGCAATATCAAGAGAATTAGAAGATGGAGTTTATCTTTCAGATAAGCAAACAATTCAAAACTGGATTGCAGAGTCTAGGGCTGAAATTAATGCAGCTCGATTATTGGTTAAAGAAACTGCAATGAAAATAGATTCATTAGGAGCTTCCAATGCAAGAGCTGAGATTTCAATTATAAAATTCTATTGTGCTAACGTGCTTCAAAAAGTTGTTGATTATGCTATTCAAGTCCACGGTGCATTGGGAGTTACAGATGATATTATACTATCATCATTTTATAGACATGAAAGAGCAGCCAGAATTTATGACGGAGCAGATGAAGTTCATAAAACCAGGTTAGCTAGACTTATTCTTAAGTCATTTAAAAAATGAAAAAATCATAAAGTTCAATTAAACAATGTCTAAAAAATTAATTGATAGGCCTACAGAAATAAGAGATGATGAAAAACTGAATAATTCAAAGCTATTCGAATATCTTTCAGAGATTATAGATCTTGATATTGAAAGTTTTGATATTCTTCAGTTCCCCTCAGGGTACTCTAATCTTACTTATCTAATTAAGTCAAATGAAAAGGAATACGTTCTAAGAAAACCACCGCACGGTGCAAAAATAAAATCTGGACATGATATGTCAAGAGAGTTTAAAGTTCTTTCCTCACTTAAAGATCACTATCATAAAACCCCTGACCCAATTCACTATTGTTCTGATACGGATATTATTGGCTCTGATTTTTATTTAATGGAGAGAGTTAAAGGCATAATTTTAAGGAGTAGTAATTACAGTCAAATCGTTAAAGATAAATCTCAATTTAATTTTCTTTCAGAACAGTTTGTAGAATCCTTTGTTGAACTTCATAAAATTGATATAAATAAAATTGGATTAAGTGATTTTGGAAATCCTGAAGGTTATAATTCTAGACAAGTTCATGGCTGGTGTAGAAGATATAACAATTCAAAAACAGAAGAATTAAAGGAAATGGAAATAGTCATGGACTGGTTAAAGTCAAATATATCTCAATCTAAATATGTCTCACTGATTCATAATGACTTTAAATATGACAATTTAGTCTTAGATGAGAATGATTTATCAATTAAAGCTATACTGGATTGGGAAATGTGTACTATTGGTGATCCTTTTATGGACTTAGGGACATCTCTTGCTTATTGGATTCAACATAATGATCCAGATTTTATTAAAGGAGTTGGCCTTAATATAACTTTAGATAGCAATAATCCAACAAGAAATAAAATTCTTAATCTATACTCTGAAAAATTTGGAAATAAAATTGAAAATATTGTCTTTTATTTTGTCTTCGGACTATTCAAAATAGCAGTAATAGTTCAACAAATATTCTTTAGATATAAGAATGGTTTTACTAAGGATGCGCGTTTTAAACATCTTAACCTTGTTGTAAAGGCATACTCATTTTTAGCAATAAAATCAATTGAAAAACAAAAAATTGAGCTTTGATTAAACATCCAATTTATTGTTGTGTTTTTCTTGATAAATTATCAAAATTGAAGGCATTTTAGCTTTTAAAATATAATCATACAACATATATTTGCACTTTAATTTTATAAACGTAAAAAATGTCAAAAAATATAGGTAAAGTTTCAAAAGTAATTGGAGCTGTTGTTGATGTTGAATTCTCATCAAAAGAAAGTACACTGCCTGAGATATATGACTCACTTGAGATTAAAAGAGAAGATGGTACTATCTTAGTTCTTGAGGTTCAATCTCACATAGGTGAAAATATTGTTAGAACAATATCAATGGATTCAACTGATGGACTCAGCAGAGGTACAGAAGCTGTAGCAACAGGTAACCCAATACAAATGCCAATTGGTAAAGAAGTTTATGGAAGACTTTTTAATGTTGTTGGCGACCCAATTGATGGTCTTGAAGTATTGCCTAAAATTAATGATGACGGGATGTCTATCCATAGGCAAGCTCCTGACTTTGATCAACTATCAACATCTACTGAAGTTTTGTTTACAGGAATAAAAGTTATTGATCTTATTGAGCCATATGCTAAAGGTGGTAAGATTGGATTATTTGGTGGAGCTGGAGTAGGTAAAACAGTACTAATTCAGGAACTAATAAATAACATCGCAAAGGGTCATGGAGGTCTTTCTGTATTTGCAGGAGTTGGTGAGCGAACTAGAGAAGGTAATGACCTATTGAGAGAGATGATAGAATCAGGAATTATAAATTATGGTGATGATTTTAAAAAGTCTATGGAAGCAGGTGAATGGGATTTAAGTAAAGTTGATAAAAAGGCATTACTAGAGTCAAAAGCTACCTTTGTGTTTGGGCAAATGAATGAGCCTCCTGGAGCTAGAGCTAGGGTTGCACTATCTGGACTAACTGTTGCTGAATATTTTAGAGATGGAGGAGCTGATGGTCAAGGAAAAGATGTCTTATTCTTTGTTGATAATATTTTTAGATTTACACAAGCAGGTTCTGAGGTTTCTGCTCTTCTTGGAAGAATGCCTTCAGCTGTAGGATATCAGCCTACACTAGCTACTGAGATGGGTGCAATGCAGGAAAGAATTACATCAACAAAAAATGGATCAATTACATCTGTGCAAGCAGTTTATGTTCCAGCTGATGACTTAACTGATCCAGCACCTGCAACTACTTTTGCGCACTTAGATGCTACTACTGTACTGTCGAGAAAGATTGCAGAACTTGGTATTTATCCTGCAGTAGACCCACTAGATTCTACTTCAAGAATTTTAACTCCTGAAATTTTAGGAGATGAGCATTATGACTGCGCTCAACGTGTTAAAGAATTACTTCAGAGATATAAAGAACTTCAAGATATAATTGCTATCCTTGGTATGGAAGAGTTATCTGAAGAAGATAAATTAGCTGTAGCTAGAGCAAGAAGAGTTCAAAGGTTTTTATCACAACCATTTCATGTTGCAGAGCAATTTACTGGAATCCCAGGAGCATTAGTTGACATCAAGGATACAATTAAAGGTTTTAATATGATAATGGATGGTGATCTTGATCACATTCCTGAAGCGGCTTTTAACCTAAAGGGTACTATTGAAGAGGCAATTGAGGCAGGTGAGAAGATGCTTGCTGAAACAAAATAACAATGTATCTAGAAATAATTACTCCAGAGCAAACTCTTTTTAAAGGAGATGTTGATTCAGTCCTCTTTCCAGGTTCACTAGGAGACTTCCAAGTTCTAAATAATCATGCACCTATTGTCTCTACTTTAAAGAAAGGAGAAGTTAAAATTATTGGCAAGTTGAATCTTGATTCTAGTGTTAAGGATAAATTTGAAATTTCTGATAAAGAAACAATACTTAAAATTGAGTCTGGAACAGTTGAGATGAATAACAATCAAGTTACCTTGTTAGTTGATTAACAAATTTTATTACTTTATCTATCTCCCAGCCTTTATAAGTAAGACTCCTAATTATTTTATCTTTTAATTTTGGTGAGGGTTTTTCTCTAGGATCAATTTTTTTTTCACATAAGTTTTTAAGCTTATCATTATACTCTTTTTCACTAATTTGATCTATTGCCTTATTAATATTCCAATCTGAAATATTTCTGGATTTTAACTCATTAATAATCCTAACTTTACCCCAATTGTTATTATTAAATTTACCCCTCACATAAGCCTCAGAGAATCTGGTTTCAGATAAAAAGTTTTCATCGATTAAATAGCATAAGTATTCATCAAGATCTTGTCCAAATATTCCCAAGCTATTTAATTTCCTTTTTACTTCAGAATGACATCTTTCTTGATATGCACAATAATTTTCAATTTTTCTTTTTACCGAAGATTCCATATTATAATATAAAAAAAACCGCTTAGAAACTCTAAGCGGTTTTATTATCATTTTATTTTAAAATTTTAGATCTATTATTAGTAAAGTTATACTGAAGGTATAAATAAGAGTCTCTTGGTACAATTTTAATTACCCTTTTATAATGAAAACTCCATCTATTCTTCAAGGAAAATAGACCTTTGTTTATATACGCTGCTACGAATGGATGAACGTGAATATAAATTGTTCCACTTTTATAGCGCGAATTCTTAACTATCTTGTTAAGTTCAGCATTGATTTTGTCAACCAGTAGAATAGGTGCTTCCACTTCTAAGTCTTTATTTGGATTTGCTTCTTTTGTTTTAATACTCATTTCAGGCCTTACTCTTTGCCTAGTTATTTGAATTAATCCAAACTTACTTGGTGGAAGAATCTTATGTTTTGTTCTATCTTTTGCCATTTCTGCACAGAAATGATCAAAAAGCTTTTTTCTGTTTTCTCTTGTAGTTAAGTCTATAAAATCCACAACTATAATTCCTCCCATATCTCTTAATCTTAATTGCCTCGCAATTTCTGCTGAAGCTATTAAGTTTACTTCCATAGCTGTCTCCTCTTGTGTTTTTGATTTATTTGATCTGTTTCCACTATTAACATCAATCACATGAAGAGCTTCAGTATGTTCAATAATCAGATATGCACCTTTTTGCATTGAGACAGTTCTACCAAATGATGATTTAATCTGCCTTTCAATTCCATATTTTTCAAAAATTGGAGTTACACCTTTATAGAGTTTTACAATTGAAGATTTACCTGGAGCTATAACTTTTATATATTCCTTTATCTCAGAATATAAATTAGGATCATCTAAATATATATTTGAGAACGAATCATCAAATACATCTCTTAATTTAGATGTGGTTCTATTAATTTCTCCTAAGATTTTTGTTGGATAAGAGTTTGCCTTACTAAAGTTTATACAAAGTCTTTTCCATCTTAAAATCAAATCTTTAAGATCTCCTTCTAACTCACTTACAGTTTTATTTTTTGCTACTGTTCGAATAATTACTCCAAATCCTTTTGGCTTAATATTCTTAACTAACTTTATTAGTCTTTTTTTCTCATCTTGACTTTTAATCTTTTGTGAAATAGAGATTCTCTCTGAAAATGGAATCAGAACCATAAATCTACCTGCTAAAGAAATCTCAGAACTTAATCTTGGACCTTTAGTTGATATAGGCTCTTTTATTATTTGTACTAAAGTTGTCTGCTTTGCAATGAGACAATCTTTAATTAGTCCGTTTTTTGGAATATCTTTTTCAAATTGAAACTTATTAAATGAAAAAGATTTTACTTTTTTATTATCAATTTCATCAACAAATTTTGATAATGATAAAAGTTTTGGACCTAAGTCATGATAGTGAAGAAAACCATCCTTTTCGTGACCTACATTAACAAATGCAGCATTTAGACCTGGAATAGTTTTTCTAATTTTTGCAACAAAAATATCACCTACTGAAAACTTGTTTTTACCTACTTCCTTATCAAGCTCAATTAGTCTTCCTTCATTGAGCATTGCAAAATCAACAGCATTTGAATTTGATCTAATAATCAATTCTTTTTTCACTGTTTTTAAATTTATTTCTACAATTAAGTAGAAAGGTTAAACATTTTCAACATCAATATAACTTTCGTTATATTTTATTTCAAAGAACTTGGGATGTTTAAAGTGAAATCCCAAAACACTATTTCTTTTTGTGTCTGTTTGCTCTCGCTCTTTTTTTTCTTTTGTGCGTCGCAACCTTGTGTCTTTTTCTTTTTTTACCGCTAGGCATACTTGTTATTTTTAATTAGCCGACTGGCACATTTTTTTTAACAGATTCAACAAAAGTTTTTGAGGGTTTAAAAGAAGGAATATTATGAGCTGGAATAATTACAGCTGTATTTTTTGAAATATTTCTACCTGTTTTTTCTGCTCTAGTTTTAACAATAAAACTTCCAAATCCTCTCAAGTATACGTTATTATTTTTTTGGAGTGAGTTTTTAATTTCATCCATAAATTTTTCTGCGATCATTTGTACATCAGTTTTATCAACCCCTGTTTGATCTGAAATATTTTTTACAATATCTGCCTTTGTCATTTTCTGTTATTTGGTTAAACAATTAGCTTTTAAGGCTAGCAAATATATAAATTTATATTTTAAATTAGTGCCTTACTTCTATATAATTGCTATATATATATGTCCTTAGAAATAGAGCTTTTAAAATGGTACAGTTTTAATAAAAGAGATCTACCTTGGAGAAAAAATAATGATCCATACAGAGTTTGGGTATCAGAAATAATTCTTCAACAAACAAGAATAACTCAGGGCAAAAAATACTTTAATCATTTTATAGATAAATTTCCTACTATTTATGATTTAGCAAATTCAGATGAGGATACAGTACTGAAATCTTGGCAAGGTCTTGGATATTATAATAGAGCTATAAATTTACATAAAACTTCAAAATTCATAGTAAATAATCTAGGTGGAAAATTTCCAACAACATATGATCAACTAATAAAGCTTAAAGGAATAGGGGATTATACCGCTTCTGCTATTTCATCAATCTGTTTTGATAAATATAACCCAGTTGTCGACGGCAATGTATTGAGATTTATATCAAGAATTTATGGCGTTAAAATACCAATTGATTCATCTCAAGGAAAGAAAAAAATAAAGGAATTTGCTAATAAACTAATTCAAAAAACTAAAACGCCAGGAGATTTTAATCAAGCTTTGATGGAGTTTGGAGCGTTATCATGCACTCCGTTTCCAGATTGTCAATTATGTATTTTTAATTCAAAATGTTTAGCATTTAAAAAAAACAAAGTATACTTAATACCAGTTAAAACCCAAAAGAAAAAAATCAGAAAACGCTACTTTAACTATTTAGTTTTTAAAGGCATTGATGGTAAAACATATATTAATCAAAGGAAAGAAAAAGATATTTGGTATAAACTCTATCAGTTCCCATTAATTGAAAAAGATGTTTTAGTCGACGATATTTTATTAAGTAGTGATTTCTCAGAATATTTAAAAAATAATAAATTGAAAATCAGTAATACTAAACATGAAATAATTAGATATAAACATGTTCTATCACATCAGCATCTGTTCATTGCTTTCTACTTAATTAATTTAAATACAGTTATTAATGGTGGATATGATATATCTAATTTGACTGATTTTACTTTTCCAGTACCCATTTCAAATTTTATTAGTAAGTACTTAATCTAGGAAATTGAATTTTGTATATTTAGTCATAATTATTTAAACAATGAGTGGAACATTAAATAAAGTAATGTTAATTGGCCATCTTGGAGATGATGTAAAAATTAAACATTTTGATAATGGAGGTTGTATTGCAAGATTTCCATTGGCAACTAATGAGTCATATGTAAATAAAACAACTAATGAAAAAGTAACTAACACTGATTGGCATAATATAGTTGTTAGAAATAAAGCAGCTGAAATTTGTGAGAAATATTTATCTAAAGGTGATAAACTATATGTTGAGGGGAAACTAAGAACAAGAAAATGGCAAGCTGACGATGGATCTGATAAATATACTACCGAGGTAAACGTTGATGAATTTACATTTTTATCTTCAAAGAATGAATCTAAAGTTAGCTTGGAAGAAGAGCCAAAAATATCTTCTGATCATGAGTCTACAGAACAAGAAGATGACCTGCCTTTTTAGTTTTCTAAAACAAACTCAAAAAATTACTTAGAGGTGATAGTAAAGCTGACACTTATAATAGTCTTTTTAGTTCTATCGGCTTTGACTTCGGGGTGTGAAGTTGCTTTTTTTTCTCTTGATAAATTTAATCTTAGAGAACAAAACTCTAATAGATTAATTAAAAAAATTGAAGCTCTTTTAGAAAAACCTAAAAGACTCCTAGCAACAATTTTAATTTCAAATAATTTTATAAATATTACAATTGTAATACTGTTTGCCTCAATTGATAATCCATTTTTAAGTTCAATAAACAATCCTGTTATAGAGACAGTTATCGAAGTCGGTATTATAGGTATGATGATACTATTTATTGGAGATATTTTGCCAAAAATATATGCAAATAGAAACCCTTTGGTATTTGCTAAAGTCATGGCAAACCCTATCTATTTTCTTGATAGATATGTGCTATTTTTATTTAACCAACCAATGAGTAAATCCATGAGCTATCTTGAATCAAATTTATCTAAGGATAATGATCAGCTTTCAGTAGATAAATTATCTCAAGCACTAGAACTTACTGATTCTAATGAAACAAGTTCTGAAGAGAAGAAGATTTTGACAGGAATTGTAAATTTTGGTAACGTTGAAACAAGGCAGATTATGTGTCCTAGGGTAGATGTTTTTGCTATTGAATCCAATAAAAAAATTTATGAAATTATAGATGAGCTTATCTCCCAGGGGTTTTCTAGAGTTCCAGTTTATGAAGAAAACCTTGATAAAATTAAGGGAGTTTTATATGTCAAAGATCTCTTACCTCATATTGAAGATGATAATTTTAATTGGATGTCATTGTTAAGAAAGCCATTGTATATTCCAGAAAACAAAAAACTTGACGATCTTTTAACTGAATTTAAAGTTAAAAAAATCCATATGGCAATTGTTGTTGATGAATATGGAGGTACTTCTGGAATAATTACCCTAGAGGATGTTATAGAAGAAATTTTTGGTGACATAAGTGATGAATTTGATGAAGAAGACACTATGTTCTCTAAACTTGATGATAATACATATATTTTTGATTCCAAAATCAATTTACAGGATTTTTATAGATCAATTAATTTAAAAGACTCATCAACTTTTGATGAAATATCAACTGAAATTGAAACTTTAGGGGGACTACTTATTGAAAAAACAAAAAAAATTCCTCGAGTTGGTGAGATTATTTATCATAACGATTATAAATTTATCATCGAAATTGTAGATAAAAAAAGAATTAAACAAGTAAAGTTAATCTTACCAAAATAAATTATTAATTGAATATTGGAGTTAGAAAATGGGGAACATTAATAATCCTATCTATAATATGGGGAAGTTCATATATACTTATTAAAAAAGGGTTAACAGGATTAACTCCTGTACAATTGGGTTCATTAAGAATGATAATTACAGCTATTCTAATTGTTCCATTCAGTATCAATAAGCTTAAGAATATACCAAAAGATAAAATTAAATGGGTGGTTTTTTCAGCATTTATTGGAACCTTTTTTCCAAATTATTTATTTGCATTTGCAGAAACCGAAATTTCTAGTGCTATAGCTGGAGTTATGGTATCACTTACACCTTTATTTACATTAATAATAAGTGTTTTATTTTTTAAAGAGGAATTTTTGAAAAAACAATTTTTAGGCGTACTTATTGGTTTTATTGGAATTTTAATTTTAGTAAATAATGAGTTTTTAATTTCAGGCTTAAATTTATTATATGTTTCTTTTACAATTTTAGCTGCATTTTTCTATGCGGTAAATGCTAATATTTTAAAATATAAATTACCAGATATTTCCGCAGTTGCAATAATTGGAATGAGTTTTATATTTCTATTTTTACCTGCTGCTATAATTCTATTCTTTACTGAATTTCCATTTCAAACTTTCACTTCAGATCCTTTAATAATAGAGTCAATAATTTACATCGTTGTACTTGCGTTCTTTGGAACAGCAATTGCAAAAGTTTTATACATAAAACTTTTGGCAATTTCATCTCCAGTTTTCTCAGTCTCAACAACATATTTAATTCCAATAGTTGCAATTTTTTGGGGTTTACTTGATGGAGAGGAATTTAAACTAATCCAGTTTATAGGTACATCTGTAATTTTAGTTGGGGTATATCTTGTAACAAAAAAAAAGGCATCTAATAGTTAGATGCCTTTTATTAAAAGTATTAATTCTTAGTTAAAGTCAGATTCATTAGTCTCAACATTTAACTTAATAGAAGTTGCTTTAAATGTAATTCCTCCAGGTATTGGAATTGAAGCACTAACCTGATTAATTTCTTTAGGTAAAAGAATGCCTTCAACCTCTTCATACTCTTTAAAGTAAGTTTCCCCAACTATTAGATTTCCTTCAACCTCTTGTGATTCCACTTCTTTCAATTTTAGACCAGTATCAACTGAGTAAAAAACAGATTTGTTATCTGTTACTTTTATTTCATAAGCTTTCTCTCCTTCTATATCAGATGTTCCAACAAGCTGAACTAGGGAAAAATCAAAGTTTAATTCTGAAAATAAAGCAGAATTAATAATAGCTTGTTCAAGTTCAACTTCTGTCAATGGAATTCTCTGACCATTTACTTCGTTGTAACCTTGATATTTATTAAAAACTGTTTTAGCTATAGTCATTCCCATAGCAGACATTTCCATTAAAGATTGATTCTGATTATTTTTTATACTGTACATTTCTAAAACTGTACCCTGAATATTAGAAGTTGCCTTAATCTCGATTGACGTAACTTCTAAAAGCGCATCTTTTCCTCCTATTGCTTTTATATAATCATTAATTACATCTTCGGCTGAAATATTTGAGTCAACAGTATAACTTGGTCTTTCAATCTCATTGGCATATTTATCAAAATATCTAACTTTAAGCTTCTTTCCATCATACTCAATATTTTCAATTGATTCTAATATTTCAGAACCTTTACCAGTAATGAATACTCTAGTATTGTCTGTTAAAAAATAATTTTTAGCAGCATTTTGAACATCTTCTTTAGTTACACTATTAATATTTTCAAGGAAGCTATTGTAGTAATCTTCAGGCAAATCTTGAGTTATAATATTTCTAGCAAAACCTGCAATTGTCGATGGATTCTCTAAGGAAAGAACAAAGTTTCCAGTGTACTTTGCCTTGGCAGAATTTAATTCTTCATCTAAAACAAAAGTATTTTTCATTTTATCTAATTCCATAAGAAGCTCTACAGCAGCACTATCAGTCACCTCATTTCTGACTTGTGCCTGAGCTATTACAAGTCCCTTGGTCTTGTAGCTTTCAGATATTCCGGAATATGAGCCGTAGGTCCATCCTTTATCTTCTCTAAGATTATTAAAAAGTCTACCAGCTCCTCCACCTCCAAGTATTCTGTTTGCTACTAAAGCAGCAAAGTAGTCTGAATTTTGTTTATTGAATTCAACTGTATTAATAACTGATACAACAGATTGAACACCATTAGGCATATCTACAAAAATTATCTCTGTTTCATCTGGGTTATTTGGACTTGGAAAAGAAGTAGATGATACTTCTTTAGAATCCCAAGATCCAAAAAGATCAGTAACTTTTGATTTAATCTCATCATAATTTACATCTCCAATAATTACTAGGTATGCATTTGAAGGACTTGAATAATTATTATAAAAATCAATTGCATCCTGAAGTGATGCTTTGTCAAGTGATTCTTGAGTAATAAACTCGCCATTAGGGTGTTGAGATCCATAAGTTATAAAGCTCTCAACTCTATCAGCTGCTGTGCCAACATCCTTTTCACCTGTTTTAAGACTTTCCTTAATTAAGTTTTTCTGTCTATCAAATTCCTCTTGAGTAAATAATGGTTCTAAAACAGCTGATGCCATTAATTCAAGTACTCTTGGAAAATATCTCTTTAATGAACCAGCAAATGCACCAGATCCAGTAACATTTAAAGATGCACCCATATAATCTATTTCTTCTATAAAGTCTTCTTTTGAAATAGATTGAGTTCCATTGCCAACCATTTCAGCTAAAATTGAACTTACACCTGCAATATCACCCTCAAAAATTAATGGATTGTCAAATGAAAGAGAAGCTGAGGCTCTAGGTAATTTTGTGTTTTCAACAACCATAACTGTAAGCCCGTTATCTAAATTAAATGTTTGAGGTTTTCCAAAAAATATTTCTGGAGTAGGCCCAGACTCAGGCATAATGGACCTATCTAATTGGGCATTTAGTGATGTTGATAATAATACTAAAACAATTATTACTTTTTTTATGATGCCAATTGTCAGCATAG
Source organism: uncultured Bacteroidota bacterium (assembly GCA_902559905.1). GTDB lineage: Bacteria > Bacteroidota > Bacteroidia > Flavobacteriales > Flavobacteriaceae > Marisimplicoccus. The sequence continues at coordinate 146,470 of CACEJV010000001.1, read as the reverse complement.
TTTTAAATATATTTTTCATTATTCTATAGTTGTTTTATTGTTTTCATCTCCTGGTAAATAGTCTACAACAACCCTTTGATTAGGTTTTAAGTACTTATTTGCAACTTCTCTTATCTCCTCTTTCGTAATACTTCTGTAAATATCAAGTTCACCATTGATTAGGCTTGTATCGCCATAAAAAGTATAATAATCAGCTAATGAGTTTGCTATACCTTCAACTGAACTATTTCTATTTACAAACTGAGTTTCTAAAGAATTTTGAAGTTTTTCAAGGTCTCTATCACTAATTAAGTCTTTTTGAACTTTTTCAACTTCAATATCAATTTCTGAGAGTAAATCTTCAAGTGTATTCTCTCCTACTGGTAGAGCTAGCATCAGATACGTTCCATAATCCTCTTGAGCTAGATTTATTGTCTGCACAGCAAGAGCCATTTTCTTGTCATCGACCATCTTCTTGTACAAGACTGAACTTTTACCATCACTTAAATAAGTTGATAATAAATTCAAAACCCTTGCTTCTCTTGAACTCATTTTAGGAGTAATATAACCAACTAAAAGAGCAGGCACTTGAATATTTGGATCGTACCAAGTTGTTGTAATTGTTTCAGTAATTGGTTCTTCTTTTGGAAGATTTCTTTTAACTTCATCCGAACCAGGAATATCTGCAAAATATTTTTTTACAAGCTCTTTTGTTTCCTCAATTTGAATATCTCCTGCTACAACTAATGTTGCATTGTTTGGTTTGTGATATCTATTATTAAATTTTTTGAAATCATCTAGATTTGCTGCCTCAAGATCTTTGTCTAGACCAATGGTTAACCTACCGTAAGGGTGACTTCTGAAGAGTTTGCTTCTAACTGCATATAACAAATATCCGTATGGTGCATTATCAAGCCTAAAGTTTTTTTCTTCTTTCACAACTCCCTCTTGAAGCTCTATTCTGTCCTCTTGTCTTATTATTGGATGAAGCATTCTTTCAGATTCCATCCAAAGACTTAATTCCAATTTGTTTGATGGAAAAACCTCATAGTAATATGTTGAGTCATCTGTAGTGTAGGCATTGTTGGAACCTCCATTTGCTTCTACAATTTTAAACCACTCACCACCTTCAATATTCTGAGTACCTTCAAATAATAAGTGTTCAAAAAAATGTGCAAATCCAGTTCTACCTTCTTCCTCATCCTTCGAACCAACATGATATAGAACAGATGTAGTAATTACTGGGGCTCTATTATCCTGGTGAAGAATTACATGAAGCCCATTATCTAAATCAAATTCTATAAAGTCGATTTTTTGTGCATTTGATGCAAAAAGTGTTGATGCAACAAAAGCAATGGTTAATAATTTTTTCATTAAAGTTTATTTTGGTTAAAGCGCAAATATAATGAATCTTTAGTAACTTTGTTGTTATAAGCCCCTATTTTACAAGGGATTTCAAATATCTGTCAATCTCTAATAAACTAAAATGGACATAAAAGAATTATTGGATATAGTAACCCTCAAGAAAATTGATGATAATCGATTTGAGGGTAAAAACTATGAAACAGTCTGGGGAAGAGTATTTGGAGGTCAAGTTTTGAGCCAATCTCTTCATGCCGCATACCAAACAGTTCCTGAGGACAGAATAGCACATTCAATGCATGGCTATTTTATACTTCCAGGAAATCTGGATATACCAGTTACATATGAAGTAGATAAAATTAGAAACGGAGGAAGTTTTACAACCAGAAGAGTCGTTGCATTTCAAAATGATAAGGCTATATTTAACATGGCGGCTTCTTTTCAAAAAAAAGAAAAGGGTTTTGATCATCAAGTTCAAATGCCAAATGTTCTCAGTCCAGATTTATTACTTACAGATTTCCAGCAGGCAGAAAAGCATAAAGATGAATTAGCAGAAAGGTATCAACTATTTCTTTTGGCTCATCCAAAAGTTTTTGAATTTAAACCAGTTGGAACTAATATTTTTATGAGAAAAGAAAATGATCTTCCATATAACCATTGTTGGCTTAGGCTTAAAGATAAAATTGATTTACCTCTTTCTTTTCATCATCAATTACTAGCATTTGTTAGCGACTATCAACTTCTTGCTACTGCATCACTGCCTCATAGAAAAGAAATTGCAAAGACAAGAGCTTATTATGCAAGCTTAGATCATGCACTTTGGTTTCATAGAGACTTTTCTATTAATAACTGGCTTTTATATGATATGAAAAGTCCTAGTGCATCAAATGCAAGAGGGTTTGCTAGAGGAAGTATATTCTCCGAAAATGGCACCATGATTGCATCAGTTGCACAGGAAGGACTTATGAGAAAACTTGTTAAATCTTAATGATTAGATTTTTAGTCCTTTGTTCATTTTTTGTTGTATCATGTTCTAAGCAGGACTCTTCTTATGTTAAAACTGAAAATGAAAATAATTCAAATACTAGTTCGTTAAATAGAGAAAGAGTTGATTCTTTGTTGGTATCAAATAACATCTTTCAAATTTCATATAATGAAAAATATGAACAACCTAATTGGGTAAAATATACAGTAAGAGATATTATTAAGAATGCTGATAGGGCTGGAATACAGTTTTATACTGTAGATTCTATTTATACTTCTGATGATGACGATTATAATTCAAATAGATGGGATAGAGGACACATGGCGCCTGCAGGATCATTCAATGATTCATATGAGAATTTATATTCAACTTTCTCATATATTAATGTTGCTTTACAATATGATGATTTAAATAGAGGAGTGTGGGTTGAACTGGAAGATCAAGTTAGAAAATGGGCTGATGATTTTGGAGATATTAACATAGAAATATATCTTGAATTTGACTCTTCTCACATTGTTTTGGATACAGGAGCCCATGTTCCAACGGCATTTTATAAATATGTCATTTTTCCAGATGGAACAAAGAAATGTTATTACTTCCCAAATTCTACACCAGATAAATTATGGCAAGAGTATGAAATTGAATGTAATTAAGATTTATGCTATTTCAGTTCAATTGAATTTTTATTTATAAATTGATATTATGAATCAAAAAAAAGAGTGGAGGCCATTACCAGATTCAATTACTATCAAAGAAAGTAAAATTGAAGGGTTAGGGGTATTTGCAACTAAAGACATACCTTCAGATACTGATCTTGGGATTTCACATGTTTATGATAATAGATTTCCTGACAATTATATTAGACTCCCACTAGGAGCATTTATTAATCATCATGAAATGCCAAATTGTAAAGCAATTGTTTCTGAGTCTCATGAATCAATTGGTAATATAAAGCACATAAGAATTATTACGGATAAAGATATACCATCTGGTCAAGAGCTTACACTAAATTACATTATAAATAAACTAGATAATCCTTTATGGGAATTTGAGTACGAGATATCCCAATAGTTATTCAACTTTTAATCCTTCTAACTTAAAAACCGTTCCGCTAGGTACGCCACCAACTGGATCTAGTACAGTGATAGCATATCCTTCTATTTTATTTTCTCCGGTAAAATAAAACTGAATATCTGAACTAACATTATTTGAACTTAAACTATTAAAACTAATTCGTCCATTAGAAATAATTAAGTCTCTTACTACTGAATCATAAAAACTTTGTCCTTGAAAAGTCCAAACAATTCTTGAGGTAATGTTCCCTCTTTTTGACGGTCCAATTGTTAGAGAAGCTTCAAAAGGAAATGGAACCCTTGGAATTTCAACGTCAAATTCGTATACTCCATAATATAAAGCGTTTGTGTCATTCTCAATAGAATAGGTGATAGGTTTAGTAGAAGAGCATGATAAAATTAGCATGCTAAAGACTATAATAGAAATCCCTTTTATTTTATTTAATACGTTCACCTTTAAATTTAAATTGCCCTGCATAAAAACCTGAAATAGAATTCTCATCATCAAAATAAACCTCCATTAAAACATTACTAGCTTCAGGATCAACTAAGTTTATAAAAATTGCACCTTCGAATAATTCAGTGGAATTTACTATTACTGGAATATACTCCACTCCATTGAAATATGATATTTTTGATGAAAGTTTTAAGTCGTTATAAAATATTTGTAATGATACATCTATATCACCATAAGGCTCACCAAATGAGATAGATAAGTTATAGTTGCCTTCAAATATATTTTGAGTAGGTTTAGCTTCAATTGATGAAACAAAACCTTCAACTGATTTATTTACCTTTAAAGATATGCATGAGGAGAAAGTGAAACTAAATAAAGTAAATAATACTATTATTTTTTTCATAATTATCTAGAAATTGTTCCAACAATTTCAAACATATCAAAAGCATATCCTGTTACCTCATTTCCTTTAACATAAAGTTCCCAATAACCTGTCACACCATATTCAGGAACATTTATCTCCACGAAGAGTATGTCATCTTCAACTTCAGTACTTTTTATGATCGCCCAACTTGCAGCTTCTATTGAGTCCCCTGTATATTCAGATTTCAAAAGATCACCATCCATTGTAACCTTCATTGTTAATGAACCATCATCTCCAGTAGGAATACCAATAATCTCTAAACTGTAGTCTCCTAAAAATTTCTGGTATATATTATCTGATACAAATTCATCATTTGTTTCACTAGTGTTTTTTTCAGATATAGTTTGAGAAGTTTTAAAGATACTACAAGATGAGAAAGTGAAAATAAGTGCTAATAATAAAATTTTATTTTTCATAATTAAATTTAGTAAATCAAAAAAATTAATTAGCTATGTATTTTAATTTTTTTCATTTTACTTTAATTAATAATATTCCCTCGTTGATGTTTGCCTCTTTAGTAAATGGAATCAATTTACCTTGTTCTAAAACCCAATATGCAGTGTCACCTAATCGAACTTGGTTTTGATCATAGATTTCGTCTAATCTTAAATAATCATCTTCATCAATCTTCCAATTAAAAACAACTCTGCTATTTGTTTCTTCTTTTCTAGTTACTATTATTTCAGCAGTTTTATTTTCTTTAAAATCAAATAATATTTTTGTCTCATCTAATGTTTTCTCAATAACTCCACTAAAAGCTCTTGCTGCTATTTTTTCTAAACCGCTTAACTCATTAGAGTTTTTTATTACTTCTTTTACATTTATTTTAAATTCCCATTGGCCAATAATGTAATTGTGAATATTGTCTTGACACTTCAAACCAATTGAAAACATCATGGCCAGGATTAAAATTATCTTTTTCATTATTTTTTAATCTACAAAATAATATATTCTTTTAATCGTCGTTTAATTTGTGTTTTTTATTCAAGGCAAAGACATCTTCAGCATTATAATTATCACCATGAAGGAGCTGAAGCTGTTTATCTAAAAGAGATATTTTTTTTGATAGTTGTTCAGAAAATAAAGCTTTATCAATGAAACTTGAATTATCTGGAATTAATTCCAATACATCTGACATATAGTTAAGTACAGCAGTTATTTGATTTGGAATCCATGAAATTATTGGTGTGCCTCCAGTTGCTTTTGCATATTTTGTATTAGCCATAATGTACTTTTGAACAAATTGCCAATGTCCATTTCGGAAGTAATAAATTTCGTCAAGAATTTGGATTAATATACATAACCCCTCTTCATTGTTGGTTTTTTTAATAGAACTAAAAAGTCTATTTTCCTTCATCTCATCTTTTAAATCTGACAAGAAATTTTGAATACATATCGGCCTATATGATCTTAGATCTAAAAGATATTTTGTTAAATCGTTTGAAGGGTAATAATTAATTACTCCTGTAAAAATATCAGCAGTAGGAATAATATTATCTTGAGCACCAGTTTGACCTCTATATTGAACAGGTTCTTTAGAGACACCCTCGTATATTACTCCATCACCAAATATCTCATCATTACCTTTAATTCCCATTATAAAAACTCGAAAGTCATTATAATGTTTCCACCTTGAAGCCTCCCACATAATTTGTCTTCTTTCATTAATACTCTTCATAGATGACAAACAATTATTTAATGATTGGTTTACTCCATGGTTATCTTTTGCATTAATAAAGTCTAAAATACTTCCGACAAGCTGAGGAGAATGCTGATTAATATCAACATGAAGCATTATAAATCCTCTTTCATCATCCATTCCCGAAAATTTTGCAGCCATTGCTAGATTTTCCCACTCATACCCTTTAGAGTCTTCAATTTTAACATAATTACCGAGAGAATAAGCATAATGATAATCTAAAAATGGATATACATCAAGCTTTTTGCTAACTAAAACAAAGGGTTCTGAAATTTGAGAAGGTAAAACTTTATGAGCTTTTCCATACTTTTTAGTTTTTTGAAAACTAAAATGAGAGGGAGCTAAAAGGTATGCACTAGCTAAAAAAGCATATGCTCTGAATAATGCTTGATTTATAAATATGTCATCTTCATTTTTTACTACATCCTTATAATTTTTCAGTTTTTTTACTGCATCTTCAATTGCTCCTTCTATCGCTAATAGACCATCTTGACCATTAGCTTTTTTTATTGGCATTTCATCAATTAGTACTTGCAGCTCATTATATCTCTCAGGCAAAACTGCAAGTGGACTTTTTTTAGGGAGGAATCCATTCAAATGGTTTACCTCAAAAAAATTATCAGAATAACGATCTAAATTCAAAGTAATTGTTTAATGTAAATTTATGTAAAATTAATTGTCACAGGCACCATTTATCCAACTATTTACACCTTGAGATTCTGCAACACATTTATTTGAGTAAGTTACATTATCACACCCACATACTGGCATATACTCTTTTGTACATGCAATTAGCTTTATTTCTGATTTACATGTTTCCTCTGAAGTTTTTGAACAAGCTGTTAACAGCATGAAAATCAATAAATAAAAACTAAATTCCTTTAACATTTTCACTAAATTGAGGTAAAATTAAGAATAAAATGGATAAGCGAAATTTTATAAAAGCACTTGGAACATTATCTTTGTCTCCTTTAATCTCAGCCTCTGAGTTATCTAAAAATAATTCTCTTTTAAAAAAATTACCAAAAATTCACGATGATGATGAGTTATGGAAAACAGTAAGGTCTCATTACACTTTAAAGGATGACTATATAAATTTAGAAAGTGGATATTATAATATAATTCCGGAGCCTATTCTAGACCATTTTATTAAACATGTAAAGCATGTTAATATTGAAGGATCGTATTATATGAGATATGATCTAAATAAAAATAAACAGAGAGTAACAAAAGAGCTTGCCAAACTTGTGGGGTCTACTCCTGATCAAATTGCAATAACAAGAAATGCAACTGAATCGCTTGACCTAGTAATCTCAGGATTTCCTTGGCAGCAAGGAGACGAAGCAATCTATGCAAAGCAAGATTATGGAACTATGAAAGAGATGTTTGAGCAAATATCTGACAGGTATGGTGTAATAAATAAAATAATTTCAGTACCAAATCATCCTAAGAGTGATGAAGAAATAGTATCTCTCTATGAGAGTCAAATCACAAAAAAAACCAAATTGATAATGGTATGTCATATGATAAATATTACGGGTCATATATTACCAATAAAAAAAATATGTGAAATGGCACATAGTCATGGAGTTGAAGTAATGGTTGATGGAGCTCACTGTGTAGGTATGTTTGACTTTTCAATTGATGACTTTAACTGTGATTATTATGGCTCTAGTCTTCATAAATGGTTAGCGACTCCACTTGGAGCTGGATTACTTTATGTAAATAAAAATAAAACTCATAGAATCTGGCCTTTACTTGCAAACGGTAACAAGGATAAAACAGATATTAGAAGACTTAATCATATAGGAACACATCCGGTTCATACAGATCTTGCGATATCTAATTCTATTGATTATTTAAATTGGATAGGTATCAAGAGAAAAGAGAAAAGAATGAGATTTTTACAAAGATACTGGTCAGATAGACTTAGGAATATGAAAAACGTAATTGTAAATACGCCCGAAGATGTTAATAGAAGTTGTGGTATTGGAAATATTGGACTCACTAACATGTCACCTTCAGAGATGGCAAGAACGTTAATGGATAAGTATAAAATATTTACAGTTGCTATTGATTATGCAAACGTTAGAGGCTGTAGAATAAGTCCGAACATTTTTACTACTACCGATGAGCTTGACAAGTTTGTAGATTCTGTAATAAAAATGGCAACATAATAATCTTTATTAAATTTGTATAGGTATGATTCAAACCCTGCTTATGGATTTTGATTGGACTACAGCATTAGTTCGATTTTCAATTAATACAATTTTTATTGCTTTAATGATATTTATTATATCAAGACAAACAGTTTTGAAAAGATTTTCATTTACGTTCATGATGATAAGCTTAATTGTTTTCTTTTTGTGTTATACATTAAAAAATTTTGATCTTAACCTAGGAATGGCACTAGGACTTTTTGCAATTTTTGGTATTATTAGGTACAGAACTCTGCCTCTTCAAACAGAAGAAATGACATATCTTTTTGTTACTATTGGAGTTGCTGTTATTAATGCCTTATCTGAGGACTTTTTAACAGTTTATGAATTGATAATAATTAATTTTATTATAATACTATTTATACTTTTTGGGGAAATCGTATTAAAAAAATTATCATATAAAAACTTATCTCACCCATTAGATGAAGACATAAATAGAAGAGTAATAATTCAGATTGACTATAACAGTAATATTAAAGATTCAATTGGAAAAGAGATAACAAATTGTGAAAAAAACTTAGACATTAAAATAAAGTCATTTAAGATTTTTAAAATAGACAAAAAACTAAATACTGCTACTATTCATGCTTATTATTAATTCCAAAAAAAATGTATACTTACTATTTATAATGTTATTTTTTTTAAGCTCAGTGTATTCCCAGGATAATGACTTTAGAGGCTGGTCAGAAATTGAATATAATCTTGATATAGATAATAATATTTCTTTAGCACTTAGTCAGCACTTTAGACTAAAAGAAGATCTTAATAATGTAGATAGCTATATCACTGAATCTGAAATTACATTTTCTCCTCTAAAAAAAATAAAACTATCAGGACAATTGAGGTATTATTATAGAAATGATAACTCAGGCGATATCCAGGGTTTTGAAAACCTCTACAGGTATCGTTTTGGAATTGAAAAAAAGTTCAACACAAATTATTTCAATATTGATTTAAGAGTTGCCTATCAAAATAGAGTTTCTTTGGATAGGAAAGATAGATTTAAAAAAAGGCTACGTATTAGACCCTCAGCTGAAATTAAAATCAAAGATTGGACTAACAGGCCAAAACTATTTTATGAATATTTTGATGAAATTCAGGGAAAAGATCAAAAGGTACATAGATATGGTGTTAGTAAGAAAATTAATATTAAAAAATCTCAGAGTATAACATTACGTTATCTTTATCAAAAGTATATAGAGAAGTATAGTTCAAATTCCTCTGCAAATATTATTTCTATAAAATACAGTTTTAATTAGTCTTATTCATTTTCAATGAAAAAACTTAGTTATACAAAACTTAAAGAAAAAGTTAAAAAGGCAAATAAAAAAGAGTATTATGCACTTTTAGCAGTACTTTGGTGGATACCTTTAGGTTCTGTTTGGTGTGCTATTGCAATATGGTTAAGATCATCTAATCAAATCAAAAGTTTCCTAGGTTTAAATAAAAACCTAAATGAATAAAAAATCATTAGTAGAACTCTTAGTTCAGACCTTTTTTCTGTTTACTTTTCTTAATTCATACACACAAGTAAGGACACACACACTCAGTAAAATTAGTCCTGACAAAATTAAAATTGATGGTATTATAACAGAAGAAGAAATTGAAGTATCTAAAATTTTTAATCTTGATAATGAAATTTCACCTGGCTATAATATTCCTTCTGCCTACAAAACATTAGGATACATGTTATATACTGACAAATTTCTTTATGTTGGTTATAGGGCATTTAGAGATCAGGTTAAAACCTCTATACTCCCAAGAGATGATTTCAAAATGTTTACATCAGGTCAGGATATGGTAAGTATTCAAATTGATACCTTTGGAGATGCAAGAAATTGGGTAGGACTTGTTGCAAATGCTCTTGGAAGTCAACTAGATGCTTCTAGAATTGAACCAAGAGGAGTAGCGCAAGGGCCTGACGCTGAAGGTTGGTCGGCAGAATCTAATTATGATTATGAGACAGCCGGAAGAGTAACTGATTTTGGATATGAAGTTGAATTTAAAATACCTTTCTCGTCAATATCCTTTCCAAATTCAAAAAATCAAAAATGGAAAATTAGACTTACTACACGATATATTGAAAAAAACAGACAAGGAGTTTTTGTAGAATCAAATACATCCAGACTTGATAGAGATAATGCTTGCAAGTTATGTCAGCTTGACGATGAGATTATTATGAATGGTATTGAAATCGAAAAATCGTTTAATTTGCTTCCATATTTATCATCTAATGTATCTGGCTCAAGAGACAATTATAATGAAAAACTTAATTATACGAATCCAGAATTAAATTACGGTTTAGGTTTAAACATTGATATTACTAAAAATGTTTCATTTGAAGCAACTTTAAATCCAGATTTTTCTCAAGTAGAGGCTGATGTTACTCAAATTGATGTTAATTCTCCAACCGCACTAAATTATCCTGAACAAAGACCTTTTTTTAATAGAGGTATTAGGTCGTTGGATTTTTCTCTCGATGTATTTTATTCAAGATCAATAAATAATCCAGTCTTTGCTTCCAAGGTAATTGCTCAACCCAGCAAATCAAAGATATTGATTCTAACTGCTATAGATGACGACACACCAATTCTTGTTCCAACCAAATATAAATCATTTTCTGGCGTTGGTTCAAAAAGTTTTAATAACATAATTAGATATCAAAATGTAATAAGTCAAAATGCAGAAATTGGACTTACCTCACTGTATAAAAAATTTAATGAAGGAGGTTTTAATAATGTTATTGGTACTGATGGTCTTTTCACTTTTTCTAAGTTTTGGAAATTTGAGTATGAATTATTCTATAATTCAAGTAAAGAATCAATCGCTGATTGGATTGATACAGATGAAAAATTCTCAAATTATACTGTAAATCTAGATGGTGAGTCATTTAATGGTTCAGCGCTATATACAACTCTTAGAAGAGATACCGAAAACTGGTCAACCAGGATCAGGTATTTTGACATTTCTCCTGAATTTAGATCAGACCTCGGTTTTATAGTTGAAAATAATTTAAAAAGAATTTCTTTTTTCCAAGGTTACACAAATTATTTAAATAAAGACATAATAAAAAGAATTTCACTTTCATCTAGATATGAGCTTGAATATGATTATTCAAATAATTATACCGACAGTAAAATTGAAGGATATTTTACAATTGCTTCAGTTCTAGATTCTACACTTTTCTATAATTATGAGTATAACTTTTTAAATTCATATTTAGATAAAGAATTTAGAAACTATGATAATCACAGGTTTACATTAAACTTTAAGCCGTATAAATTTGTTGACGTTATCTCTGGTTTTTCATTTGGAAAAGATATTGCTTTCAGAGAAGAAATACCTGATTTAGGTCAAAGACTAAATTACAACTTGACACTAGACTTTACATTAACAGATAATTTCTCAATAAAACCATCAATTAACTATTCAAAATTAAGAAAGCTTCAATCAGATGAATATTTTTTTAATGGATATATTAGTAGGTTAGATATAAGGTATCAATTCACTTCTTTTTTAGGCATAAGGTTTATATCAGAGTACAACAATTTTTCTGAGGAATTATTTTTCCAACCATTAATTTCTTGGAGACCTAACGCAGATACAATATTTTATTTGGGTGGGAACCAAAATATGGTCAATGAATTTTTGGATTATAATTCCCCTCATTACAGGACCAATAGTACTCAATTGTTTTTAAAATTTCAGTATTTAATTAAACCTTAATATGGAATAAACTTTTTTTATCTAAATATTTATATGAAAAAACTACTAGCATTATTTTTAATTTTAAATAGCTCATATTCCTTTTCTCAGGATATCATTTTAGAGCTTAATAAAATCTCAGAAGAAAAATTTATTCTTGATGGAGTTGTATCTGACGAAGAAATAGACGAGGCTAAAATTCTAGAGGTTATTTATGAGGAAACACCAAGTTTTAACACAATGCCCTCAAAAGAAACAGTTGGACACTTCACATACTCTGATAAATTTCTTTATGTTGGAATAAAAGCTAAAAGAAGTAAAGTTATAGCCCCTTTAACAACAAGAGACAATAGAGCAATCTGGAGGGGAGATTTTACTGGAATTCAATTTGATACTTATGGAGATGCAAGAAACAATATAATAATTAATTCAAATGCATCTGGAAGTCAAAGTGATGCAATTAGGCTACCTGGAACAGATTGGGGAGGGGGGCCCAGCGTAAACTCAAATGTAAATTATGATTTCAAATCTGCTGGAAGAATTACAGAAGATGGGTATGAGATCGAATTTATAATTCCTTTTTCCGAGATTCCATTTCCAAATGGTAAAAAACAAGCTTGGAAAATTAAAATATTTAGTGGTTATATTGATGATGAAAATGATGGTGTTGAGGTTAGAGCAGCTTCAAGTAAATCAAATAGAGATGCTAGCTGTCAATTATGTCTTCTTGACCATACAATCGTAATGGACGATGTATTGATTGAGAAAAAACTTAATTTTCTGCCATATGTAAGTTCAAATATTTCAGGAACTAGAAATAAATATTCCGATAAGGTTGACTATCAAAAACCTGAATTTAATTATGGTATTGGCTTTAATCTAGAATTAAATAAAAATCTTTCGGTTGAAGGTACCTTAAATCCTGATTTCTCTCAGGTTGAATCAGACGCAACTAGAATTGATATAAATTCACCTACTGCAATTAACTACCCCGAAAAAAGACCTTTTTTTAATCGAGGAATCGATGCAATGGATTATCAGATTGATGTATTTTACTCTAGGTCAATCAATGATCCATCGTTTGCATCAAAGATAATTAACCAAGGAAGAAAGTCTAGACTATATGTTTTAAGCGCCTTTGATGAACAGACACCTTATCTGGTGCCAACTCAATATGAATCTTTTTCTGGTGTAGTAGGTAAAAGTTTTAGTAACGTTATTAGGTATCAAAATTTTATTAATTCTAAAACACAAATTGGTTTACTAGCTTCAAACAGATATTATGAAGGAGATGCATACGGTAATTTGTATGGTTTTGATGCACTATTCAATTTTTCAGATGTCTGGAAGTTTGAGTTTGAGGTATTTATTAATAACAATAAAGAACCAAATGCTGATTGGATTGACTCTGATAAAAAATTTGGTGATTATTCAGTTAGACTTGATGGAGAAAAACTAAGTGGTAATGCAGTGTTTGCAACTCTAAGAAGAGACACTGAAACATGGAGGTCATATATAGAGTATAGTCAGTTATCTGACGGATTTAGATCAGACCTTGGATTTATTACCACAAATGATCAAAAAAAATATACCCTTTGGCATAGCTATAATCAATATCCAAACCAAGACTTAATAAAGAGATATCGAGTTAGTTTAAGACAAGATTTTGAGTATAATTATTCACATGATATTTCAAGATCAAACTTTCAGGGGTATCTTGGCTTTTTAACTGTTCTTAATACCGATGTTTTATATAATTATGAATATAACTTTGTAAAGTCCCATCTAGACTATCAATTTAGAGACTTTATAAATCATTGGCTTAGAGTTGAAACACAACCAACAGATTTCTTAAATTTAAATATATTTTATAAATGGGGTAAGGATATTGCCTATAGATTAGAAACCCCAATGCTTGGTAATGAAACTAATATAAGGTTCAGCTCTGAGATATCAGTTAATGAGAATTTTAGAATTTCTCCTACTCTTAACTATCAGTCAATACAAAATTTGGATTCGGACGAATATTACTTCAAAGGTTATATTGGAAGACTTGACATACGTTATCAATTCACTAACTTTCTTGATCTAAGACTTATCTCTGAATACAATGATTTCTCTGAACAATTTTTCTTTCAACCCCTTATTTCATGGAGGCCTAATCCTGATACAATTTTCTATATAGGAGGTAATCAAAATTATATTGAAACTTTTACAGATTACAATTCTCCACATTACAGGGTAAATAAGACTCAGCTATTTTTGAAATTTCAATATTTGTTTAAGTAGTTTGACAAGTCATATACTTTAAATTTGAAATTTTTATTTAATTACCAAATACTCTTATAATTAATAATTTTTATTATTTTAGGTGTAACTATTAACCAATGACAATTAATTCAAAAAGTATCTTTCTTAGACGAGTCCAGGAAGCCTATTTACTAAAAAAAATAACGAAAAGGACTGCTACACATTTTAAGTCTGTGTATAACAAGTTTGATAGTAAGAAAAAATCTGAAGCTGATGAAAAAGCTGATGAACTACTTGCTGAATTACTTTCAGAGTCAATCATTAAGCAAAGAAGATAGCTATCTTATTGCCCAACATTCAATTTCAATCTTAGCTCCAAGCGCAAGCCCAGATCCTGCAAAAGCACTTCTTGATGGTCTTTTATCTTCAGCAAAGAATTTTTTGTACTCCTCACTCATTTCTGCCCATTCTGAAATATCCGAAAGCATGCAAGTACATTTGAAAACTTTATCCATTGAGCTTCCAAGTGCAAGTAATATTCTCTCAATATTTTTCATTGTTTGCTTAGTCTCTTCTTTGATACCACCAGGAACAACCTCTGTATTGCCTGGCAAATTCCCTACTTGACCTGCTACATAGATTACATTATTTACAATTGTTGCATCTGAGAATGGAAAATCTAGTTCTTTTGTGTTGTCAGAAGTATAGTAATCTATTTTTGTTTCAAGAGTAGTGTAAGTATTTTGTGTTTTTGTGCTTACACATGATGTAAATAAAAACAAAATAGCAATAATAATTTTTTTCATTAATTTATATTTTGAGAAGCAAAGGTTACACTTTTTTCTTAAAATTGCTAATTTTTTTTATATCTTCAAGTGTATTATTTAATGTATTATTAATACGTTAATAAAATATTTATTATATATAATTTATAATATATAATTACCAAAATGTTTATTTAATTAAATAATAAGAAATATTAAGATTCAAAATATATTTAAATTAATTATAAAAATAATACACTATATAAATGATACATATTTTATATACTTTTAAGTTATATCTTTGAGGTTTAAATAATTACAATGAAAAATTCAATATTAATTATGTTCACAATAACTCTTTTGTTAAGTTCTTGTGATACAAACACATCAGAAAAAACTATAGGGTTTGTTACTGGTGATAACGCAGAACTTCAGTGGCATCTTGGTACTCAGAAAGCAATAGATGTTGTAACTACTGTAGATGAATTATGGGCTAATCAAGATTATGAAGCCATGAGACCTTTTTTTGCAGATAGCGTAAAGGTTTGGAGACCAAATGGTGCTTATACTGATACATTTGATTCTTTTATAGAATCTCTTAACGATGGCTCAAATGTAACTTGGTCTTATAATTATGCTTTTTCTGTTGATCTTAATCCTGAGATTGGAGGTGAGTACGTTCAGGCTGGCTTTTCTATTACTTATCCCGCAACAGAGGATTCTGAAGAGAGAGTTGACTATCAACATGAAAGTTATTATGTAGTAGATGGGAAGATTTTAACGCTTAATCAATATTCTATTAGAAATGTTCAAGAAGATTAATTGTTGAAAATTTGTAAATAACTAATATGTTAATCCTAGATAAGAATTATAATTAATTTATAAATTGACTATTGTCTAAATAATTGGTTAATAGTCTATCTAGACAAATTCGTCATCTTTGACAATAAAAAAACCCTCAAGAAAGCTCTTGAGGGTTTTTAATTAACCATAAACCAATTTATGTTCGCCGAAGCCAACATGTAAATCTATATAGATTTTTTAATTAAATTGGATTTTGATTATTAATAATTATCAACAATTACTCATTAAATGTTGCTAGTAATCCACCTAGATCAAGATATTCAGTAACTGAATGAACTTTACCATCTTCATTAAAATTCCAAACACAGTATTGTTTGAAATTAACTGTTTTTCCAGTATTTGAATTTGTTACATTCCATGATCCATACATTCTGATATTATTTGGTCCGCTCATCATATTATCTGTTGGATAAAAGTTTCCACCCCAAAATCCAACATCTGTTCCTGGAAGACCACTTCCTTCTGTAAATGATGCATTTTCAAAGTTTGCCATGTAAAAAGATATATTCTCTTTCATCTGATCAATACCTTCAATCATTTTTGAGTCAACTCCAGAGGGATAATATTTTATTGAGTCTGCAAAAATTGAAATTACTTTATCAAAATCCATTTCCTCATAACCTGCAATGAATCCATCTTTAAGTGTTTGTACATTTTTTTCAAAAGTATTTGAATCTAAATTATTTACTGATGAATCACATGACATCATTAAAACTAAAAGTGTTAAGTATATTTTTTTCATATTTTAAATTTTTGTAATTATCAAAAATAAAAAAACCCTTGATAATCAAGGGTTTTTATTTTATAAATAATTTAAATTACTTGATTGGATCCTCGTCATATGCCTCAACAAATTTTGTCCTATCATAAAAGGCCCCAGTCCATTGAATCTTTTTATCTTCTCCGACAAAAAATGTAGCACTATGATATGGAACTGTAATTGATGTATCATCATTTGAAAAGGTTTGTGGTCCCCAGCTTAAAAGTATGTGAAAATCAAATTCTTCGCCCTCTTCGTTTGTGTCAGTACCTTTCATTGCTAGGTAATTCGTGTCTTCACCAGCTGAAATATTCCAAATGTTAGTAGTTGTTTCCAACATAGCTTGAATTTGGTCCTTACCTTCCATATTCACTCCGTTAGGAAATGACCACATTGCAGTGTCAGAATACATTCCAACTACAGATTCAATATCCCCAGAATTCATTGCGTCATATTGACTGTTGATTAATTCAACTAACTCGGTCTCATCAATCACAACTGGATAATCTGAGTCAGTTTGTGCTGGAGTTTCACAACCTAAAATTGCAAAACTCATTAATAGTGTTAAAAATATTTTTTTCATTTTATTGTATTTAAGTTAATTATTTAGTTCCTGTAATCACCCTAAAAATTGGCCTCATAGACCATTCAATTGGTGTTAATTTATTTAGTGGTAGTCCTTCTATTGCAGCTCCACCTCCTAGATGTTTCATCATGTTTTCAAGTGAGTCGTAAGAATCCCATGTTGAAAAAGATGAATAATTAGATCCTTGAGGTGTTATTTTTGTTGCTACACCCCAACCAACCATTCCAGACTTAATTAAATTTTTTTGAAAATGTGGCATCACAATTTCTTTTGACTCCTTTAAGACTGTATTTAAGTCATCTGGAGTTGCAAAATTTATAATTATGTATTTAGCTTCAGCAGCATCAGGTATTTGCATCTCAACCTGATAAATATACTGTTTGTCAAATTCAAAAAGATCAGCCATTTTATACAAAATTTCTGGTTTATATCCGGTAACCTCTTCAGAATTTTGCCACCAATATTCATTATCAATTAGTGATTCTACAGAAGGATGAACAGTAATAAAAAGATAATTGAAATCATCTTCGTTGGTGTTAAGTCTTTTAGCTACCCACCAACCGTATAGCTTTCCTTTATCTTTTGCATCTTGAGCAGTTTTAATTGAGTATTCAGTATGAATGTTTTCAAAGTATTCAGCATGCTCAGCTGGAACTTTTACTGGTCTTAACTCTACAATTTGAGAGTTAATATTTATAGTGAGTAAAAGTAAAATAATAGAGATTAATTTTCTCATTTGTTAATTGATTTTAGGTTAAACCTAAATATAGTAATTAATTGAATATCAAATTAATCTGAATCTCAATTTCATTATTTATTTTTTGAAGCAAAAGAGAAGGGCGTTCAACATTAAAGTCTGAGAGGTTAATTATAAATTTACCTGTTAATGAAATATTATTATTTTCAGTTGATTTATCTAAGAGAACATTTAAATCTTTTTCAATGCCATGAAAAGAAATAGTGCCAGAAACATTAATTACATCTAATGAGTCAACTATTTCTGAAGACCTAAAAACTATATTAGGGATTCTTAATGCATCTAAGACTCTATAAGAATTACTATCAAGGCTTGAGTTTCCACTTTTAAAATCTTTCACTTTAGCTATAACTCCAATTTTTGAAATTTGATTATCGTCAAGTTCAATTAAACCAGAGAGATTCTCATTTGTTGCATCCCAATTATGGAGAAAGTGAGTTCCAGAATAACTAATTGATGAAATTGAATTATCAATTCTCAGGATCTCTTGAGCAGACAAAATATTTGCAGATAGAATAAATATGAAAATTAATTTTCTCATTAAAAATCAAGTATAATTGTAATCATAGCAAGAGTATAACTTGCTACTGCAGTATATGCTGCGTTTTTATGAATTTCTCTATACTTATTAGACTCATGTTGTTTATCTGAATAGATATTTGTCACTATCATAGCAGGAATATGAACATTTGCTAATATTTTATGAAGTTTTATGTTATTTATCCCCTCCTTTTCTCTACTGACAAGTGGGGGTGGAGTAAATAAAGATAGTCCTGCTCCAGTAAAATATGAAGCAGTTACAATCTTACCAAGTTTTTTATGTGTATCATAAACACTATAATCACCATTATACATTTTACCACCAAGAATACCTTGATAAATCATACCAGCAAAAGTTATGTAACCTATAATTTGGTGAGCTTTCAGCATTTTTTCTCTTACTATAAGTTCCTTTTCTCTATTTTCTAAAGTAAGATTTGAAATACCAGTTTTTCTAAACAGACCCTTTTCACCCCAAAGAATTTTTTGAGTAAATATCATCTTTTCTGGAAGTAGAATTGGTTCCTCTTCTTCAATAAGGTTTTCAAACTCCTCAAAAAAATTGTTCTGGGAAAATGAAAAATTAAGTGTAAGTATTATTAAAAAAAAATAATTTCTATACTTACTTATCTTCATTCTAGGATGTAGTTACTGTTAATGTATCACCTGAAAGTGAAGCATCATATTTTTTTAATCCACCAGAGGTAGCACCAGAATTACAATCTTTAACATCACTACCATCAATATTAAAACTATTTCCATGTGTACCACATGTAAATTCATTATTAGAATATGACCATGAATTTTGAGAACCGTTGTGAGGACAACAATTATCAAAAGCTCTAAACTCAGTGTTGGAAATTTTCAAAATAATTATATTGATTGACAACAAGTTAATAAAATCACCTGGATTTGTTAGATTACTAAATGTAGAATTTGATAGATCAAGTGTTACAGTACTACCTGACTGATTAATACCATCATTAGTTTGAGTACTAGTACCTTGTGAGCTCTGTCCAGTACTGCCAGAAATATTAGAATTTGAGCTGTACGAAGATCCTTCATCATCTGATTTTGAACATGCTTGGATAAAGGATAATCCAAAAAAGGCAAACGTAACAGTTGGACATGTGTTTTGCAAAAATTTTCTTCTTTCCATAACTAAAATTTATCTAAACTAATATGATTAATCCTTTTAAAAATAAATATCATTATTTTTAATATTCTTTTAACTTATAAGCAAACAAGTATTTTGAAGAAATTTAATGTAAAAAAAGATATAAAAGTTGCAGAGACTCTCCCAGGAAGATTTTATAAAGATCCTGATATATTCAATGAGGTCAAAGAAAAAATTTTTGTAAAATCCTGGCAGTATATTGGTCACAATAATATAATGCCTGTGAATATTAATACATATCCATTCAATTTCTTAAATAACTTTATTAATGAGCCTTTAATATTAGTTAGGGATAATAATGATAAGTTTAAATGTCTTTCTAATGTGTGTACTCACAGAGCAAATATTATAGTTGACCATCCTTGCGAACTAAAAAGTATTAGGTGTAATTACCATGGAAGAAAATTTGATCTTAATGGTACATTCAAGTTTATGCCAGACTTTGAAGAAACAAAAGACTTTCCAAGAGACTGTGAAAATTTAAAAAGCTTTCCAATATCTAATTTGGGACCTTTTTTATTTACTAGTTTAGAGCCTGGTTTTAATATTCAAGAAGTCTTTAATGAAATTCAGAATCGATTATCATTTTTTGATTTTAATTCTTTAGATGTTAGACCTGATCTTTCTATTGACCATCTTGTAAATGCTAATTGGGCAATATATTGTGAAAATTATTTAGATCCATTTCATATTCCTTTTGTACACAAAGATCTTACTAAAGTCCTTGATATAGATAAGTATAAATGTGAATTATATGAAAATTATAATCTACAAATTGGGTATGCATCAGAGGGTGAAGATTTTTTTCAACTTCCTGAAAATCACATTGACTTTGGAAATAAGATTAGCGCTTATTATTATTGGATATATCCCAATATTATGCTCAACTTCTATCCTTGGGGATTATCTATAAATATTGTTACTCCATTAGATATAAATAGAACCAAAGTATCATTTATTCAATTTATGTTGGATGAAACCAAATATGATTCTGGAGCAGGTGGAATGATAGATAAAGTAGAAAGAGAGGACGAATTTGTAGTTGAACAAGTAAGCAAAGGATTAGAGTCAAGATACTATAGTACGGGAAGATTCTCTCCTACAAAAGAATTAACTATACATCATTTTCATAGATTAATTTCAGAATCTTTAAATAGTTAATATTATCTTTTAATAATTGTGGAAAGAATTTTTTGAGAATGATCTCGAGAATTTTCAATAAACCATTTATTTGTCTTTAATCCTCCACAGATAACTCCGGCAAGAAATACACCATTAATATTAGTTTCCATAGTTTCCTCATTATATAATGGAGTTTTAAATTCATCGTCATTTATTTTAACTCCAAGCTTTTTAAGTATTTCGTAATTTGGAAGATATCCAGTCATTGCTAATACAAAATCATTATTTATTTTTTCCACTCCAGTGGGAGTTTTAATCAATATTGTATTTTCCTTGATTTCAAGAATCTCTGATTCATAGAATGCTTTTATTTCACCACTTTCAATTCTATTTACAATATCAGGCTTTACCCAATATTTAATATTTCCTCCAATCTCCTTTTCCCTTATAATCATAGTAACACTATTTGCACCTTTTCTATATGTATCGAGAGCTACATCAACTGCTGAGTTTCCTGCACCTACAATTGCTATATCCATTTTATAATATGGATGAGACTCATTATAATAATGTAATACTTTGTCAAGTTCTTCACCAGGAATATTTAACATATAAGGTATATCATAAAACCCTGTACATATAACTATATTTTTTGATTTCTTTATACCATTTTTGGTATTTATAATAAAAAGTGATTCTTTTTTCTCTATTTCTAAAACCTCATTATATAAATCCAAGTTGAGATCCCAAGAATCACATACTCTCCTATAATACTCTAGAGCCTCAGTCCTTGTTGGCTTAACATTATGAGAAATAAATGGAATTTCACCGATTTCGAGCTTATCTGAAGTAGAAAAAAAAGTTGTGTTAACGGGATAATTATAAATTGAATTAACAAGCATCCCCTTATCAACTATTAAATAATCTAAATTATTTTTTTTTGCTTCAATACCACAAGCGAGTCCAATAGGGCCAGCACCAATAATTATTAGGTCTTTCATAATACAAGAATGAACAAATTTATTTAATTTTGTTTACTAATTTTAACTTCTACCATTGAATAATTTAGTAATTGTTGGGCATCCAGATAAAAATTCTTTTTGCCACAGCGGAATCTTTAATAAAATTCAAAAGATTCTAAGTGATCATCCCAGTCAAGATATAAAAACTATAGATCTATATGAAGATAAACTTCATAGAGATAAAAAAGACTTAATTGAAAATTATAAAAAAATGGTCACATGGTCAGATAGGATATATTTTATTTCTCCGGTCTGGTGGTTTAGACTTACTCCAAAGATGGAAACTTTTTTTGATGAAGTTTTTACCCCAGGTTTTGCTTATGAATTTGTCAATATCACCAAAACATATGCATATCCTAGATCATTTCTTAAAAAGAAAAAAATTAGATGCTACCTTACACATGGTGCACCATCTTTACCAGTTAAAACAATATATTTAAATTCAGTTAAATTAAGACTTGTTCTTGGTGTATTTACATTTGTTTTTGGTTGGGGTGGAAATTGGAGTAATACAAAACAGTTTTGGTCAGTTCCATTTGTCTCAGACAAAAAAAGACAAAAATATCTTAATGTAGTAGAGAGAGATTTAATAAGAGATTGTAAAAAATAATTAAACTTTACTAGATAACTTATTTCTAATTTAATAAATTATAGACATGAATCGATTCATTTTCTTACTATTCTTTTTACTTATTTCATGTTCTGATAGGGTTTCAATTATTGAAAATCAAAATTTTATCACTATTAAAAACCGAGGGGGTAAAACATTAGGATATGATCCTCAATCTGGAGTAAAAATTTTAATCGTTGATAATCTTGCCTTCAAAGACTTAAATAAAAACAATGAATTAGATGACTATGAGGATTGGAGATTACCTGTTGAAGATAGAGCTGAAGACCTAGCTGAAAAATTAACAATAGAGGATATTGCAGGATTAATGCTTTACAGTTCTCATCAATCAATTCCAGGAGCTCATCAAGGTTGGCGCTCTGCAAAATATGGTGGACAATCATTTTATGAGAGTGGAGCAGAACCCAGTGATTTATCTGATGAGCAAATAAAATTTATCGAAGAAGATAACCTTAGACATGTTTTAATAACAAACGTTAAGAGCTCAACTGTAGCAGCTAAATGGAATAATAATATTCAATCTCTTTCAGAATCAATTGGATTTGGAATACCAGTAAATATTAGCTCAGATCCAAGACATGGAAATGACTCATATGCAGAATTTACTTCTGGTCAAGGAGGAAGAGTGTCTTCCTGGCCAAGTTCTCTTGGACTATCAGCAAGCTTTGATCCACATCTTATGAAAGAATTTGGAAGAGTTGCTTCTATTGAATATAGATCCTTAGGGATTGCAACAGCACTATCTCCTCAAATTGATCTTGCATCAGATCCAAGATGGGGAAGATTTGAAGGAACAATGGGTGAAGATCCAAATTTAGTGACGGATTTGGCTAGATCATATGTAGATGGATTTCAATCTTCTAATACAAAGGGTTGGGGATTCAATAGTGTAAATACCATGATTAAACATTGGCCAGGTGGTGGAACAGGTGAGGGAGGTAGAGATGGTCATTATGGTTTTGGCTCTTATGCAGTATATCCTGGAGATAACATTGAAGAACATATGAAAATATTTACAGAAGGGGCATTAAATCTAAGAGGAAATACATTAAGGGCCTCAGCTATTATGCCCTATTATACAATTGCTTTAGGTAATGGAGAAGAAGTTGGATCAGCTTACAATAACTATTTGATTAGTAATATTCTTAGAGATAAATATCAATATGATGGAGTATTATGTACTGATTGGGGAATAACAGGTGATGCCTTTGCAGTTGATGTGTTCTTCTCAGGAAAGAGTTTTGGTGTTGAGAATCTAACAGTTGCAGAAAGACACTATAAGGCTCTAATGTCAGGAATGGATCAATTTGGAGGTAATAATGATATTATCCCAGTACTTGAAGCATTTAAAATCGGAGTTAAAGAGTATGGTGAAGACTTCATGAGAAATAGATTTGAAAAGTCTGCTCTTAGGTTATTAAAAAATATTTTTAATGTTGGACTTTTTGAAAATCCTTATTTAGATTATGACAGATCAAGTACTATAATAGCTTCAGAAAAATTTGATAAAATGGGTAAAGAAGCACAAAAGAAGTCAATAGTAATGCTAAAAAATGATCAAAATACCCTACCAATAAATACAAGAAAGAAAGTTTACATGCCAATGAGAAAAGTACCGAAAAGTATCAATTTTTTTGGACAAGAAATTCCCGAGAGTATGGAACATAAATTAAATATTTTGACCTTATTGGAGTATTACGAGGTTGTTGATGATCCCAGTGAAGCTGATTTTGCTATAGTCAGTATCGAGAGCCCTGACAGCGGTTATGGATATGACAAAAAAGATGTAGAGACAGGAGGCAATGGATATTTCCCAATTAGTCTTCAATATAGCCCTTACACTGCGAATTTTGCTAGAGATGAAAGCATTTCGGGAGGCAGTATTTTTGAAGACTTCAACAACAGATCATATAAAAATAAAAGTATTAATACAAAAAATGAGTCTGACATGAAGCTTGTTCATGAGACTTATAAATTGATGAATGGTAAACCATTAATTTTAATTGTAAGGGTCTATAACCCATTGGTTTTTTCTGAGATTGAACCATATGCCTCATCAATTTTAATTGACTTCGGTGTAGAGTCAAGATCAATGTTGGAATTATTATCAGGTAAATTCGAACCATCAGGATTACTTCCCTTCCAAATGCCTATTGACATGAAAACTGTAGAACTTCAAAAAGAAGATATTCCACGTGATATGATTCCTTATATTGATTCAAAAGGAAATGAATATGATTTTGCTTATGGAATGAATTGGAAAGGAGTTATTAATGATAAACGAGTCAAAAAATATAAATAAACATTCATAGTGATTCGAGAAGCTAAATTCTGTGAGACAAAGAAAAATAGATACTTTTTAAAAAGGGAATGGGATAGATCTAAAGGATTACTTTTATATATTATGTTAAACCCATCTATGGCTGATGATACAAATGATGATCCAACAATTCGTCGTTTGATAAATTTTACAAAGAAGTTTAACTATGGTGGATTTTTGGTCGGTAATATTTTTACAAAAATCACTCCAAATCCAAAAGAGGTTGATAAATCAAGAGGAATTACAAATAAAAATTTTGAGGAGCTTTTAAAATTAATTAACAAAGTTGATCAAATAGTTTATGCATGGGGTAATAGTGTTGAAGAGCCTAAAATTTTAAAAGAGTTCATTTCAAACCCTAAATGTTTTGGCAAAAATTTTAATGGAACTCCAAAGCATCCACTATATCTTCCATCAAGTTCCAAGCTAGAAAGCTACAGAGATTAGTTTAATTATTCAGTTATAGTAATCGTTCCAAGCATTGAGGGATGAAACTCACATATATAATAGTAAGTTCCAGCCTCAGTTGGAGACCATGAAATAGTTCCGCTTGAAGAACCATTATTTGTGACACCATTAATTAAATTATTTGAATCTATACCACCATTGGATGCTATGATTAAATAAAAAGGATGTCCAGGTGAATTAACATTAAAAGTGAAAGTATCTCCAACTTTAGCTGAAATTGAAGGATCATTCCCTGAGACATTACCGTTCTGGTCAGATCCAGATAAAATGTAATTGGATGAACTTTGAGCAGTAACATCAATACTATATGTACTTGAAGTAGTTGAAGTTGTTTGAACTTCACTAAACAGTGCTTCTAAAGTAGTATTAGAATTTATTGTAATGCTGATAGTTGAGTTTGAAGAATCTGAACCATTCCAACCTACAAACTCATATCCATCATTTGGTGTTGCAGTTATAGTTACAGTGGTTCCATCATCATATGTTCCACCTGAAGTAGAAACGGACCCACCAGAACCAGCCGTAACGGTCAGACTGTATTGAGTAACAGTTGAAGTTGTTCCAGTATTTACCTGAGCAATATCGGAATCATCATAAATAATATTCTGAAGTGTAATTGAAGAAGATGGATAAATCAAGCTCATGTCAGTTGAATAATTTGTTAGCTTACCATAAAATGTATTAACATCAATCGTAAATGTTTCCTCAAACTTAGTTTTCCAATCAGAGTTCTTTGGATCTTGTTCCCAATAAACTTTAAGAATAGATTGAAATGCTTTCTCAGTAGAAAAACCAACATTCTCTAATTCTTTTACAAGTGCAAGTACCATAAAAACAGAGTTTGCATAGTTGTTATCTTGCTTGCTATAGAACTCATATGATGCAGGATCAGATAGTACATCTGCTTCAACGCCCCATGCTTGTCCCTCTTCAAAATAATTAATTCCATAATTTTCTTGAATATATAACGACTCAAATGCTGCAGCAGACCCTTCAATTAACCATTTAACATCCATAGCATTTGGGTTATTAAATTCACCATCACTACCAACTGAGAAAGCTGGAGACATGCTATGTTGATAAACATGGAAATACTCATGAGCAATTACTGAGTATCTATGCATGCTATTATTTGTAAATTCATCATCAGGGATTTCTAAAACCATCCAGAAATCAGTTCCGTTACCTGAGATTGAAGCTCCCTGCATACTATTCCCATTAGGATCTGTATAAGGGCTTGGCACAGAATTATTCCACGCATATATATTCATTGATTCAGGGAAGCCACTCCTTTTATAAGCTGGGATTGTAGACTCAAGGTTATTCATTATAGTGTTAAATTCTGTTATCCATTCATCAGGAAGACTTGAGTGTAAGTAATAATTAAAGTCTATTAATTCAGCGTTATACACAGAAGTGTCAGTTGAAGTTGATGAATTTGTTTGAACTTCAGTAAACAGTGCTTCTAAAGTAGTGTCAGAATTTATTGTAATATCAATAGTTGCATTTGAAGAATCTGAACCATTCCAACCTACAAACTCATATCCATCATTTGGTGTTGCGGTTATAGTTACAGTGGTTCCATCATCATATGTTCCACCTGAAGTAGAAACGGACCCACCAGTACCAGCCGTAACGGTCAGACTGTATTGAGTAGTAGCTGCAGTTTGTGTATTACCGTAGCCAGAATACGATGAATTTGATGATCCAAGATTAACCTCACTAGTACCATCACTATCCTTTGAACACGAAACTAACAGAAGGATTGATGAAATAATAAGTAAACTCTTAAAGCTTTGCATAAACGTTGCAATACTAAGCTTTTATAATTTAATATTTATTTAAGGAATTGTTAAATTTAGTTTATGAAGTTTATCATCTGATCAGCAATCAATTTATTACCCTGATCATTCAAGTGAACACCATCATAAGTGAGTATTCCTGAGGGATTATTATTAGGATTGTTTTTAGATATGTAATCTACAAAAATTCTTCTTAAGTCAATTAAATCCGTGCTATACTCAGAAGCTAATTTTCGAACAACATCAGAAAATGCATCAAGATCTTCATTCATATTCTTCATTGTTTCAGCATCCCTATACTGTTCAATATATTGATTGGCTAAAGTAAAGTCTCCATAGTTTTCCCCAATAACAGTTGGAGTACATAAAACAACCTTTGCTCCTATCCTCTGAATCTCAGAAATTATTTGTCTTAAACCATTTTCATATAGATCTATGTCTGATCCTGTCCCAAAATCATATTTATGCCAAACATCATTTATACCAATGTATATAAATACAATATCAGGATCTAAATCTATTACATCCTTTTTATATCGTGTAAGAAGATCTGAGACTTTATCTCCGCTAATTCCTTTACCAACTAGCTTTGTATTTTCTGGAATACTTGGTGCTAAAAAAGTAATAAAACCTGTATACTTAGGATAAATTAATTCGCCATTGTTTTCAATCCCGACATCCTTATCATACACTCCAGCCTCTGTTATTGAATCACCTAAAAAAACAATTTTCAATTTACCTTCATTCAAATCATTACAGCCAATAATTAATATAAAAATCAGAGTATGCAAGTACCTCATTAAAGTTCTCTAATTTTAATATTTCGATACCTAACATCCCATCCATGATCTTGAAGACCAATTTTACCTGTTTTAAATTTACCAAAAAAAGGAGCGTATGTAAAATACGGATGATCAGGAACTAAATTTTCATAATATTTATCAGCGCTAAATTTTGATCTCGAAACCATTTCATCCCACTCTGGTCCAGATAGAGGAAAGGAGTATACAAATTCACCATTTAAAGTTACTGAACCTAAGTTATTATTATGGTCAACTTTTAAAAGTAAATGGTTCCATTTTCCATATGAGTTGTACTTAACATTACCAATAGGTTTCATATCATACAGAGCTGGTGCTTGATGATATAGTGTACTTGGTCCAACAAAATTTTCATTGTCTAGTACCTGAATTTCTGGACCTGTCTTCCAAGGAGCATCAACTTCAGGAATCTCAACCACCATAAAGAAAACTCCACTATTACCACCTCTAGGGATTTTCCATTCAAGAGATAACTCAAAATTTGTGTATGACTTTTCAGTTAAAATATCATTACCCATACTTGCATTATCATCATTAGAGTCTAAAACTAACTCTCCATTTTCTATACTCCAAGCATCAGACATTTTATCACTATTGTATTGATGCCATCCATCCAATGACTTACCATCAAACAAATATGTCCATTCTGAATTTTGTGAAAATCCTATTGATATCATTAAGAGGAAGAATAGGGTGTAAAGTTTTTTCATAGCAATGTTTTTTTACAATTTAAAAATAAAAATTAACTAAATATTTTTATTAATTAATTTAATTATGGTATTTAAGTTAATAAAAGAAAACAAATTATTGAAAATGATAGTCCAGTAAGACCTTGAATTAGAGTAGCAGTTGTAAAAAATTTTATAACCTCTTTTATCTCCAAATTTGAGTATTTTGTAACAACCCAAAAGTAGCTATCATTTACGTGAGAAACTGTCATAGCTCCAGAACCAATAGAAGTTATTAAAAGTACTTTTTCAATTTCACCGATAATTCCGATTTGATCAATAAGAGGTGATACTAAGGCACATGTTGTGATAATTGCAACTGTTGATGAGCCCTGAACTGTCTTAATTAAAGCTGCAATTAAAAAAACAGACACCAGTCCATAAACACCATTAAAATTATCTATTCCCAGAGATTCAATTACTCCGGATGTTCTTATTATAAATCCTAATGCTCCACCTGCACCAGTAATAAGTAATATATCTAAAGAGTTTTTTAGAGAATTTCCAACCCATTTTGAGATATTTTTGGAATCATCTCTTTTAATAAATCCTATTGATATAATAAGTACAACAAGTAGAGCAATTTCAGGTTTACCAATAAAGCCAATAAAATTTGTTAGCTGGTTTTCAATTAGATTAAATGAGGGGTATTTTAATAATGTTGAAATTGATATCAAAATAATTGGAATTATGATTGGAAGAAAAGCAGAAATTTTTTTTTCATGATTTAGGCTGTTAAAAGCTTTATTATCACTACTTAATTTAAAGTCTTTTTTTAATAAAACTCTCATCCATATATATCCAGACATGGATACTGCTGTTCCAATAATCAATCCTAATAATAATAGTAAACCAACATCAGCACCAATTAGAGCTGAGGCTGCAAGAGGACCAGGGGTAGGGGGAACAAAAACATGAGCTGAGTATAAACCTGTTGCTAGACATACGCTCAGAATAATCATTTTCCTTTCAGATACTCTGGAAATTTCTTTAATAATTGAGGACATTAGTATAAATGCTGCATCACAAAATACAGGTATGGATATAATGAATCCAAGAATATTAAATGTTAGTGGAATCTTTGATAATCCAAATATTGAAATGAAAGTTGCTACCATTTTATTAGTTGCACCTGTTTCTTGAAGAAACTTTCCTAAGATAGTCCCAATAATGATAATAGGTCCAATTGATAATATTATGTTTTTGAAACCCACGAATGTTAGGTTTAGAGTCTCAGAAAAATCAATTTTTAAAAATAATCCACTTAAAATTGAAATAATAAGTAAGGCGAAATATGGTTTTATCTTCATGTTTTTGTTATGCTCCTCATTAACTGTTTTGAGCACATATAACCAGGAGTTCCTGCAACACTTCCACATGGGAAACTTCCAGCTCCACAATAAAAAATATTATCATATTCATAATAGGAGTAAAAATTATCTTTATTGTTACTAAAAGTTCTTTTTTCATAATTCTGATTTCCAGTTAATGTTATGTGATCAATATTTCCTTTTGGAAAAAGAAAAGTTTCATTCAAGTCCATAGGAGTCAAAAATTTTGAAAAAACAATATCTTCAGGATTTTCAATGTGAGGAATTACTTTTGAAATAATTCTATCTTTTATATCAGATACATTATCTGCTTTTTTATCAAAACTAAGATTTTTAGTAAAGAAAATTAATTTATCATAATCTTCATGATTATCCATATTTCTTTGAGCACTTCCCTCAGGATAAATTTGAATAAATCCAGGAAAGTAATCACCATTATTTTTTAAAGCTTTTTGACTCGCATTTTCAAAATCTTCAAGTGAGTTAACTGAAAAAATAAATCTAAAAGAATCAGAATAATTATTTGCATCTTTCCATCTTACAGGATTTTTAAAAAAAGCTGTTACTTTTCCGCTAGTTCCGATTAAATCCAAACTATTCTGATTTTCAAAGTCTTTAATAAGTTTTGAAGGAGTTATAGGATCCGTGGCAAAAATTAGATGATCGTAATTTAATTTAGTGTCTTTATTGTTTTTAGAAAATAAAATAGATTGCTTAGTGCTATCAACTTCTTTTATGTTTGATTCTAAATAAAATTTAACCCCAAGTTCTTTATTTATTTCAGTTAAGTTCTCAGTAATCTTCCATATTCCTGTCTTTACAAACCCCCAGTATCCATCAAATATTGATCCTGAATCCATCAAAGGAATTGTAAATGCTGTTCCTGGGTCATAAATTGAAGCAGGTCCACTTTCAATTACTGTCATGCCCATATAAAGTTTTGCTTTTTCAGAAGAAAAGTAATGATCTAAAAGATCTTTAGCTGTACCACTAATCCAAAGACTAGTAAGCTCTTTTCCTAAAAATTGATTTGCTAACTCGATTGAGGGGCTTGTTGCGTTTTTATATAATTTTTGAATAAACTCAACTACTTTATTTTCATCATTTCTAAATTCATTAACCTTTCCGGTCTCTCCCCATTTATGTTTAAGTTCTTTTTCAAGTCTGTCATTATCTTGATATATTTTTGTAGAAGTTTCCTCACCGTTAAAATATACAAGCTTTGGATTTTTTGGGCAGTAAGCATGAATTTTTTTGCTAAGACCAGTTTCATTAAATATAAAATCAGGCATCATACCTAAAACAGTTGCTCCGTATGCAAAATCAACTTTTTTATTATCTATTGAGACAGTATCTTTTATACATGCACCTCCAGTAAATGTCTTTTTTTCAATAATCTCAACTTGGTATCCATTTTTTGCAAGATAATTTGCAGCAACTAGTCCATTAATTCCACTACCAATAATAACTACTTTCTTCATAATTATAATCTAATATATTATAAATGGTTTATTTAATATTTATATAAATCAAAAAAGGAGATCAAATGATCTCCTTTTAGAAATGAAAATAATAGAAGTATTATCTCATTGAAAAATCTGCATAGGCACCAGAACCATGTTCTGATATATCTAAACCTTGTGTCTCCTCCTCATCTGAAACTCTTAGTCCCATTATTGATTTTACTGCAAGAGCAATTATAGCAGTACAGATTACACAAAAAGCTCCTACAATTCCAACACTTGCAAGTTGAACCATAAATTGATCGAAACTAGCAGATGCTCCAAATATACCTACAGCTAAAGTTCCCCAGATTCCAGCGAATAAGTGGACAGGTATTGCACCTACTGGGTCATCAAGCTTACATTTATCTAATAATGCAACACCTAAAACTACAATTATACCTCCAATTGCTCCAATTATTATTGCTTCAGTTGGTCCCATCTGGTCTGCACCAGCTGTTATTCCAACTAAACCTCCAAGTACACCGTTCATAAACATTGTCAAATCAAGATTTTTATATAAAAATCCAGAAAATAATGCTGCACCAAGTCCTCCAGCTGCTGCCGCAAGGCATGTTGTTACAAGAACAAGAGAGGTATTTGCTGGATCAGCAGATAATACCGATCCTCCGTTAAATCCAAACCATCCCAACCAAAGTATAAGAACTCCAGCTGCTGATAATGGTATATTAGAACCTGGAATAGCTAATGCTTTTCCATTACTATCAAATTTTCCTTTTCTCGCTCCTAAAAGATATATAATGACTAATGCTCCCCATCCACCTACAGAATGAACCAATGTTGATCCAGCAAAATCATAAAATCCTACTTCATCTGTAAAAGTAGAAAGAAAGCCAGATCCCCACTGCCATGATCCTACAATTGGATAAACAATGGTGACATATAATAATACAATTAGCATAAACGAATTAATTTTTATTCTCTCCGCAACTGCTCCGGAAATTATTGTTCCGGCTGTTGCTGCAAACATTCCTTGAAATAAGAAGTCAGTCCAATAAGTATAACCTTCACTATATGAAAGATCTGCAGCTGCAGCTGCATCTAAACCAGCCCCAGCAAATCCAAGTACACCACCAAATGCTCCTAAAATATTAAAATCTCCTGGGTACATTAAATTAAAGCCAATAAAACAATAAGATATCAGCCCCATAGTTATTATAAAGAAGTTTTTGAATAAAATATTTATTGTGTTTTTTTGTCTTGTAAGTCCAATTTCTAAAAAAGAGAACCCAAGATGCATAAAAAATACTAATGCTGCACACAGCATCATCCAAACATTATTTGTTGTTAATAGTTCCATAATTTTTAATTAAATGATTTATTTCCTTTTTCACCCGTTCTTATTCTGTAAGATTCTTCACATGGAAGTATGAAGATCTTACCATCACCAACATTACCTGTAGCTCCCGATTTGATTATAGCATCAACTGTAGCATCAACGAATGTATCGGACACAACAATTGATAAATATCTTCTTTGGATATCTTTAGTGCTATAAGTAATACCTCTGTATACTTTTCCTATCTTCTCATTTCCAACTCCGGTTACATCCCAATAGCTGAAAAAATAAACCTCTGCATCATGCAAAGCTTTAACTACCTCGTCAAATTTTGACTTTCTAATAATTGCTTCTATTTTTTTCATAACGGTTTGAGTTTAAAAACTAACTCCAAATACTAAAAATGCTGCTTCAGCATCAGGATTCAGGATGAATGATCCAAACACAGGAAGTGCAAATGAGTCAGAAATTTGTATTTCTTTAGATCCACTAAAAGACATATTTACAATTCCACTTCCTCCATTAGCATACCATGCATCTCCTTGATCATCACCATAACCAATTGCAATATCAACTGGACCAGCTCCAAAAGCTAGCTCCACATATAAAGCTTCTAAATCAGTAAAGTATCCTGCGAGTAAATCTACACCACCAATAGATGTTGATCCACTAATTTCTGTATAGTCTCCTTCAAAAAAACCATAACCATCGCTGTCATATAGTCCACCTTCAACTGGGAAAGTATAGTTAGTAACTGTAAGTGCAAATGGTCCAAAATCATAGCTTAAGTAAGCATCTAATTCATTACCACCACCGTTAGCTGTAGTAGGGAAACTTCCCCAAACACCAGCTTCTAAATTTCCAGAACCAAGAGTCATATATGGTTGAATGTGAGCTCCTGATCCAAACTGAGTACCTCTCCAAACGTAAGAACTTACTACATCTGCTCCAAAATCTTGAGAAAATGAAATATTGCTAGATAATATTGCAATCGTAGTTAAAATTCCAGTTCTTATTGTATTAGAAAAGTTTAATTTAAATAATTTCATAATTATATTTTTGATTAAAAAATCAAATCTATATTATACCACTATTATAAAAACTTATTTTTTTTGAAAAGATTCCATTTTTATTAAAATAATATTTTACAATAAGAAATTTTTAGAAAAATTAAATTTGAGCAGTTCTTTTTTTGGAATCTTATAAAAATTAAGATTTAATCTTTATAACTAATTTCAAATAATATTTCGTTTCTTCTGTTGTAGAACTTCGTTGGAGCATCGTATGAAAGTACATAGAAGTCACTAATTATCTCAAGTCCATTATTTTCAAGAATAGATTTGAGTTCATTTCTATGTTTCAGAATTTTATTAGGATTTGAGTATCCTGAATATCTAATTGCTGCAAAATATCTTGGATTAGAAATATAGGCTTCAAGGTCTGTATCATTTGGAATAGGAAGGTCTTCTGTTAAATATTTTTTTGGAAGAACAAACTCCATAGTTTTATTTTGATCAGACATATATACAGGAGTAGTCATAGCAATCTCTTCATTCTCTTGATTGTTACCAGCAATATATCTAAAGAGTTTACCAAAATTGTTATTTCTATTCTGATCAGCAGATATCTTGACCATAGCAGCACTAGGATAAAATCTTATTTCAGCATTATCAATTTGTTCTACTACTTGATACTCCTGTGTTTCATATTTCTGTGAAAAAACCATTGATGAGTTTAAAAATATAAATGCAATTAAAAAATTAAATTTTGACATCGTATTAATCATTTAATAAATATAAATATTCATAGGTCATAAAAACCCAATCGAATCTGGTTTAGGATATTCTTAACAACTATTTCTTCCTGGTCTCGTTAATTAATATTTTGCAATAAAGTCTTCCTTCAAGATTTCTTTAAAATATTTTATAAATAAATCACAATTAGATTTACTAAATGTCAAAGGAGGTTTAATCTTAATTACATTATTAAACGGCCCGTCAATACTAGAAAGGATTCCAAAATCCCTTAACCTGTTTATAATATAGTGAGCTTTCTCATTTAATGGTCTATCATTATCATCAAGAAATTCAATACCTAAGAAGAGTCCTTGACCTCTTACATCTGCAATAATTCTGTTTTCTTTTACCAGTTTTTTTAGTTCTTTTTTAAAATAATTCCCAACAACTTTAGCATTTTTTTGAAGATTATTTTTCTTAACAGTTTTGAGAACTTCTAGGGCGATTGAACATGAAACTGGATTCCCCCCAAATGTGTTAAAAAATTCCATTCCATTTGCAAAACTCTCTGCAATTTCTTTAGTGCAGACAACAACTCCAACTGGGTGGCCATTTCCAATGGGTTTTCCTATTGTAATAATATCAGGGATAACGTTGTGCATTTGAAAACCCCAGAATGTTTTACCCATTCTTCCACATCCTACCTGAACTTCATCTGATATACAGACACCTCCATTTTTCCTAACTTCTTTGTATGCTTTTTTTAAAAATCCATTCGGTAATTCAACTTGACCTCCACAACTTATAATTGGTTCAATAATAAATCCACCAAGCCCTTTATTCTTCTGTTTAATTTTTTTTATTTGTTTTTTAACCTCATCAACATATTTATCGTCTTTTTTATCTCCTTTGTATTTTCCCTTAAAATTGTTTGGAATAGGAATCACATGAGTATTTTTAGGTGCTCCACTACCACCTTTTCCATCAAATTTATATGATGAAATATCAACACATGTATTAGTGTTTCCATGATAACCATGCTGAGATACTATTATATCGACATTGCCTGTATGAGCTTTCATCATCCTTATTGCAAGTTCGTTAGCTTCACTCCCTGAGTTAACATAATGAACAACATTTAACTCATCAGGTAAGGTGTTAAGTATTTCTTTTGTAAGGTGGTTAATATTTTCATGTAAGTATCTTGAGTTAGTATTAAGAACTGACATTTGACTTTTTCCTACACTTACTACTTCTTCATTTTCATGTCCAACATGAGCGACATTATTTACGGTATCTAAATATTTCTTGCCTTTATGATCAATTAAATAAACTCCTTCTCCACGAACTATCTTAATTGGTATATCGTAATGAAGTTTAAGACTCTTTCCAATATGTTTTTTTCTATAATCTATTATTTCACTATTAGTCTTATTCTTTAATGAGATCAATCCTTTATTCTTAAATATGGTGTTAGGATCTGGACATATATCTTTCCAAACATCTTCTTGTGTTGAATAACATACACCTGGATAATCAACTTTAAAATTTAACATAGAGAGCATAATTTGGAAATGAAGATGAGGTGCCCAATTTCCATTCTCAGGGTAATTTGCTACCTCAGCAATTATTTCTCCCCTCTTAACTCTTGAGCCTATCTTATTTTTTAATACGCTATCAACTGTGTTATGCCCATATAGTGTAAAAAATTCAAAGTCCTCAACATTATGTTTTATGATTACTAGTCCTCCATATTCTTTATTCCCTTCATCATTCAACGCAGCTAATATTTCGCCATCAAAAATGCTACTCACTTTTGTCCCTGCAGGTACCCAAAAGTCTAAACCTAAGTGAACAGTTCTGTTTTCCTCACCCTCATTTCCAGTTTTCTCATATGAATTTGAAGAATAGATTGATCTTGGTTCAAGATATCCACCAGAAATAATATGATCCGGTATACTTTTTTGTAGTTTTTCAACTTTAAATTGAAAAAAATCTAAATCCTCAATTTCATTTCTACTACCTAACCATTTACTACCTATACTTAAATCTAGATTATAAAATTTTGTTTTATTTATTTCTGGTAATAAATCTTTAATTGAGAAGCTATTATTTTTAGCCCACTTATGAAATTTCTTTTTATCAGGATGAGCATCTAATGAGCATGCTTTTCTAAATGAATAATATGCAAACTCTGAATCAATTTCACTCCATTTATAAAGAAGATTCCATGCAGATTTTTCACTAATTAAAAGATATTTGTTATCGGGTTCTTTATATCTATTAATAGATGATTTTGTTACAGAAATGACCAGCCTCATAGCAATCAAATTATATAATAGCTTTAGTTCATTGTCTTTAACCTTTCTATTTTTATTATATCCTTTTAATATATCTATACATCCAGAGAGAGGGTCATTCAGATTCATTATACCATATGAACAAGTGATTGCAAGATCATTAATAGTTTGAGAAAATACCGAGTCACCAAAATCGATTACCGATTTAACCGTTGGATTTAAAAAATCATTAGTAACAATAATATTATTATCATTAATATCGTTGTGAATAATCGATTTTTCAAGCTTATGGTAGAGATGAAGATTCTCTTTGAAATTTTTTATAAATTTTTTTAAGATCTTATGTTTCCTAGCATCAAATTTATCTATATGACTTTCTACCCATAGTGATTTTGCAATATCCCACTCAATTTCTCTGTCAGCATAAGAATGTTTAAAACCTTGCAGAGATTTTGATAATTCAGAACATGAATATCCTAAGTTATATCTTAATGATTTTGTTATTGGATTAACTGAGCTCCATAACCTACCATCTATCCAGCTCATTAATCTTACAGACCTATTAAATCCATGACTATCTTGAATAATAGATGATTTTTTATTATTACTTGAGAAAACTATTTTAGGCAGTTTGATTTTAGAGTTTTTGTTTAGATGATCTAACAATAGGATTTGATAGTCAATGTACTCTTGATCAAAACTTGATCTAGATATTTTCAATAAATATTTTTTAGAATTATTTGATATTACTTTGAAGTTAAAGTCAATCTCTCCATCAAGAATTGAGATTTCTCCATCTAAATTATATATAGATTTTAAAATTTTTGTGGCTTCATTTAATGATATTTTAGATTTATCAAAGCTCATCAGACAAGAGGAAATTATTTTGTAAATTAATCAAATGGAATGGTATTTAAAAGTAATCAATTCTTATTTTGATTTTAACGGAAGATCCAGAAGAATGGAGTATTGGATGTTTGTTTTTATCAATTCTCTTATTTCAATTTTCTGTCTTCTCTTAGATAATATGCTTGGAACCACATGGGCAATTGGATACGGACCTATTTACATAGGATATGGTCTAGCAGTATTTGTCCCAAGTTTATCTGTAGCTATTCGAAGACTGCACGATATAGGCAAATCAGGATGGTACTACTTACTTGTATTAATTCCAATAATTGGAGCTATATGGCTTATAATTCTTTTTGCTACTGAAGGTGAACAAGGCGAAAATCAATTTGGACCAAATCCAAAAAATGATAATTTTGAAAACAGGGATTTCTAAATTTTAAAAATTATGGAGCTGGATTTGGTATTTTCTCATTAACTAAATTAATTTCTGAGATAATTTCATCAGATAATTTAATATTAATACTATTAATATTTTCTTTCAACTGATCCATTGATGTAGCCCCAATTATATTACTAGTTACAAATGGCCTATCATTAACAAATGCAAGCGACATCTCTGTTAATGTCATATTATGCTTTTGTGAAATTTCAAAATACATATCAATTGCCTTTGCACAATTATTATTACTAAATCTTGATAAATTGGGAAATAGTTTAAGCCTACTATTTTCAGGCATCTCACCATTTCTGTATTTTCCAGAAAGCACACCAAACCCAAGAGGTGAATATGCCAACAATCCAACGTTCTCTCTTTTACATATTTCTGCATTACCAACTTCAAAAAGTCTATTTAAAAGTGAATAAGGATTTTGGATCGTTATCATTTTAGGTAACCCAATTTTAGAGTATTCAATAAACTTCATGAACCCCCAAGGATTTTCATTTGATAAACCAACATATCTTACTTTTCCCTCATCAACTATTTTTTTTAGTTTCTCCAAAATCTCTTGAAAGTTATCTTCCCATCCATCATTAGCATATGTAAATCCTCTTTTTCCAAAAAAGTTTGTCATTCTTTCTGGCCAGTGAAGTTGATATAAATCCAAGTAATCAGTTTTAAGTCTTTTTAAACTTCCATTTACTGCATCTTCAATTGAGTCTCCTTTAAAACCTGTTTTTCTAATATGAGCTGTGTAGTCTCCAGGTCCAGCAATTTTTGAAGCTAATATTATTTTTTCTCTATTATTTCTTAGAGATAACCAATTCCCAATTATTCTTTCAGTATCGGCATACCTGTCAGGAGTTGCAGGAACTGGATATAATTCTGCTGTATCAAAAAAGTTTACTCCGTGATCTAAACTATAATCCATTTGTTCAAAAGCTTCAGACTCAGAATTTTGTCTACCCCATGTCATAGTACCAAGACAAATTTTACTTACTTCAATATTTGTCCCAGGTAGTTTGTTATATTCCATTAGTTATAATAATTAGTTTACTTTAACGAGAATCCGCAAAATATAAAATTTTGAGTCGTTTCAAAAGGAGTTGTATGATTAATATATTCATAATCATTGATTGATAGATCTCCATCACAAAATAATTTTTCAAGAGAATCTTTATCATACTGAGAAATATTTAAACCACTACATTTTAAGGGCCCTGATTTTGAGAAAGTACCAACAACAAAATTTTTGGAAAATTCATTAACTAGTTTGACATATCTCTTGATTGCTTTTTTTTCAGTTAAAAAATGAAATACAGCTCGATCATGCCAAAAAGAGTATTGAGTTTCTGGATTAAAATCATATATATCACTAACGATCCAATTTACATTATCAGAATCTTTTCCAAGTCTATCTTTTACTCTGTTGATAGCATTTATAGAAATATCAAGTACAGATATATTTTTGTATTCGTTCTGGATTAGATAGTCAACAAACCTACTCTCACCCCCACCAATATCAATTATGGGTGACGACTTATCTATATTAAATTTCTCAAAAAACTTAATTGATGTAACTGGAACTTCTTGTGTCCATGATACTTCATTAGGACTCTTTTCTTTGTATATTTTATCCCAATGAGATTTTGTTGACATATTTAAATTTACAAAAACTAGTTATAAAATATATGTAATTTGTGATACTTAAAAACTTTAAGTGAGCCAAAAAAAACTTCTTAGACAAATGGGACTTATGCTTGTTACAGCGACAGGTATATGTTCAATGATGGGTGCCTCAATAAATGTCATACCATTTATGATCCAAAAGAATGTTCCTGGAATTGGTCCATATGTGGTTCCAGCATTTTTATTTGCTGCAATACCTGCAATATTTGCTGCTTACTCATATGCAATTTTATCCTCTTCAATGCCGAGAGCAGGAGGAAGCTATCTATATGCGAGTAGAGGACTTAGCCCATATCTTGGGTTTATAGCAAGTTTTTCCCAATGGTTTGGATTGTCAATAGTAATAGGAGTTATTGCATATATTATTGTGCCCTTTATAAGAGATGTATTTTATAATTTAGGCTTAATAAGTATTTCAGGTTTTCTAGAAGTAGGATATGTAAGATTATCAATATCATTGATTTTAATTTGGGTATTTGTATATATAAATATTATTGGAGGAAAGCTCTACAGAAACACATTGATTCCAATGTTAATTATAATGTTTGCTCTTGGAAGTATAGTTATTGTATCGGGATTATTATTTAATCAAAATGATTTTATTACTGCGGTATTTGAAATTGATAAAAGGGAAATAACTTCAATTCAATATAAACAATTTGATTGGAGGGTTTTTCTAACTGCATCTACTCTGCTTTTCTCAAGTTTTATTGGCTTTGATGCAATTGCTCAAACTGGAAATGAGGCAAAAAATCCAACTAAAAATATTCCTAGGGCAATATTACTGGCAATATTTATAGTTTCAATTTATTATATACTTTTTACTATATCTGTATATAATATTGTCCCATGGAATTTTGTAGCTGATGAATCATTAATTAAGGATATTACTGCACCAGGACTATTAAGTTACGTTTTGCCACCATTTTGGGGAATATTAATAATTCTGGGAGCAACAATAGCTCTCATAAATGACTTACCTGCAATGATTTTATCTGTATCAAGATTGATGTTTGCTTGGTCCAAAGACAAAATTTTTCCAGATAAAGTTTCAAGTATACATAAAAAGTATAGTACCCCATATATATCTATATTAATTGTAGGAATTGTAGCAAGTATTGGTTCAATAGGTTCTCACTTTGCAGGTGATTTTTTTCTTGGTATTGATATAATGGTTACCTCAATGATGGTAAATTTTTTACTAATGTGTATTACTGTTATTACAATAGTTAAGGTCAACCCAAAACTATATCAGGAAATCAAAATATTTAAAAATAGATCACTTCAAAAGATTATTGGATATGTGGGCTCATTTGTAATAGTTATCTTTTTAGTAATTCACACCTATAAAGATTTGACATCAGAAGTTGATGCTTGGTATTTCCATTCAACATTAATCTATCTAATTGTAATGACTTTAGCATCATTATATTTTCTTATAAGATGGATAAAAATTAAAAGAAACAATAATAATATTTTTAAATCTTTACCATCTGAGTAATGCAAGAAATAATTAAAATATCTGATAAGCTTTCAGTTCCAAGAGTTTTAATAGGTCTATGGCAAATAGCTGATATGGAAAAAGATGGTAAAACATTAGATCCCGATGTTACTTCAAAGTACATGAACTTATATGCTAAAAATGGATTTACTTCTTTTGATATGGCAGATCACTATGGATCTAGTGAAATAATTGCTGGAGTTTTTAAAAATAATTATCACAATAATTCTGATATAAATCTTTTTACTAAATGGGTGCCTACCCCTGGGAAAATAGACAGGAAATTAACAAAGGATGCTGTATTAAAATCTTTAAGTAGGATGAATCAATCTCAAATTGATCTTATGCAATTTCATGCTTGGCAATATTCTGACCCAAGCTGGATTGATGCTCTATTTTATCTTGATGAATTAAGACGTGAAGGACTAATTAAAAATATTGGGGTAACAAATTTTGATTCAGCTCATTTAAGAATTGCACTATCTAGTGGAATAAAATTAGTTTCAAATCAAATATGTTATTCATTGCTTGATAGAAGAGCAAGTGGAGAAATGTCAGAAATTTGTCAAGAATTTGATATTAAATTATTTGCATTTGGGACTCTAGCTGGAGGATTTCTATCAAAAAAATGGTTAGGTAAAAAAGAACCTAAAATTAATGATGATCTAAACTGGTCTCAAATGAAATATAAAAGATTTATTGATGTGACAGGAGGATGGAAAAAATTTCAGAATCTCCTTGAGACTTTGGATGAATTAGCAATAAAAAATAATACTTCAATTTCAAATATTGCTAGTAGATATATTCTTGAAGATCCAAACGTTGCAGCAGTTATAATTGGAGCAAGGTTAGGAGAGAGCGATCACATCAATGATAACAAAAAAATATACGATGTTAATTTTAGTGAAGTGGATAAGAAACTATTATCTAAATCATTAAATTTATTAAATGTAGTTCCAGGGGATTGTGGTGATGAGTATAGAAAACCACCATTTCTCACTGCATCTGGTGATTTAAGTCATCACTTAAGTTCAATGCCAAAAGTTTATGAAATTTCTAAAGTGACAAAAAAAAGAGAATATATTTCAAGTAATACTAGTTGGGAAGAAATGGCAAGTTATTCTAGGGCAGTTAAATATGATAACAGAATAATTGTCTCAGGAACTACAGCTACTCATAAAGAAAAGGTTATTGGTAAAAATGATCCAATCGCTCAAACAAACTTCATTATTGATAAGATAGATGCAGCAGTCTCTTCATTAGGTGGTAGTCTAAGCGATATTGTTAGAACAAGAATTTTTGTCAAAAATATGGATGATTGGAAAGATGTTGCAGAAACTCATGGTAAAAGATTTAAAGATATTAATCCTGCTAATACATTAGTTCAAGCTAATCTTGTAGGCGAAGATTATCTTGTAGAAATTGAAGCAGAAGCTATAATTGAATAATATTTTTTCAATTAGAATAAATAAGTTAGTCGCCAATTCTTGAAAATAACCAAGCTTCTTGAGAGTCTGGTTTCATTACAACAAGTGTCTCTTTTCCTAGAAAATATTCTAAAGCATATTCTTCATTAGTATCTGTTCTGTAGACTAAAATTTTATCATCAATAAATTCTACATTTCCCTGAGCAAGTACTGAGAATTTATTACTTCTTGTAAAAGAATTATCTAGTTGAATTAATAATATTTCACTTTCATTATTTAGCCAATATCCGTATATATTATTAGGATTTTCAATAGCTGAATATGATGAAGAACTTATAAAAATAGTTAAAGAAATAATGAAATTTTTCATGGTTTTTAAATGGGTTTAAATTTTGTGCAAAATTAATAATTTTCCCATAAATTTTCATCGATATTTATAACTAATTATCTATGTTTTAAGAAAAATAACAATTTTTAAATTTTAGTTTAACCATTATTTAATTTTAGAAAATTTTAACCCTGCATTCAACTCTAGCCTTTTTAAAATTTCATCACCCATTGAAGTTGATGGTGTAAGAACTCCATAAGATTCATTCAAGGAATCTTTTGCTAAACAAACAGCACTTTCTGCAAGCATTTTAGAAGTTGAACCGTATCCAGGATCTCTATCTCCAGTAACTTTATAAATTAAAGTAACTGATTCGCCAAACACATAGAATCTGATATTAAAGTAACCAGATTCTCTTTCTTTTTTGTTTGGACCTTGACCTGGATTAGGTGAAAAAATATTAAAAATACTCTTCATGATTGATCCGGGTTTGGCAGCTAAAAAAATTAATGGTATTGATACCATTATTCCCCTTAATCTGCCCATAAATCCATTGCCAGTTATTACTGCTTCGTCATATCTAAAATTTTTTCCATAAGTATAATTTGATAGAGCGTTAGATCTCCTTACAATTTTTGTATTAATCCCAGCCATTAAAAATGGAGCTATCCATTTTTTTATTTTTTTATCAAAAATTACAGAGTTCAAGTCTCTTTGATCAGGCCCATTTTTTTCTCCTTCTGGATTTAAACCATATGGGTTAATTAAATCCTTCCTAATTTCTTTATTTTTTGAAGCTTCGCTAATTATATTATTTATACTTGCATAAGTACCCCCACTATATCCTCCTTTTGCTCCAGCTACTCTCATACTAATTTGTAAGTCTTTCTTTAAAATATCCTTATAGATAAAATAAACTCCCATATCTGAGGGTATCGAATCGAACCCACAGCTATTTACAATTTTTACTTTATTTGACTCTGCTTTCTTATGGTAGAAATCTATCATTTTTCTAATCCATTGAGATTCTCCAGCTAAATCACAATAATCAGTACATGATTCTACACATGACTTTACAATTAAAGATCCATATTTTGAATATGGCCCAACAGTTGAACAAATAACTTTTGTTTTTGTAGTAATTTTCTTTAGAGATACTTCATCAAAACTATCTGCAATAAAAATTGGTATACTTGTATCCAGATAACTATCTCTTACAGATGTTAATTTGGCTATATCTCTTCCTGCTATTGCCCATTTTAAATCTTGGGAATTATATTTTTGAAATAAATACTCTGCTACAAGCCTACCTGTAAATCCTGAAGCTCCCCAAATTATAATATCAAATTCTCTTTTATCTAGTGACATATTTTATCTATTGGGGGTTAAATGAAACTTGGTTAAAATTAAAAGAATATTTACCTTCTAGAAACAAAATTTAAATAAATATAAAAAATGACTTCTTCATCTCAGAGAATATTATCATATATATACTTTTTAATTGCCATTATT
The DNA here is from genome assembly GCA_902559905.1 of uncultured Bacteroidota bacterium. Classification (GTDB taxonomy): domain Bacteria; phylum Bacteroidota; class Bacteroidia; order Flavobacteriales; family Flavobacteriaceae; genus Marisimplicoccus. The sequence goes on along the minus strand of CACEJV010000001.1, from coordinate 102,038 downwards.
GCTTTGATATCCATAACTAAAAGAGTTATTGGTCCTTTAGATTATGATATCGTAATTATTAATGGAGAAGTATATGATGGCTCAGGAAGTGAATCTAAAATTCAAGATATTGGAATTATTGGAGATGAGATAGTTAGGATTGGAAATATTGAATCAAATAATGCCCTTAAAATAATTGACGCTTCAGGTCTGGTAGTCTCACCTGGTTTTATTGATACACATGCTCACCTTGATCCAATAGATAATTTCATAAATCTATCAGATGGTGAAAGCCATGTAAGGCAAGGTGTAACTACAAGTTTTGGAGGACCAGATGGAAGAGGTGTGCCATTGAAATATGGTTTTAAAGAATTCTTAGATTCTATTGAAAAAGTTGGAGTTGGTATGAATGTTGGATTTTTAACTGGTCACAATAAAATTAGAAGATTAGTAATGAACTTAGAAAATAGGGACCCAACTAAAGATGAATTAAATGAAATGAGGATGCTTGCAAGTAAGGCTATGGATGAGGGGGCATTTGGTATTTCTACTGGGTTAAAATATCTGCCTGGAAATTTTTCTAAAGTTGAAGAAGTGATTGAAATTTCTAAAGAAATATCAAAAAAGGGAGGCATATATACTACTCACCTTAGAGATGAGGGATTAAAAATAATTGATGCTGTTAATGAGGCAATTTTAATTGCAAAAGAGGCTGATATAAATGTAGTTCTTACACATCACAAGGTAATTGGAAAGCCAATGTGGGGGAAAAGTGAAATGACACTTTCTCTAGTAGATTCAGCAAGACAAAAAGGGATTAAGATTATGGCAGATCAATATCCATATAGTGCGAGTCACACAGGCATAAATGTATTAATTCCTACATGGGCCAGAGCTGGCGGTAGTGAGGAATTTAAGAATAGAGTATCTGATGAAGAAATAAGAAATAAAATTGAAGAAGAAATAGTCTTTAATATTTTAAATGATAGAGGAGGAAATGATTTAGATAGAGTTCAATTTTCAAGAGTAAGCTGGAATCCAGATCTTGAAGGAAGGACTCTCAAAGATTGGTCATTAATGAAAGGTTTAGAACCGACTGTAGAAAATGGAGCTAAACTTGTAATTGAAGCTGAATTAAATGGAGGGGCAGGTTGTATTTTTCATGCTATGGATGAATTAGATGTTAAAAATATAATGAAGTATCCTCATACTATGATTGCTTCTGATGGAAGATTATCTGAGCCGGGAGTTGGACATCCACATCCTAGAGCTTATGGAACTTTCCCAAGAGTTTTAGGAAAGTACGTAAGAGAGGATCAAGTTCTAAAATTAAGTGAAGCTATTTATAAAATGACACATCTCCCTGCAATCGCTTTTGGAATAAATGATAGGGGATTGATAAAAAAAGGTATGAAAGCAGATATAACGATTTTCGATAAAAACACGGTAAAAGATAATGCTACTTTCACATCTCCTCATCAGTATCCAGATGGAATTAAGTACGTAATAGTAAATGGAGAATTAGCTGTAGATAATTTTAACTTTATGGGCCTTAAGGCTGGTGAAGTTCTAAGAAAGACTTTAAATCCTTGATTCTTTAATTGTGAAAAAAAGAGATTTTTTAAAAAGATCAGCTGCTTTAGCATCACTAGCAGTTCTACCCTCACCAGTGTGGTCATTAGGTAGAGAAAAAATTAGAATCGCTCAGATTGGAGTAGGTGGAATGGGAGCACAGGATCTAAATTCTATTTCTTCACATTCTCAAGTTGAAATTGTTGGATTATGTGATGTTGATTCTTTGGCATTAGATAATTTAAAGGAAATATACCCCAATGCATTACAATATTCTGATTATCGAATAATGCTAAAGGAGATGAAGAATCAAATTGATGCAGTCCAAATATCAACTCCTGATCATACTCATGCACCTGCAGCTATCATGGCAATGAATTTAAATAAACATGTTTATTGTCAAAAACCCCTTACACATAATCCAAAAGAAGCAAGATCAATGATTAGAATTGCTAATGAAAAAAATTTAATAACTCAAATGGGAATCCAAGTTCACTCTTTTTATGATTACAAACTAGCAACTATTTTAATCAAAGAAGGGATTATAGGGAAAGTAAAAAAAGTTAGAGCCTGGACTAATGGAAACTCTGGTTATGATGGAACTGTCCCAATTGGAAATGATCCTATTCCTGAGTCTCTCGATTGGAACTTATGGCTTGGAACATCTAAGAAAAGACCATATAAAGAAGGCTACTACCATCCTAGTCAATGGCGAAAAGTAATTGACTATGGTTGTGGAACATTAGGTGATATGGGAGTACATATTTTAGATACCCCTTACAATGCTTTAGAATTAGATTTTCCAATTAGTATTAAAAATGAATGTAGAGAATTTAATGGTTTTAGTTTTCCTACAAAAAGTACTGTAACATATAATTTTCCAGGAACAGCATATACAACTGACAATATGACTTTGGTTTGGACAGATGGACAATTTCCATTAACCGTGAAAGATTTGATATTACCTAAACAAGATAGACTTCCACTTCAAGGGTCAATGTTTATTGGAGAAAAAGGCAAATTACTTCTACCACATTTTATGCAAGAGCCAAGGCTAATTGTTAAAGGTGAGTATAAAAAAATTGATATATCTAAGTATCCTGAAGCATTGAAATTAAGAAAACCTTACAGAGAATATAATTTAGATGCAAAAGTACATTATCATGAATTCGTTGATGCGTGTTTGGGAAAGACAGATTGTTCAACTCCTTTTTCTTATTCTGGTAGATTAACACAGGTAGTTCTTTTAGGTGTTATTGCCGGACGATTTCCAAATAGATTACTTAAATGGGATAAAGAAAATTTTAAATTTGAAGACTCTGAAGTTAATCAATTCCTAGGTTCAAAATATAGAATTTTTTAAATTAGAACAATGATAAAAAAAATCTTGTTTTCAATTTATTTCCTGCTTATCTCATGTAATTCTAATGTTCAGTCAGAGTCTGAATGGATAAACTTATTTGATGGTTCATCTACTAGTGGTTGGTTAGCAAGAGATGGGTCTAACTTACACTCTGGTTGGAAAATAATTGATGGAACCTTAACTCTAAGGAAAAAAGGTACAGAAGAGGATGAAAAAATAGATATTATTTATGGTGCTGAAATGTTTGACAATTTTGAGCTTTATTTGGAGTGGAAGATTCCACCTGGCGGTAACAGTGGTATTTTTTATCATTTACAAGAATTTGGCGGAGGATCACCAGAGTATCAAATAATTGACGATGTTAATTATGATTCAATTCATGGAATTTCATTAACACCGCTACAAAAAACAGCCTCTGATTACGGGATGTATGCAGCAGATCCAAAAATGAAAATTTTAAATCCTGTAGGTCAGTGGAATTCTTCCAAAATTATATTTACTGAGGAAAATGTTGAATATTGGTTAAATGGTAATAAAGTTTTATCATTTACACCTTGGTCAGATGAATGGTATGAAAAGAAAAATAATTCAATGTGGCGAGATAATAAAGATTATGGTGAGTTTAAGACTGGATATATTGGCTTTCAAGATTATGGTAATGATCTTTCATTTAGGAATATAAAAATTAAAAAGCTTTAGAATTATTTATCTAATGAGTAAGTTAAAGTCATATATTATTTTAAGCTATATATTAGGATTAGTTTTCTTTTTGATCCACAACTTTGACTTTGAGACATTTATTTTAATTGATCCTTTAATGCTTGTTTTAATTCTTAATGTACCTTCTTTTATAGTTGGGTCTTTATTTTATTTAATTAAAAAAAAATTATTTTGGATTTTTTACACTCTAATTTTTATAATAATAACTAGTTTGTTCTCGGCTTGGTCTATAATTGAAATATATACCGGAGGAGATTGGGGTAAGATATTATAGTATTAATCAAGTTCTTTAACTCTGATATTTTTAAATTCAATAGGATGACCTTCAGATTGAAGGGATATATAGCCTTCTTTCAAAGGCTCGCCAACTTTATCAGTGAAGTTTTTAGACAAGTATGTTCCTCCGAAACGAATATTAGAATATGTCATTACTGTGTCTTTATCAACTATATGGTGAACAATTGAATCAGAAAAAACAAGAAACTCAACACTCACCCATTCTTCAGTATGAATTGTTTTTGAGGATGAGTTAACACAGTGCTGCATAGCTTGAGTTCCATTTATGTCAACCTCAGTTCCAGGTGAACACATATTAAGTGTTGGTCTATCATTTACACCAGAGCCTCCAAGAAATTGCCCTTCTATACTTACAGGAAATCCTTGATCTAAAAACATTTGATTTGGATGTTCAGAATGTAGCATTACTCCGCTGTTTTTATAATTCCATGCATCATTCTCGTTTGTAAATAAATTAACATGTTCACCATAAAATCTATAATCAAGTTTCAAATGGTAATTTTTAAATTTCTTATTAGTATAAAAAATATGCCCAAAATTTTCATCAAATAAATCATAATCTTCATATGTCACTTTGATAGTGCCATCACCAACTCTAAAAGTATTTCTATGATTATTATTTAATTCATAACCAGAAATTTTCATTTCCCAGCCATCTAGACTTTTTCCATCAAATAAACTAACCCATTTATTGGAATCATCAATAGGTTCACAGGATATAAATATTAGAAAAATTAGAAATACTTTAAAACTCCTTAACAAGTGTAACATCAATCTAATTTAATCAATTTTAAACTTTTTGATTAACTTGTAAATATGAATTTGACTCATAGGCTTGCTTTAATATTATTATTTTTTCAAATAAATACTCTTTATTCGCAGGAATTTATAATTAGTAAAACTGATCACGTTGCATATGAGGTTAAAGATTTAAATAAAGTAGGAAACTTTTTTAAAAATATATTTAAGTTTAAAGAAATTGAATTAGATAACCCTTCATTGAGATGGTTTGATATTGGAGATGGCTTTGAAATTCATCTAGGTGAAAACAAAGAAGCAAATCATGAGAAAATCAAAGCAAATCATTTAGCAGTTACTGTAAATAACCTTGAAATTTTCATGGAATATTTAAAAGATAATGAAATTTACTTTGAAAGTTGGGATGGTAAAAAACTTCAATATAATATTAGACCTCATGACAACGCACTTCAAATTTATTTAACCGACCCTGAAGGTAATTGGATTGAAGTAAATCAAAGAATGTGAGAAAGAAGATATTATTTTTTACGCTTTTCAATTTGTTCTTTTTGATTTCTGCATACTCTCAAGTGGACATGAGAGAATCTCTAGAGAATCTGTTTATAGATTGGCGTGAATTTGAAAAACCACCATTATTTAATGGTGCACCTGATTATAGATTAAATACTTTTGATATAAGAATTGAAGAATTTAACAATCTTAGAAATAGACTTAATCAAATTGATAGAGAACAACTTGATGTTAAAAGTCAAGTAGATTGGACCTTAATATGGGCTGAAATGAATGGTTTTGAATTTAACTATAATATACTTAAGCCCTGGGAAAGAGATCCTGCTTTTTATAAATCCTTATGGATGAACAGAAGTGATGTCCCAGCTCATGAGGGACCAACACATCATATGGTTGTAGAGGTATGGCAATATGATTTTCCACTGCCAAAGCAACAATTAAAAAAGCTAACTAATGAGCTTAGTATAATACCAGCGTTCAATGAACAAGCCAAAAATAATTTAATAGGGAATGCTAGGGATTTATGGATTGCAGGAATTAGAGATATAGAGACTCAAGTCTCAAATCTTGAATTATTAAAGAACTTTCCTGGTGTGAAAAAGCAAAAAGATCTTATTCAAATTATTGATGAGAGTATAAGGTCAACTAAAAGCTTATCTATGTGGTTAAAGGATGAATCAAAAAATAAAACAGGTCCATCAGGTATTGGAAAAGATAATTATACATGGTACCAAAAGAATGTTCATCTTGTTCCTCTTTCATGGGATGATGAGGTTATGTTATTAAAAAGAGAGCTTGCAAGAGCATGGTCTTCTCTTAAGTTAGAAGAACATAAAAACAGAAATTTACCTAAACTTACTTCAGTATCAAATCAGGAAGAATATCTAAAGAAAGCTCAGCATGCATCAAAAGATCTAATAGAATTTCTTGATAAACAACAAGTAATAAATGTTAAAGATTATTATAAAGATGCTCTTGATGAAAGATTGGGTAAGTTTATTCCGGAGGATACAAGAAACTTTTTTTGGATAACTGCACATTTAGACCCAAAACCACTTTATTCACATTTTTTTCATTGGTTTGAATTAGCTGAAATGGATTTAAACCCTCATGGAAATATAATAAGAAAAGATGCGGTATTGTATAACATTTTTGATAGTCGAAATGAAGGAGTTGCTACATCTGTTGAAGAGATGTTTATGCAAGCCGGATTATATGAGTCTAATCCAAGGTCCAAGGAAATTGTGTACATTTTAATTGCACAAAGAGCAGCTAGAGGACTTGGTTCATTGTATGCACATGCAAATCTTATGACAATGGAAGAGGCTGGAAAGATTCATTCAGAATATACTCCTAGAGGTTGGATGAAAACTGAAAAAGAATTACTAATATTTGAGCAACATTTATATCTTAGACAACCAGGATATGGAACTAGTTATATTACTGGTAAATATCTATTTGAAAATGCTCTAGCAGAATATTCAAGAATAAATGAAAAAGATCCAAATTCTAATCTTAAAAATTTTTTTAAAAAACTAATAGACATAGGTAATATACCAATGACATTATTTCACTGGGAGCTCAACAACGATTCTTCAATTTTAAATGGAATAGTACCTAGAATTGATAATTAGGGCTTAAGCATTAGCTAATTGAACCATGAAATATACCTTAGCAAACATAACTATTAGAAATACCATAAATAGGATTTCTGGATAGTACTGTTTAGGAATTTTTTTATACTTAAACACAATACAAATGTAGATTTTAGTTTAATAATAAAATCCAAAATTTTTGTTAATTATATCTCATTAAGTATTTATTTTTGTCTATATGAATAAGTTTGTTCTATGAACAGATACGGTCAAATTCGAGACTTACTTTTAGGAGACTTAACTGCATCAATATTCATTTTTGGAGTTTTAGTAACTATCCTTGTACTAATTTCACTAATTTTATCTAATAAAGAAAAAATAAACTACGATAAAGACTATTATGACCGTCATGGTTCTTTACCAAAATAAAATTTATGAGAAATCTAATTATTACATTATCAATACTATTTTCCTCAGCTGTTTATTCTCAATTTCATATTGGTGCCTCAGGAGCTATGGATGTGGAAAATGATATCGCTAAGTTAGGAGTAGGTATCAACTATATGGTTCTCCCAAAAGTAACATTGGGTGCTGGTTTGATGATAACACCATTTGAAACAGATGGTGACTATGAAATAATGTACAACATAAAATACAATCTAGGAAGATTTAACATTGCAGCTGGTTTAATGGACATGAAAATGCAAAGTGAATCTGACATGTCAATGAATATGAATATGGGTATGAATATGGATATGGATATGGACATGGATGGAACTGAACCATATTTTGGTGTTGAGTATAAGCTTTTCAAAAATAAAAATCTTAAAGTTTTCTACAATCAATCAGAAATGATGAAAACTATAGGTATAATGACTCCAATATTTAACATTGGCAAAAAACACATGGATCACAATATGATGGATCATAGTAAGATGAATCATGATAATCCAATTAGTCAACTAGAGAAAACCATTTGTGAGAACCAAACTGGTTGTTAGTAATTGGCCTTTGATTTTTAAGATACCACTCTAGCCCAAGTAAAACAGATTTTAAATATTTTTTTAGACCTGGTCTAATAACAAATATATATGCAAATAGGTAAAATAGTTTGTTTACTCCACTAAGAATATGAGGGTAAACAGTTATTTTAACCTTAGTATTTTTATCTCCTTTTACTTCCCAAATTACTTTGGATTTTTTACCATCTTTTCTACCAATAATTAATTTAAAGCCAGAACCTTCATTCCATTCAAAAAAATTTCTATGCAGTTTAACTCCATTGAGATACTCCAAAGAGTCCTCTCTTGATTTTTTATTCCATGAATAGGCAATATTTTTTTTGCAAAAAGGATGGAAAAGATTTAGATGTTCTCTTTTTGAAAGAATAGACCAGACTTTAGTCTTGTCAAACTCAAGGTTGATTGTATAGCTTACTGGTAAAATCACTTATCATTAAAGTATTTTCCTAATTTACAATAATAATTGTTAGAGTTTTTTTTAAATTTAAATATGAGAAAGATTTTTTTTATATCGCTATTAATGATTGGATGCGGTAATGAAATTTATTATTTAGATAGTTACAATTATTCTGACTTAGGTGAACCTTCATATGAAACCAAACAGTTGAATTCCTCTACTCTTAACGACGCATCAGTTGAAGCTTATGGTATTATTGCAGATGAAATTATTTCAGTTTATTCTAGAGCAATTGCCCTTGACGAAAATTTAGGTGGTGTAGATAATGAAATCAAAGCTCTTGAATTTCTTAATCTTGCAATGTTTAATTATGAGATTTATACTGTAAATAGAGAGAGAATGAAAATCAATGTTACAGACAATGAGTTTGAAAGAAAGAGAGAATTAAAAGACAGTATACTTAATAAATCGAGAATAAGAGAATTATCTGCTCTTAAAAAATAAAAACCCCCATCTTAAATGAGGGGGGTTAATAATTCATATTTATTGAGGTAGTTGAGCAGGATTAAAGTAGTAGTCTTCTCTTACTATTTCGCCCTCATCATTAAACCAATGTTGAATATGTTGTAAAATAGTTGCAGTATTACCTGATTTTCTATTTTTAAATGTCATTTCAATCCATGAAATAACTACTGCACCCTCACCATCATAGTCTAGTAAATCTGGAAATCCGCTTTCTCTTAAACCAACAAGTTCAAACATCTCCATATATTGATCAAACTGAGAAAATTCTTCATCTAAAGTCTTAAATTCGTCTATTCCTGAGTTCATTACATTATAAAATAACGTGTTTTCTGTATAGTTGGATTTGATTTTTTCTACATCCATAGTAAGATAATCCTGATAAAGTAGCCTGACTTTTGTAACTAAAGGATGGTCTTTATAGATTACACCATTTTTTGATGTACCATAAGCTTCAGAATTTTTTTGCCATAATACCTGGTCATCATTAATCCATATGCCTGCAATTTTATCACCATTCATTCTAAATGTTGAATATCTTGGCATATCAAGACTTAAACCTGTATTCTTATCATATCCAGTTAATCTCTCATAGGTTTTAACATCAACAACATTATCTTGTTTATATTCTAATACATCAGGGTACGACCCACCATAATGTTTAATGTTAAAATTTACAAAGTTTTTACTTAAGTAATTTGATGTTCCAAGAATCCAATTCAACTTTCTTGGAGTTCTGTCTCTCAAGGTAATTACTTGTACGTCATCTGTCACAAGTTCTTTTATTTTTTCAAGATCTCCAGCTACATATGCCTTTGTAAATTGATCAACAATTTCAATTGCAGGATGTTCAATATAGATCTTCCCATTAGCTTCTTTTTGAGAAAGCACAACACTTGTGGTTAAAATAGTAAATAATATTAAAATTTTTTTCATGATTAATTGTTTTAGAATTCAAAGGTAAATTATTTTATTCAACAATGAATATCCGATATTATTAACTAAGTTTTTATAATTTAGATGAGATGAAAATTTGTGTTTATTGTTCTTCAAGTTCAAAAATTGAAAAAAAATATTTTGACTGCACTAAAGATCTAGCTAAAGAGTTTTTAAAGGAAAATGTTGAAGTTGTTTATGGAGGGGGAGGCGGAGGACTAATGGGTCATCTTGCTGATGTAATTTTAGATAATGGTGGAAAAATTACAGGCATTAGTCCAAAGTTTATGAAAGATATTGAATGGACTCATAAAAGACTAGAAAAATTAGAACTTGTCGATACAATGCATGAGAGAAAATCTAAGTTTTTAGAGAATATTGATGCAGTAATAGCTTTGCCAGGTGGATGTGGAACCTTAGATGAACTTATAGAAGCGATTACATTAAAGAGGTTAGGCCTCTTCTTAAAGCCAATAGTCATTATTAATATCCAAGGCTTTTATAATCCTTTATTACAAATGTTGGAGAGATGTGTTGATCAAAATTTTATGGATAAAAGGCATTTAAAAATGTGGAATGTTGTTGATGCAACTAACAACATTGTAGATATTATAAAAGATATTCCAGATTGGACAGATGATGCATTAAAGTTTGCAAGACAAGAATAACATTAATACTTATAATTTAATGACAAGAAAAGAGTTTGAAAAGTATTTATTGCATTCAAATATTTGCTCTGATCGTATTGATGATTATTGGAGACTTTATGATAAAATAAATGAACCTGGAACTCCCTTGACATTTAAGCAGAGGTCAAATTTTTTGCTTTCAGAGTTAAGAAAGATGAATGATAGTTAAACTATTTTTTTTGTAAATTTAATTGTCGATTTCCTTTATCGATAACCCGTGTGGACTGGGTTCAATAATATAGTCGCGGGTGGAGAGAACGCACCCGAATGAATCGTTACATAAGTTTAACTTTAAAGTTTAAGATTATGAATGATATGATTATGTTAGCTTTGGAACCAAACCAAGGCCACGCATTAGCATTAAAAAAAGAACTTCAAAACCATGCTCAGACTCAAAACAGAGAAATTGAGTTGGCTGAAGCTGTCTAATTTTAATGAAAAACCCCCTAAATTATTAGGGGGTTTTTTTATTTAGTCTTCAGAGGCAATTTTTACATTAACTGCATTTAGCCCCTTTTTACCTTCTATTAATTCAAATTCTACTTTGTCTCCTTCTTTTATCCTGTCAATTACTCCAGAAATATGAACGAAATGTTCGGCATCTGAATCAATCTCTTTAATAAAACCAAATCCTTTTGTTTCATTAAAGAACTTTACAGTTCCTTGATTCATTAATTTAATTTGTGTAAATGTAGAATTTTAAAATGATTATTATCAGTTTTTATAGATTATTTTAATTTATTGAATTATTAATAATTAATTATATTAAGTTTAGAATATATACAACTAAGGCAATATGTTATCAATTAAGGATCGCAAACTAATATTTCAATTAAGTAAAAAAAAGTATCGAGTCCTAAATAAACTTTTTGTAGCTGAAGGTGAAAAAACAATTGAAGAATTAATAAGCAATGGTTGGAAATATGAAATGCTATTTTCTACTATAAAAAATCTTTATCCAGACGCAAAACCAATAAAATTAAGTCAGATGAAGCAAATAACCCATTTTAAGACTCCAAGTCCAGTTTTGGGTGTCTTTAATTTGCCTCAATCAAAAAGAATTATGTCAGAGTCAACTACAATTGCAATAGATGGAATTAGTGATCCAGGTAATTTAGGAACAATCATTCGATTATGTGATTGGTTTGGGCTATCTCAAATATTATGTAGTAATGAAACTGTTGATTGTTATAACCCAAAAGTAATACAAGCCTCTATGGGATCAATTGTAAGAGTTAGATGCCATTATTTAGATAATCTAGGGGATTCTTTAAAATCATTAAAAAAACCAATTTTTGGGGCAAGCTTAAATGGCAAATCAATTTATAAGTATAGATTGGTTAAAAACGCCACTTATATATTTGGTAGTGAATCTCACGGTATATCAAAAGACATTTTAAAAAATTTAAATTGTGAGTTAACTATACCACATTTTAGAACTGGAAAATTGAAACCTGATAGTTTAAATGTAGCTAACTCTGTAGCAATTTTTTTGAGTGAATTATCAAAAGTATAAATTTTGAAAAGTTATATATATTTAGTATTCCCTATTTATTTTGCTACCAGAGCAATTCTCCTTGCTATGGATGGCAATTTTAATTTTGGTTTTTACCTAAGATTAGTATTATTTGTTTTATCATTATATTGGAGTATAGAAGAGATAAAAAAAAGAAAATGAATATGCCTTTTGTAAAAAAATACTGGATGGTCTTTGTTATCATTGGATTTATTACCGGATTCTGCATTACATATTTTGAATTATTATAATATGAAAAGAAAACTAAATACACCAAACAATAATGTTACTGTAATTATTGATGTTTCATTTACTGAAAGTACTGATGTTGTAAATCAATATATAAGAGATGAGCAATGTCCTGTTTTTTTTAACCTAAAAGACGAAGGTATCATTAGGTTTGAGTGGTTTATAAATGAGGAAGATAAGACAGCAACCTTAATTGAAAAATTCGAGAATTCAAACGTTTGGGAAGAACTTGGCAATAAAGTTATTGGTTCACCAATAAATCTCAGATTTAGAGAATTATTTAAAGTAGAAAAACTTACTGTTCTAGGAGAAATCAATGATGCATTCAAAGAAAAAATAAAAGCTATGAATCCAATTATTAAATCTTATGTTGGAGGAATAAATTAGACATATGAACAGTATCAGAAATTTTGTAGCTATAAACACTATGCCAGTTTTCTTAATATTTTTAATGGTTACAGGTTGTATAAATTCATCTAATCTTACTTCAAATTATAATGATGATTCAGAACCTGATGTTAATTGGAGCCTTATTGATTCAATTGACATCAATCAAATAAATAGTGATCTCGTAAATGGCAAGCCTACAGTTGATATTGGAATATATTTTCCTTCAAATTTGGACTCAACATTTACTAAAGTAACATTTAACAGGATGATAGAAAGCTTCCTTTTTGCAAAGGAAATCTTCAAACTAACTGATGTACAGTTAAACTTGTTATTTGCTAAAACAGGTAATATAAATTCAAGTTATTTATCAATTCAGGCTAATGAGACTCCTGGTATTCCTGATACGGAATATGTTAATCTATATGAAAATTCAAGAAGGCATCCATCAATTCCAACAACTCATGCAATTAATGCTTTTAGAAGTATTGTAGAAAAAGATATTAATAATTCAAGAACGATATACTTAATTGCTCTGCAAGATGTTTTTTATCCATTTTTGACTTTAGCCGAAGGTCGAAATTGGATGATGAAAACAGTTCGAACAGGAGGGTTATCATTTCCCTCATATAGCTATGTTGACCAAATTCCTAAAGAGCTTAGAGGTGTTATAACCATAACAAACCTTTCAACGGAGGAAAGATATAGAAAAACAATCGCCCACGAGCTAGGTCATAAATTAATTAATGTTAGTCATGAATACAATGATGTAAACCCAGGATTTGAAGTGTTTGCTGAAGGCGGTTTAATGTTATACGGTAGTGGAGAGGATATTCCCTCAGGGAAGGAAGGCCGATGGCACTTAGAAAGGTTACATCTCTCACCTTACTTATATAAGGTAGATGAAAGTGGAAATAAAATTTGGAACGATGATTACAAAGAGGCAGGTCATTATTATGACCCTATTTATGATAATTATGTAATTCATTTTTTGCCAGAGCCTCCAATTAATGATGATTGGTAATAAAAATTAAGTAATTTAGAAAAACAATTAAATAGTTAAATATGGGTAGTAAGTTTTTTGGAAACAAAAATGATAACCGTGAGACAAATGGTAAGAGATTATTTAAGGGCAGAAAGTCAAAATCAAAGAATAAGATTTCTTCAAATTCAGATACAAAAAGTAAAGTCCAAAATAAAGGTTTTAAAAACTCTGGAACCTCAGGAGTAAGAAAAGTGGGTAGAGGAGGATAGCTTTAATTTTATGATAAAAAGATTTATCAAAATCTTAATTGATAGAAAAAAAAGAAATGAAAAGTTTAAAAAAGACTTTAAGAATAAAACAGGAGTTGATTTAAACGACATTCAAATTCATGGGGATGGACCTCCACAATAATTTTTTAAAAAATTATGAAAAAATGGATATCTCTATTAATCCTAATAATAGTTTCTTGCTCTAAGGATAAAGAAAATAACAATGAAAATTGTATTGATGAATCATTAATCGATATTACATCTGCTTGTATAGAGATATATGATCCAGTATGTGGATGTGATGGTAAAACATATCCCAACTATTGTTATGCCTCAACTTTTAGTGGAGTTAAATCATTTACAGAGGGACCTTGTGACTAAAGAAAAAACCCTCCAGTAGGTGAAGGGTTTAAATAATTTGTGTAATGTAGCGGTTAGCTTGCTCCCCCTCTTGGACTCGAACCAAGGACCCTCTGATTAACAGTCAGATGCTCTAACCAACTGAGCTAAGGAGGATTGTAGTCGGCAAATATAAATTATTTTTTGTATTTAAATTCAATCTAATTGTTATATTTGTTTTCGTGAGGAATCTATACAGTTTTATTTTGTTCACCTCTCTGTTGTTTCCAACAGTAGTTGAAGCTTTTCATGTTTTGTATGATTCCCATGACACTTTTATTTCAGAAGGTGTAAATATCAATGATTCCAAGTTAAAATGTCAGATTTCTTTGTTTTCAAATCAAGAAGATGAGACTGGTTTTTTTTCACAAGATATTTATGAATCATTTACACCTCACATCTTTAGTTATTCTTTTTATAAGTATGATAGATTATTTGTAAAAACAGATTACAAATCTACTAAAAAAAGAGGCCCACCTAATTTGGCTTAACTATTAATTCAATTTTTTGTTGGATCAAATATGTGATCTAGCATTTTTCTAAAATTTTAAATTTTTAACTATGAATAAGTATATATACATACTAATGTTTTCTGTTATTTCACTTGCATTAGCATCATGTGAAAAAGATGATCATGATGGCCATGACCACGATGACGATCATGACCACATTGCATTTGTTACAAACAGATAAAAGTAAAATACCCCTTCTTTATAGGAGGGGTTTTTATAGAACTATAATTAAGAAGTTCACAATAATAAATAATTAATAAAATGAAAATAAAACATATTATAAGTATCATAGCAGTTATGCTATTTTTAACAAAACCAGTTTTATCACAAGTAGCTACGGACCCATTTGAGTTAGATGAAATAGTATTATCAATACCTTTTAGTCAAACACTAGGTAAATCTGTAATCAAAGTTGATAAAATTAATATGGGTGATATTAACCCAATACTAAAACAATATATTAGTAAATCACTCTCAAAGTTACCAGGAGTATCTGTAATAACAACAGGACCTAATATTGCAAAGCCATCAGTTAGAGGATTAAGTTTCAATAGAGTGGTTGTATATAATCAAGGCGTGAGATTAGAAAATCAACAATGGGGTGAAGAGCACGGTATCGGTATCTCATCTTCAGGTGTTGAGTCTATAGAGGTTATAAAGGGACCATTATATGTTCTCTACGGTAGTGACGCTATGGGAGGAGTTCTTTATGTTGAGCCTGAAAAATTCAACACAAGTAATGGTTTAGCAATTGACTATACAGGAGTTTACAATTCAAATTATAATGGGGTTACTAACAATCTAGGAATTAAAGGTACTTCTGGAAAGTTTAGTTTTAATCTTAGAGCAGATATGATTGACAATGATAATTTTTCTACTCCAGATGGTGAAATTGAAAACACATGGTTTGAACAAAATGAGCTTAAAGCAGATTTACAATACTCTAGTGATAAATTTACCTCTGAGCTGAGATTTAGTAGAGTTGATAGTGATCTTGGAATTCCTCATATGGATGAAGGTCATGATGACCACGACGATCATATGGACCATGATAACCACGACGATCATATGGACCATGATGACCACGATGATCATATGGACCATGATGACCACGACGATCATGAAGGACACGGTGATGATCATTACCAAGAACTAAAGCATACAACCTTAACATGGAAGAATTCGTTTGATCTTGGAAACAATCATGTACTTAATGTCACATTAGGTCAACAATTTAACGAAAGAAAAGAATTTGGGGGCCATGGTGAGGAGGAACATGATGATCATGATGATCATGATGATCATGAAGAACATGGTGAAGAGGACCACGATGATCATATGGATCACGATGATCACGATGATCATGATGATCATGAAGGACATGAAGAAGGTGAAGCTGAATTAGACATGGAACTATTAACAAATACATTAGACATTAGTTTAGTACTCCCTCAGTCAGAAGATTTGAATCTAACTATTGGTACGAGTCTATTAAGTCAGACGAATAAGAATTTTGGTCATGAAACTTTAATACCAGATGCAGAGATGAACGATTTTGGACTATATGCTCTTGGACAGTTTACACTTAGCAATTCTTCAGATGCACTAATTGGAATTAGATATGACAATAGATCCATTTCATCTGGATCATCTTCTTCCGATTTTTCTAATTTTAATGGATCACTTGGTTTGAAAAAAGAATTTTCTAACTCAACTTTAAGATTTAATTTAAGTACTGGTTTTAGGTCACCAAACTTAATTGAGCTATATGCTGATGGATCTCATCATGGGACATTCATGTATAAAAAAGGGGATCCTAATTTACTAGCTGAAAATAGCTTCCAAACAGATTTATCACTTCAAGTTAATGGTGAAAATTCAGTCTTATCATTTGATTTATTTTTTAATGATATTAGAGATTACATATACTTGGAGCCAACAAACACTGTTATTGATGGTTTAATGCTTCATAATTATTTACAGCAAGATGCAACACTTTATGGAGGGGAAATACATCTAAATAAAAATACAAGTTTTGACTGGTTATCTTTTTATTCTTCCCTAGAATATATTTTTGGTGAAACACAAGACGGTATGGCATTACCATATATATCACCATTAACTTTCAATCAAGTTTTCAACATTAGTTTTTCTAGCAATTATTCATTTGAAGTAGACTTTGTAGCCAAGGCTCAACAAAATAGAACAGCAATGTATGAGGAGTCTACTGATGGATATTCACTTTTAAATTTATCTGGATCATGGATGACATCATTACTAGGAAATGACTTAAATATTTTCTGGAATATTGATAATGTTTTTGATAAAGAATACTACGATCATTTATCAAGACTTAAAACAGCAGGAATTCATGAGATGGGTAGAAACATATCTGTTGGATTAAAATATAACTTCTAAAGTTTTTTGTATTTGAAGTTATTTGTTAAGGGCTGGGTTAACCCAGCCTTTTTTTTATCCATTTAGGAATCTATATACATCATTACCATTTGCATATAAAACAAGTGCAATTAAAAGAAAGAATCCAATCATTGTTGCGGTTTCCATAAACTTATCACTGAGTTTCTTTCCAGTAATCATTTCATAAAATAAAAACATTACATGTCCTCCATCCAAAGCAGGAATTGGAAGTACATTCATGAATGCAAGAATAATTGAGAGAAGTGCAGTACTTAACCAAAAGCCTTTCCAATCCCACTTTGCTGGAAATATGCTACCAATAGTTCCAAAACCACCAAGCTGTTGTGCTCCTTTTTTTGTAAAAATAAATTGAAACCCTGCTACATATTCATATAAGGTCCAATATCCATAATTAAATCCTTGGACGACACTATCTACTAATCCTACAGATTTATTAATTGTACTAATATTAAAAGCAGGATAAACACCAATTGTACCATCACTATCTCTATCAATTGATAAATTATAATTTAAATTATTTCTTTCAACTATTAATTCAATGATATCATCATCATTTGTGTCCATCCAGTTTGAAAAGGAGACCCAGTCTTCAACTATTTCATTATTAACACTTAAAATTCTATCACCAGATTTTAATCCTGATTTCAGGGCTGGTGAATCTGGAATTACACTATCAATCTCAGCAGCAAAAATTGGACTAAAACTATTTATTTGACCACTTTGGAAAATTTCGTTTCCTATATCATTTGGGATATCAATTACAGAGGTCAAACCACTATTCTTCTTAACAGTTATATAATCAATTGGTCTAAACAACAACATCCTATTTATCTCAAGGACATTATCTAGCTCTTTACCATCTACATTAATAATTTTATCTCCTTTTTCAAATCCAATCTCTTGAATGATTTCAGAGGGTTGCATTCCAAGGGGAATATTTTCTTGTGGAAGTGTTTCTTTTCCCCAGACAAACAAAACCATCATATAAATTACAAATCCAAGTATAAGATTTACTGTGACACCTCCAAGCATAATTATTAATCTTTGCCAAGCTGGCTTTGACCTAAATTCCCATGGCTGAGGAGGTTTGCTCATTTGTTCTTTATCAAAACTCTCATCAATCATACCTGATATTTTTACATATCCTCCAAGAGGAAGCCAACCTATACCATAAATTGTTTCACCAATTTTTTTCTTAAAAAGAGAATATTTAACATCAAAAAATAAGTAAAATTTTTCTACTCTTGTTCCAAAAAGCTTTGCAGGAATAAAATGTCCTAATTCATGAAGAATAATAAGTATTGATAAAGACAGAAATAATTGTGCAGCTTTAATTAAAAATTCAGGTGATAACATAAATTAATTTTGAACAGCAAATTTAATATTTTTTTAATTCCTTGAATTATCTTTGTTTCCCAATATTTAGAAAAAATATGTTAAAAAAGTACTGGCTTTTTGCAACTTCAATGATAATAATTTCTCTTATAACAGTGTTTTCATTTTATAATGTATTGACACCTGAAAAAAAATTACCAATATATCAACCTAGTATGGTAAAGTTTCAATTAGTTGATAGTACAATTCAACATGTAAAAAGATTTCATAAAATCGATGACTTTAAATTAATTAATCAGAATAACGATACAGTCACAAATGAAATATATGATGGAAAAATTTATGTAGCTGATTTTTTCTTTACTACATGTCCAGGAATTTGTCCAATTATGAAGGACAACATGATTGATATCCAAAAAGAGTTTATTAACGATAATCAAGTTTTACTTCTTTCTCATACCGTTACCCCTGAAATTGATTCGGTTGACATTCTAAAAGATTATTCTATAGATAATGGAATTATTGATTCAAAATGGAATCTTGTGACTGGAGATAAAAAACAAATATATAATCTTGCCAGAAAGTCTTATCTAGTAGCAGAGGATATTGAAAGTGATATTAAGTATGATATGATTCATACTGAAAATTTTGTATTAGTTGATCCTAACAGAAGAATAAGAGGCTTTTATGATGGAACAAACTCTGAATCAATGGAAAGACTTATAGAAGACATTTATATTTTAAAGAAGGAATTTTAAAGTATTGATTGTTATTTGTTCATCATATCCTCAATCTCGTCGGCTTCTATTACAATATCACTCATAAGATTTCTTGGTGCACCTTTTGATTGAATCACTACGTCATCTTCCAGCCTTATTCCAAAACCTTCATCAGGAATATATATTCCAGGTTCCACAGTAAAAACCATATTCTCTTGGAATGGGTCTTCAAGAAGTCCATAATCATGAGTATCTAGTCCAAGGTGATGTGAAGTACCATGCATAAAATATTTTTTGTAAGCAGGGTTCTTCTTTGTCTGATTTTTTATATCATTTTTATCAATGAGTCCTACTTCAAGCAACTCTTTTGTCATAATTTCTCCTACTTGCTCATGAAATAATTTCCAATTGTTACCAACAGTTAACAATTTAGTAGCTTCATTCTTAACTCTTAAAACAGCATTGTAAATTTCCTTTTGTCTTTTTGTAAATTTCCCTGACACAGGAATAGTTCTAGTCATATCACTAGAATAATTTCCATATTCTGCTCCCACATCCATTAATATTAATTCCCCACTTTTACATTGCTTATTGTTTTTTATATAGTGAAGGACATTATTATCATTTCCACTGGCAATAATTGGAGAATATGCAAAACCTTTAGATGAGCTATTAATAAATTCATGAATAAACTCTGCTTCAATTTCATATTCCCATACACCAGGTTTAATAAATTTTAAGACTCTGTTGAATCCTTTCCTTGTTATATCACATGCTTTTTTTATTTGATCAATTTCATCTGGGTGCTTAATAGATCTTTGTCTTTGAAGAATTGGATTACTTTTTGCAACATTGTGAGCAGGGTAATTTTTTAATAGCCATGAAATAAATCTATCCTCTCTAGTTTCAACTGGAGAATTTGCTCTATAGTGCTCATTTTTATTTATATAAAAAGTATCAACTTTAGTTGCAATTGAACTAAGGATATCTTTGAAATCATCAATAAAGTATATGCTATCAATACCAGATAGTTCATTTGCCTGTTTTTTACTTAATTTCTCACCTTCCCAAACTTTAGTATGATTGTCTGACTTTCTTATAAATAGTATTTCTCTTGTCTTATCATCTTTTGATGGAGGATACAACAATAATATAGTTTCTTCTTGATCAATACCTGTTAGATGAAAAATATCTCTATGTTGTTCAAAAGGTAGTTCTGAATCAGCACTTACTGGATATATATCATTAGAGTTGAAAACAGCCATAGAATTACCCTTCATTTCATTCATGAAATTCCTTCTGTTCCTTTTGTATATTGAATTACTCAGTGGAGTATATCTCATTTTATTTTTATCAATTAACTCTTTTTTAATATAATGTTTTTAAATTAAAGGTAAAATTAAAAATTATGAAAAAGTTTTTGCCAATTTCTTTAAGCTTAATAAGTTCTGTTGTTATGTTTTCTCAACCAAATCCAACAGATGCTGAAAGTATAATTAAGGCCTACAAGGATAAAGAGATTTTAGTCCAATCATCTAGAGTTAAAAATATCGAATTTAAAAATATCGGGCCAACAATTATGAGTGGAAGAGTTGTTGCACTGGAGGTTAATCCTCAAGACCCCACAAAATTCTATGTTGCTTATGCTTCAGGGGGAGTATGGTATACAGATAATAATGGAACATCATTTCAATCTATTTCTGATGAATGGCCAACTCAAAATATTGGAGAAATTGCAATGGATTGGGGTAATGGAATATTATGGGTTGGAACAGGAGAAAATAATTCCTCAAGATCCTCATATTCTGGTATAGGAATATTAAAGACAAATGCTGATGGTTCAAACTGGAAAAATGTTGGTTTACATGATAGTCATCATATTGGAAAAATTTTAATAAATCCAGAAAATTCTGATCATGTAGTAATTGGAGTTACCGGACACTTATATTCAAATAATATTAATAGAGGTGTATATGTAACTAAAGATGGTGGGGAAAACTGGAACAGGACATTATATGTAAATGATGTAAGTGGAATTATTGATATGTCTGATACTCCAGGAAACTTCAATGTAATGTATGCAACATCTTGGGAAAAAGATAGAAAAGCTTGGAGATTTGACGAAGATGGGAATGGTTCAGGTATATATAAAAGTATTGATGGAGGAGATAATTGGAGCTTAATATCTAATGATGAATCTGGTTTTCCAACTGGGCCTGGAATAGGGAGGATTGGACTAGCAGTTTTTGATACAAATATAGTTTATGCAGTTGTAGATAATCAGAACTTTAGAGAATCTAATGATAAAGAAGAAAATCAAGGTTTAACTAAAGAATCTTTTATAGGCATGACAATAGAAAACTTTAATAAGATTAGTACTGATGATCTTAAAGCCTTTTTAAAATCTAATAGATTTCCATCTAAATATAAACCTGAAGCTATTAAAAAAGATATTAATGATAGAAAACTTCAACCTGAAGATTTGTATAAATATTTAGTAAATGCAAACTCTGAATTATTTGACACTCCAATAATTGGAGCAGAAGTATATAGGAGCAATGATGGAGGAAAAAAATGGGTTAAAACACATAATACATATCTAGATGGAGTTTATAATACCTATGGATATTACTTCGGTAAGATCCATGTTGATCCAAATAATAGTGAAAAAATATACACTTATGGGGTTCCAATTTTATCTTCTGATGATGGAGGAAAAACCTTTTACAGAATAGGTAAGGAAAATGTCCATGCTGATCATCATGACCTCTGGATAAATCCAGAAAAACCAGGGCATTTAATAAATGGTAATGATGGAGGGGTAAACATTACTTACGATGATGGAGAAAATTGGATAAAAAATAATTCTACTGAAGTTGGGCAATTTTATGCAATAAATGTAGACTATCAAAAGCCATATAATGTTTATGGTGGACTTCAAGATAATGGGGTCTGGATGGGTCCTCATAACTCAGTGGAGAGTAAAAGATGGAACATGACAGGTCAATATCCATGGAAAGGTATTCTAGGTGGAGATGGAATGGAAATCCAAATTGATAAGACAAATCCAAATATTGTCTTTACAGGATATCAATTTGGTTTTTACGCGAGGTTAGATCTAGATTCCGGTAAAAGAAAGTCTATTAAACCAATACATGAACTAGGTCAGTCCCCTTTTAGATTTAACTGGCAGACTCCTATTTTATTATCACCACATAATCAAGATGTACTTTATCTTGGCTCAAATTTCTTACATAAGTCAACTAATCAAGGAGATGATTGGAAAAATATATCTGAAGATTTAACCAAAGGTGGTAAAAAAGGGAATGTGCCATATGGGACAATTACTACAATTTCAGAATCCCCTGTTACAGAAGGAGTAATATATGTCGGAAGTGATGACGGTCTTATTCATGTAACAAAAAATGGTGGAAAAACATGGAAGAATATCTCTGATAACCTACCACAAGATCTATGGGTTAGTAATGTTTATGCTTCACATCACGATGAGAAAGTTATTTACGTTTCTCTGGATGGTTATAGATGGGATAACTTCTCACCTTATCTTTTTAAAAGTAACAACTATGGAAAAACATGGGAGTCTATAAGTTCAAATCTACCAGATTCTCCTATAAATGTTGTGATAGAGGACAATCTGAATAAAAACATTTTATATGTTGGAAACGACCATGGAGTATACATATCATTAAATCAAGGAAAAACATGGGAGCCATTTAATAAAGGTCTTACATCTGCAGCTGTGCACGATTTAGTTATTCAGACTGATGAACAACATTTATTAGTTGGAACACATGGAAGATCAATCTATCTAGCTGATATTAAAAAAATCCAAGATTTATCAGACGAAATACTTGAATCTTCATTATACATATATCCATTGAATAACATAAAAAAGTCTGACTCTTGGGGTGTTCAAAGAAGTATTTGGAGCCAAGCTTATGCTCCAAAGCTTGATATTACTCTATTTTCATCTTTGTCAACTAATTATAATATTTCAATTAATGACTCTAATGGAAATAATGTATACAAAAGTGAAGGCAAACTAGATAAGGGATTCAACTTTGTTAATTATGATTTAATGGATAATAATGAATATTTAGATAAAGGTTTGTATAAGGTTTTAATTATTACGGATAACGATAATTTAGAAAAGGAATTCCAAATTCAGTAGTTATTTAAACGTTTATGCATTAATTTTGTTGTAGAATTAATGTAGATGAAATTATTTAGTTCTTCGATTGGACGAAAAATATTAATGGCTCTTTCGGGCCTCTTCTTGGTTGTGTTTTTAACACAACACTTTTTAATTAATGTAACTTCTGTATTTAGTGAGGATATATTCAATAAACTCTCCCATTTTATGGGAACTAATCCTTTAGTACAGTTTGTTCTTCAACCAATATTGATATTTGGAGTCATTTTCCACTTTGTAATGGGATTTTACCTTGAAATTTTAAATGCAAAGTCAAGAAAAAATAATTACTCAAAATTTTCTGGTGGTTCAAATTCTTCATGGATTTCTAGAAATATGATTTTTAGCGGCGGAGTCATACTGGTTTTTTTAGTAATTCATTTTATTGATTTTTGGATACCTGAGATGAATTATAAATATGTTGAAGTTCTACCAGAGGATCCTAATAGATATTTTGAAGAGTTAGTTCACAAATTTGAAAGTCCTTTAAAAACTGCTATTTACTCTTTCTCTTTTATTTTTTTAGCATTACACCTGTTACATGGTTTTAGTTCTTCTTTTAAAACAGTTGGAGTTGATTCCAAGTATTATAATTTAATTCAAAAAGGTACTTTCCTATTTTCAGTAATAATACCTGCAGGGTTCGTATTTATAGCGATATTCCATAATCTTACAGCATGAATAAATTAAATTCTAAAATACCAAATGGCCCCTTAGCAGGTAAATGGACAAATCACAAAGGAAAGATCAACCTTGTTAGCCCATCAAATAAAAGAAATATTGATGTTATTGTTGTTGGGACTGGACTAGCTGGTGCATCTGCGTCTGCTACTCTGGCTGAACTCGGTTATAATGTTAAATCATTCTGTTTTCAAGATTCACCAAGACGAGCTCATTCAATTGCTGCTCAGGGAGGAATAAATGCTGCAAAAAACTATCAAGGTGATGGGGATTCAACTTACAGACTTTTTTATGATACCATAAAAGGTGGAGATTACAGGTCAAGAGAAGCAAATGTTTATAGACTTGCTGAAGTCTCAGGAAATATAATTGACCAATGTGTTGCACAGGGAGTACCATTTGCTAGAGACTATGGTGGACTTTTAGATAATAGATCTTTTGGTGGCGTGCAAGTTTCAAGAACTTTTTATGCTAAGGGTCAAACAGGTCAACAGCTTCTACTTGGTGCTTACTCTGCAATGAACAGACAAATTGCTCGTGGTAAAATTAAGATGTACAGTAGACATGAAATGATGGATATTGTTATTGTAAAAGGTAAAGCTCGAGGTATTATTGCTAGAAACCTAGTTAATGGTGAAATTGAAAGACACTCTGCACATGCTGTAGTAATTGCATCTGGTGGATATGGAAACATTTTCTTTCTTTCTACTAATGCTATGGGAAGTAATGTATCTGCAGCCTGGAAAATTCATAAAAAAGGTGCTTTTTTTGCTAACCCTTGTTTTACACAAATACATCCAACATGTATCCCTGTTTCAGGTGATTATCAGTCAAAGTTGACCCTAATGTCTGAATCACTAAGAAATGATGGAAGAATATGGGTGCCAAAAGAAAAAGCTGATGCAAAATTAATAAGGGAGGGAAAATTATCACCTGTTGATATTCCAGAAGATAAAAGAGATTATTATTTAGAGAGAAAATATCCTGCTTTTGGAAATCTTGTACCAAGAGATATCGCTTCAAGAGCTGCTAAAGAGAGGTGTGATAATGGCTACGGAGTTAATAAAACTGGTGAAGCAGTATACTTAGATTTCTCTCATGCTATTATAAGATATGGTGAAGAGAAGGCAAAAGTCAGCGGGCTTGATTCATCTGACTCAAAGTTAGTGTCTAAACTAGGAAAGGAAATTGTCAAACAAAAATATGGTAATTTATTCCAGATGTATGAGAAAATAGTTGACGAGAATCCATATGAATTACCAATGAAAATATATCCAGCTGTTCATTATACCATGGGAGGTGTATGGGTTGACTATAACTTAATGACATCTATCCCTGGATGTTTTGCAATTGGTGAGGCAAACTTCTCAGACCACGGTGCTAATAGACTTGGTGCATCAGCATTAATGCAGGGATTAGCAGATGGTTATTTTGTATTACCATATACTATTGGAGATTATCTGTCAAATGAAATTAGTACTGGTGAAATTTCTACTGATCTTCCGGAATTTGATAAAAGTGAAAAAGAAATATCAGCAAAATTAAAAAAGCTAATATCAAACAAAGGTGAAAAATCAGTAGACTATTACCATAAAAAGTTAGGTAAAATAATGTGGAATAAATGTGGTATGTCAAGAAATGAAAAAGATTTAAAGTCTGCTATAAAAGAAATCAAAGAATTAAGAGAAGACTTTCACAAAAATGTAAAAATACCTGGTGGATTAAATGAATTTAACGAGCAACTTGCTAAAGCAACTAGAGTCTCTGATTTTCTAGAGCTTGGGGAACTATTTGCAATTGATGCTCTTGAAAGAAATGAGTCCTGTGGAGGACACTTTAGAGAAGAGTTTCAAACAGATGATGGAGAGGCAATAAGAGATGATAAAAAATTTAAATTTGTTTCAGCTTGGGAATATAATGATGATCCTTCAAAGCCAATACTTCATAAAGAAGACTTGGAGTATGAAGATATAGAGATTAAAACAAGATCTTACAAATAATGAACTAGTAAAGTATTAATATGAAGTTATACTTAAAAATATGGAGACAAACTAACGCAGATTCAAATGGATCTTTTCAAAATTATGAAATTGATGAAATAACTCCTGATATGTCTTTCCTTGAAATGATGGATGTTTTAAACGAGAAATTAATTATGGAAGGAGTTGACCCGGTTGCATTTGATCATGATTGTAGAGAGGGTATTTGTGGAAGTTGCTCTTTATTTATAAATGGGAGAGCTCACGGTCCTGATACTGGAATCACAACTTGTCAACTGCATATGAGAAAGTTTCAAGACGGAGACTCAATAGTTATTGAGCCATTTAGAGCTAGTTCATTTCCAGTCATTAAAGATTTAGTTGTTGACAGAAAGTCTTTTGATAGGATTCAACATGCAGGTGGATATATTAGTATAAATACTTCAGGTAATACACAAGACGCAAATACAATTCCAATTAGAAAAGAAGATGCAGATAATGCCTTTGATGCAGCTACATGTATAGGTTGTGGAGCTTGTGTTGCAACTTGTAAAAATGCTTCAGCAATGCTTTTTGTATCAGCAAAAGTATCCCAGTTCTCATATTTACCTCAAGGACAAGTCGAAGCAAAAGATAGAGTTCTTAATATGGTAAAGCAAATGGATGAAGAAGGCTTTGGTAATTGTACTAATACAGGAGCATGCGAGGTTGAGTGTCCAAAAGGAATATCAATTAAAAACATTGCAAGGATGAATAAAGAATTTCTAAAAGCTAAGCTTTAATCTATTTAGATTTTAAAATCATTTCTATAAAATCACCAATAGTATTTCTTCCTAACCATCTTCCAACAACAACCATGTTTTCATCGGGAATAACTACAATATAGTTCCCGCCAAAACCACTACCATAATATAGGTTATCAGGAAGATTATTCCATTGTGTATTTAACCACCACATAAATCCATATTCAGGATTTGTTGTCGAAGGATTTAAGGATTTATCAATCCACTCTTTCGAGATAATTCTTTTGTTATCCCAAACACCATTATTTAAATATAATAAACCAAATCTTGCATGATCTTCAGAGTTTATAAATATCCCCCCTCCATTATGTCCTCCTCCAGAAACTGATTGTGTCATTACACCATCTAAATTTATCCATGAATTTTCATATCCATACCACCTCCATGAACTGGAAGCTCCAATTGGATCCATTATATATTTTTTTAAAACTTTTGGAAGAGGTTCTCTAAAAACATGAAGAAGAGAATAAGCTAAAACGTTTACTCTAACATCATTGTATTTATAAAATGTACCTGGTTCTTTTTGAGGTTCTGACCTCCAATCATCAATCTCTTTTGAGGTATCTGGTCTGTCTTCCCAATCATTTATACCCCATAAGCTTCCTGCCCAGTCAGAAGATTGATTAAGAAGATGTTCCCATGTAATTCTACTATTCTTGTTACCATTAAAAGTTTTATCCCATAAATAATTTGAAACATAATCTTCTTCAGACTTAATTAGTTTATTATCATAAGCAATACCAGTTACAGCAGATAAATAGCTTTTTGTAACACTAAATGTCATATCTACTCTTTTAGTATCACCCCAAGATGCAATTATGTAACCATCTTTTATTATTAATCCATTAGTCTCATCTCTTTTTTTAGTAGGACCTAATATGCTATGATATGGTTCGGAGGAAAATCCTTTTAAAATTTCAACTCTTAAATCCTTGTTTCCCGGGTTTTGATTTTTAATAACAAAATCTATTGCTTGGTTTATTTTTTTTTCGTTGTAACCAAATTCAGATGGAGGTCTAGTCTCCCATTTTTCTGTTGGAAAATAAGTTGTTTGACTAAATGAGTTTGATACAAAAAACAGAATAAGTAGTAAAAATTTTCTTTTCATAAACTTTAGTTTATTGAATCTTTTAAAGAATTTAAAAGATTTAAATTAAATGTTTCATTAAGATCCCAATTTGCCCTAACATCAAGCTCATTAGGAAAATAATATACTGGTTCAGGTTGTACTTGTTTTAAATAATTTCCAGTATCCCAAATATCATTTGAGTTTAGATCTTCAATTAACCTAAAAGTGTATTTTCCGGGTCTTATATAATCAAAAATATATGTTGAATTTGAATTAACATTGTTAAACTCTCTGATAATATTAGAATTTGAGTCTAACAAGTGAAGGATATATTTAGAATCATTATTTGATATAACATCAAGAAAAACATTTCCATAATCTTCTAAAGTTTGACTAACAACATTAAACTGTAGGGTGTCATTTTCTGTACCTCGAATATCTTTAATTGCTCTTGGTTTTATAAATATACTATAATCGTCCGATGGTGAAACTTCAAAATCAATATCGATTCCATCTAACCTATCGTTAATACTTGTTGTAAATGGTATAATAAGTGAGTCAATATCTCTGATAGTAATAAGTGAGTCTTCAATCTTATTTAACGGAATGTTTGATGAAATCTTAAATGACTCTTTTAGATGGATAACGGAAACTGTCTTGGGACTTATATTTAAAGAGTCAATTAAACTATCTCTTTTTCTATCAAATTTTACCGTTGTAAGTTTGGTTGTATCAGTCTCAATTAAACTAAAATTCAATGAATCAAAGCTATTTCTTGAAAGCCATAGATTTAGAGTATCAGTTTCTTTTTCTTTTATAAACACATAATTAACTGAATCAGGAATATTAGACTCAATTTTTATTTTATCTAAATCTAATTTTCCGTAATAACCAAATCCAATTTTTTCGCTATTAATAAAGTGAGGCTTATCCCATATTATTTCAGTTTCTTCTTTAAAAAGTTTTAGATCAATAACTGAATCTCTAGGTAGAGTTATCAGTGAGTCTATAAATCCAATTTTATCAAAAAAAGGATCAAAAAAATAATTATTATCTACATCTTTTAATGCAATTAATAAATATTTTCCTTCTTTTAAATTTTGAAATTTGTAATTAGTTGAATCAAGTGTATTGGAAATATATGTGGGTTTATCTTGAAAAATTATGGAGTCTTTAAATAATGAATCTACGCGATACAATTGAAGTGATATAAATTCATCAGATTCTTGACTAAATGCATCTTTAGTATTCCCCCTAACATAAAGAGAGTCGATTGTCTCCCCTGTAGAAAACGTATAGCTGAAAAATGTTAGGGGATTATTTTCATTATTGTCCTTAATACTATTACCAAAATTAATTGTGTAAGTAGTCTCAGCTTCTAAGCTATCCAAAAAAGTTAAAAACACTTTCTTTGTAACTCCAGTTAGAGGTTTAATTTCATAAGATGATTTTTCTAATGGAGGAGAAATTACTAATTGATCTTGAACCTTATCCAGTTTAATCCATTCATCAAAAGTTAGTCTAATTTCCTCTGAATCAAAATTTGTTGAATTTAATTTTGGGCTAGCATTAACTAAAATAGGGGGGATGCTGTCTTTGGGTCCACCAGTTGGGGTTCCTCTTTTAGCACAACCAAAAAGTATAATTAGTGAAAATAATATGTAAACTAAATTCTTCATTGAATAAATTCAAATACAAATTAAAGTATTTAAAATAGTAAAAAGAACTATTTTTGCAATATACTCATGGAGAAAGACTCATTCAAGAAAATTATTTCACACTCAAAAGAGTATGGATTTATATTCCCCTCAAGTGAAATTTATGAAGGCCTTAATGCAATTTATGACTATGGTCATAATGGTGTGCTTTTAAAAAATAATATCAGAGAATATTGGTGGAGGTCCATGGTTCAGCTAAATGAAAATATTGTAGGTATAGATTCTGCAATATTTATGCATCCAAAGACTTGGGTTGCATCAGGCCATGTAGATGCTTTTAATGATCCTCTTATTGATAATAAGGACTCAAAAAAAAGATATAGGGCTGATGTTCTAATTGAAGAATTTATTGAAAAGCTAAATTCTAAAATTCAAAAAGAAGTTCAAAAAGCTGAAAAAAGATTTAAAGAAAAATTTGATAAAGTTCAGTTCTTAAATACTAGCCCAAAAATTTTAGAAATAACAAATCAGATTAATGAATTAAAATCAAGAATGATATCAGCGTTTGAAAAAGATGATTTGGTAGAAGTAAAAAAAATAATTGACGATATGGAAATTAAATGTCCAATTTCAGGAACATGTAATTGGACAGAAGTCAGACAGTTTAACCTTATGTTTAGTACTAAGTTAGGAGCTTCTGAAGAGTCAAGTATGGATTTATATTTAAGACCTGAAACTGCTCAAGGAATTTTCTTAAACTATTTAAATGTTCAAAAGACCTCAAGAATGAAAATTCCTTTTGGAATTGCTCAAACTGGTAAGGCGTTTAGAAATGAAATTGTTGCCAGACAATTTATCTTTAGAATGAGAGAATTTGAGCAGATGGAGATGCAATTTTTCATTAAACCTGGAACCCAGGAAAATTGGTTTAATCATTGGAAAGATAAAAGACTTAACTGGCATTTAAATTTAGGTATTGATCCAAGTTTATTTAGATACCATGATCATGATAAACTTGCACATTATGCTGACGCTGCATGCGATATTGAGTTTAATTTTCCATTTGGGTTTAAAGAACTTGAGGGTATTCATTCAAGAACTGATTTCGATCTTAAAAGCCACGAGGAGCTTTCAGGTAAGAAAATTCAATATTTTGATCCTGAATTAGATAAGAACTATACACCATATGTTCTTGAGACATCTATTGGTTTAGATAGAATGTTTCTTGCAATTATATCTAACTCATTTAAACTAGAAACCCTAGAAGATGGATCTACAAGAAATGTTATGAGTATACCTAAGCAAATTGCTCCAAACAAATTAGCAGTTCTTCCACTACTCAAAAAAGATGGACTTCCAGAATATGCTAGAAAAGTTATGAATGAGTTTAGTCATAAGATTAATCTTGTTTATGATGAAAAAGATGCAATTGGAAGAAGATATAGAAGACAAGATGCAATTGGGACTCCATATTGTATCACGATTGATCACCAAACAATTGAAGATGATTCATTCACAATAAGAGATAGGGACTCAATGGAACAAAAAAGAATAAACATAGAAGATTTAAAATCTATTGTTGATAGTGAATTAACACTTAAAAGTTTATTAAAAAAGCTTTAATTGAATATTATTAGTTATAACGTAAATGGCATAAGAGCCGCAATAAATAAAGGATTTGTTGACTGGCTAAAAAGAGAATCTCCTGATGTCATATGTCTTCAAGAAATAAAAGCAAATAAAGAACAAGTTGAGGTTTCTGAAATTGAAAACTTAGGATATAACACATTCTGGTTTTCAGCTCAAAAAAAGGGCTATAGTGGCGTTGCAATATTTTCAAAACAAAAACCTAATCATGTTGAATATGGTTCAGGAATAGACTATATGGATTTTGAGGGAAGACTCATTAGACTTGATTTTGATAAGGTATCTATCATAAGTTTATATCTTCCATCAGGAACAAATTTAGACAGACTTGATTTTAAGTTTAAATTCATGGATGACTTTAAAGATTACATTTATCAATTAAATGATGAAATTAAAAATTTAGTTATTTGTGGCGATTATAATATTTGTCATAAAGCTATTGATATTCATGACCCTATTAGAAATAAGAACGTCTCAGGGTTTTTGCCAGAAGAAAGAGAATGGCTAGATAGTTTTATTGGAGAAAGATTTATTGATACATTTCGTTTTGTAAACTCATCACCGCATCAATATAGTTGGTGGAGTTACAGAGCAAATTCAAGAGCAAATAATAAGGGGTGGAGAATTGACTATAACATAGTATCAAAATCAATTGAGAAAAGTATAGTTAATGCATCAATTTTAAGTGATGTTTACCACTCTGATCATTGCCCAATAAAACTTGAACTATCTCTTTAGTTAATTAGCTTTAAGGCTTCATCAATATATACAAGTACGTCTGGTGAAACTCCAGCCCTTCCAAGATCAACATCTCTTTCTCCTAGCCTTGTAATTATTAATTTTTTTTCGGGAATCATAATTACATATTGTCCCTGGTGACCACTCATCAGAGAAATTTTTAAATCCTTATAATTAGATAGCCAAACTCCAATGCCATATTCTCTAAAATTATCTAAATATGGCTTTGTAGATTTTTGAATAAATGTTGAATCAATAATCTGACTTCCGTTCCAACTCCCATTATCAATGTATAGTTTACCTAGTCTAGAAAAATCTCTTGCATTTGAATGTAGACAACAGAATGACTTTACATTTCCTGATTCTTTACTGTCTGTTTGCCAATATGCATCATTATCTGGATTAATTTTTGACCAGAATTCTTTTTCAAAATAATCATTTGTTTTCATACCAGTTGCTTTTTCAATAACCATGGATAATATTTGGGTATTACCACTTGAATATTTATAGGTTTTACTTGGCTCATCAATAAATTTCTGTTCTAACATCAATTTATCAAGATCTTCATAGAAGTACTGTTTTGCAACGGGACTAAAAGGATTTGATGTACCTTCATCCCAATCTATACCTGAGGTCATAGCAGCTAGATCAATAATTTTGACATCATTAGCAAATTCTCCCTTTAGTTCAGGAATGTAGTCAATCACTTTATCTTCAAGACTATTAATATAACCTTGCTCAAAGGCCTTTGCCATCATTAATGATACAGGGGTTTTTGCCATTGAAAAAGAATTAGTTGATGAGTTAACTGAATAATCTTCATAATATTTCTCGCCTATAATCGTATCATTATGAATAACAATATAGGCAGCAGTCCTCATTTTTTTATTATAGTTCTCAAACTCTGTAGAAAAATTAGTTGTCTTATCCTCACTCTCTGCCCATGGAGATTTTTCTAATGGAGATTTAATCGTCTCATAATCAAAATATTTCAAGTCGTCTATAAATACTGTGGTTTCCAGATTTAAGTATACAATTCGAATACCCCTTGCAAAATACTCTAGATTTAGAGTATAAACAACTGCAAATAATGCCGCTATAGTTATTACTAAAATTTTTATTTTTTTCATTTTTTGTCAATTTGTGAGTCGACTATTTCAGATAAAGATTGTTGGGGTTCATTAGATTCTTCATCTTCTTTCTTTATCCTCTTAATAGACCCTTGAATCATTATTAGCATTGAAGCAATAATAATTACTAGTAGTACTTTTTCATCAACAATATTGCTCTTTTGAATATCATAATCAGATATACTTAAGAATAAAAGTATGGTTATTAAACCCCTAGGTGAAAAGTAAAGAAGAGGTTTAGATTCCTCATCTTTTAGTACAAGGGCCAAATAAAAATATCTAACACCATACATAATCAGCAAAACAGTTGCACCAATTATATATGGTTCAAACTCAACAAAACTCTCAAGAGGAATTGAAAAACCAAAGAATAAAAAGAAGAAGGTTCTGACTAAGAATGTTGATTCAGCAGTCAATAAATGGAATTCGTGTAAGTCAGACTTTTTAATATCATCAGTTTTGATATATTTTTTTAAACTCTTTGGAATAAGATTTGTAAAATTCGAAAGAAAAATTCCAAAAATAAATATTAGGACTAATGATGGAAGTTTTAAAAAATCTTTTCCAATCTCATAAGCTAGGATTAATAACGCTAGAATTAGAAAAAATTTTACATGATGCTCAATTCTTTGTATCAATTGAAATAAAAGATATGTTATAACAATTGAAATACCTATAATTAAGAAAATCTGTCCTATTAATGTAAAGATTGGTTCAAGTCCGATAAATGCCTCTCCCTTCTCTGCCTGTCTAATACAATAGTAAAAAATCATAATACCCAGAATATCTGAGAATGTAGATTCATAAACAACAAACTCCTTATTGTTAGTTATTAGTCCAGTTGCTGATGGAATTGCTACTGCGCTACTAATTATTGATAAAGGAATAGCATATATAACAGATGTCGAATATTCTAATCCTATAACTTGATTGAAGAAAATACTTACTAGCACAATATTGATAACAAGGATAACCAACGCAGCTAAAAACCCTTTAACTATAATCTGTGCTTTTTCTTTCTTTATTTCTAATTCCAGTGCAGCCTCAAGAACAATTAAGATTAATCCTATTGTGCCTAAAACGGGAACAAGACTATCAAGAAACTCAAAATTGTTGTAACCGGAGTATGAGGAAAAAAACCTTAATATTATACCCGTTAGAACAAGTAGGATTACTGATGGAAATTTTGTCCTCCTTGCAAAAATATCAAACAAGTATGAAAATATTATTAATAAAGGGAGTACAATTAAAATCGATCCAACATCCATATAGGCTAATTTAATGAAATAAATTCTATATGTAATTTTTCAGTTTTATATTTGTATAAAGTATTGAGAATCTATTATGATTATTGAGAATATAGATAAAGAAATAACTTTGTGTTATACATCTAAAATTGATGATAATTCTGGTAATTTTTTCTTAGATGTAGATTTAAAATATATTCAATTTCATTTCTGCATAGATGGTAATGCTTCATTTAGCTACAACAATGACTCATATAAATTAAATTTAGACAGTAATAAGTTTTTGACTCTTTATAATCCTTCAAAAAATATACCAATTAATTGTAAAATTTCTCCAAAAACTAAACTAGTGAGCTTATTAATTTCCATTAATAAATTTCATAGTCTCTTTTCTGATTCAGCAAGTTCTATCTCTTTCATTTCAGATGATAACCTTAATAAAAAATATTATAAAGAGGATTCTATTCCAAATAAAACATTGACTGTATTAAATCAAATTTTAAATGAAAATCTAAATAATAATATCAAAAAAATATATTTTAATGGAAAGGTTTTAGAGCTTTTAAGTATTCTATATAATACATCTAATGAATTTGATCTAGATCAATGCCCATTTCTTGCTGATGATAAGAATATTGCCAAGATCAAAAGAGCTAAAGAAATTATTCTTCAAAATATTGATAACCCACCTGGATTAAATGAATTAGCTGCCAAAGTTGAAATTCCTTTGAAAAATTTAAAAACAGGGTTTAAGCAAGTGTATGGAAATACTGTCTATGGTTTTCTATCTGAATATAAAATGACAAAAGCTAGTCAAATGTTATCAAGTAAAAATTATAATGTGAATGAAGTTTCACAACACTTAGGCTATTCCTCAGCTAGTCACTTTATTAGTGCATTCAAAAAAAGATTTGGTATCACACCAAAGAAATATCTAAACTAAATAATAAAAAAAGTATATCCACCTTTACCATGGATATACTTTTTTAAACAAATTGGTTTAGAAATTTGTTATCCCCTCATTGGGCTGATATTCATAATTGAATGTATAATATCTAGACTCATCTGTGAATGCGTCAGGGCTTTCAGGTGCATCTTTGTAATAACTTAAAATCTCCATTTTAGCATATTTACCATCAAAAGTTCTAAATACTAATATTTTTCCTGGTGTTGGA
Source organism: uncultured Bacteroidota bacterium (assembly GCA_902559905.1). GTDB lineage: Bacteria > Bacteroidota > Bacteroidia > Flavobacteriales > Flavobacteriaceae > Marisimplicoccus. Next base: position 66,527 of record CACEJV010000001.1, on the reverse strand, counting down.
GAGATTATATTAACAGGAGGTCCTTGATATGTATACCATCCATTACCTCCTCCAGATGGAATTGCATATCCAGATGTGGAGTCTTGACTTAGTGATTGTAAATCAACATCGACAACTGATAACATAGTCCCACTTGCAATATATACTGCAGCGTTTCCTGTTCTAGAAGGTTCATCTATGGTTCCAAGAGATTCGCCTCCGTTAACAATTATATCAGTTCCTCTAAATGCAACATCCCAATCTGTTTCACTAGTTGTGATTTGTCCGGATGAAAAATTGAATTTTGTGAATTCGCCCGATATTGGTGTAAACTGACCAGTTCTAGGATTAACTCCTCCATTTTGAGGAGCATAAAGATTTTCAAAACTTTCGGATACAATATCTAAAAGCTGAACTTCATCATCTTTACTACATGATGAAAGTATTAGTGATAATAAAGTAATATAGGTAATTGTTTTTCTCATAATTTTAAGATTTGATTGTTTAAATTGATATTATAATTTTTGAATAAACTATTCTCCCTGGGTTATTCGGTAAATTTTGAGGATCTGAATAATCAAATAAGTTATCTGATCCCAGAGTGAAAGTGTAGTTTTTAATTTTTTTGGAGATTGACAAATCAGATATTATGAAAGGATTGACAAATTGATCATAATTATCTAGAATATCATTCCCATTATTATCCATTAAGCCATATCTACTTCTATATTTTGACTTAAAATAGATTTGAAAATTATTTTTTGAAGATATAGTAATCTTTGAATTTATGTTATGTTTTGAACGATTGTATAATCCAAAATAATCATTTGATTCAATTCTAAAAGAAGAACTTCTTGGACTAATTCTTGCATAAACCTCACCATTTTCAATTCTATTTACTGCATCATTATCCTTTGCGTCAAGATACTGATAGCCTATGGCAAAATCGATATTATCTTTTAACTTAAATGTTGAATTTACCTCTAGACCTTGGGTGTAAACTTTATTTAGATTGTAATAGCTAAAAATATTTTGGCCATTGATTTTTGTGGCAATTATTTTGTAATCAATAAGATTTTTAATTTGATTTCTAAATAAATTTATATCAACATTGATTCTATTATTTGGTTTATAATTCAAACCTAGATTGAAGCTTAATGATGTTTCAGGTTTTAGGTTTCCATTAAATTCCTCTTCAGAAATTATCAAATTTGCAATTTGATTTAAATCTTGAAGATTAGATATTATTTCTTTAGCAGCATTAAATCCAATTACTGAATATCCAGATGTTGAATTGGAAAAGTTGAAATATAATTGTCTAAAGTCAGGGGTTTTAAAACCTTTCCCAAAAGATAATTTAATTGAAATATTATCATTTAATTTAGTTCTTAATGCAGCTCTTGGGCTAAATACAGACTGATACTGTTTATGCTTATCGAATCTGGCTCCAAAAATATAATTCGTATTTTCAAAGACAAAGCCTTCATACTGAATGAAGTAATTTGTTGAATTTTGAGAAACATTAGTATCAAAAAAATTATTTCTGCTTAATGATTCATTACTATAGCCAATACCAAATATTAGTTTATTTTCTTCGTTTATATCAAAAATTGATCTTAGCTCTGCTTTGTAAAGTGATTGATCAAAAAATGACTCTTCATAGTTAAAATTATTAGACTTCAATTCTTCATCATTCTTATAATTAGTAAAATAATTATCTATAATTACCATGAGCTTATCATTACTTGAATATTTAATTGAGGTATTTAAGCTAAATTCATTGGTAATGTTATCACCATAAATATTATCGTTCAATTTAAAGTCTTGATTCTCTATATATCCTCTAATGGATGAGAAAACTGTCCATTTCTTGTTATTATAATTATATCTAATGAATCCTGTATACCTTTTGTATGGCTCAACAGTATTCATAAGATCATTTTCTATAAGGTCGTATCCATCACTGCTAAGAGAATTTAAATAAACATTAAACCGATGATTATCATTAACAATTGTTCCAAGATTTAACGATAGATCATTTGTGTTGTATGATGAATATTTATAGCTAGAATTAAATGATAGGTCTTTTTGTGCTTCAGATGTGATTAAATTAATAACTCCACCAATTGCATCAGTACCATATAAGCTTGATGAGCTGCCTTTGATAATCTCAATTTTTTCAATATTTCCAACAGATATCCTATCTAAATCAAGAGTTCCTGATTGTCTTCCAATTAATGGGTAGCCATCAATCAATAACAATGTATATTCAGAATCTAGCCCTTGCATTTGAACTCCATTACTTCCTCCAAAATCAGGAACTATAAAAATTCCAATTTGATCATCTAAAATCTCCGTTAGACTGCTTGAGTTACTCTTTATTATTTCTTCTTTTGAAATAAGTTTGGCTGGAAGTGGCAAGGTCGAAAGTTGCCTTAAAGTTTTCGTAGCAGAGATAATTACTTCATCCAGAATGTTGGTATTAAGAGTATCATAAGTCTGTTGTGCTTTAAGTATTTGAAAAAAGCAAACACAAATAACGAGAAGTGACAGTTTTAGAGTTCTCAACAAGTAATTTTTTGAAATGCAAATGTAATGTCATAAAGTTCATAATAATAACATTTAAGGTTTTAAAAATATAGCTGAAAGTTCCTTATTTTATTGAATTTGTTAAAAAATCGTTAATATAAAATATCAATATAGGTTCCTTAGATTTTTTATTCAATTATCCTTGAATTTAAATTATCTTCTAATGCAGGACATGAATCATATCTGCCAAAAATCATATATCTAGTTTTAGCAACTAGGTCATAAACTAAATCAGAAAAAAACGAGGGTAGTATGAAAATTAGAACTCTGATTAAAAATAATGTTTTTACTTTTTTTAGAATGTAATAAACAGCTTTACTTTTTTGTAAAATATCACCATTTTTGAGAATTAAAGCTACAGAGTCTACTTTAGTAACTTGAGGATAGTTTTTTATTGTATAATTGCTTTGCAAAGTAGTTGCTTTAAAATTTAAACTCTTGTCTTTTTTTAGTATAAAACGCATAAAGAAATTACAAAGAACACAGATTCCATCATAGATAATAATTTCATTTTCTTGATTCATAATAAATCAAAAGTAAAAGAAATTTTAATTCATAAAAAACTAAAATCGATATTCAAATCCAGCATAAATTCCAAAGGGATGACCTGGTCTTAATCCAGCAGGAGCTCTAGAAACTGCATAATCTTTATCAAAAAGGTTTAATATTTTTGATCTAAATGTAATATCTGAACTTAAGTTATATCTAAAGGATATGTCAAAAATTAAATATGAGGGTATCTCAATTGAACCATTTGCAATAGTTGAAAATTTACCATTATAATTTCCGCTTAAATTAATTTCATATTTATCAGCTTGAAAGCTGATTGAAGAATTTAATTGATGTTTAGGTATATATGGAATCCTATCACCATTACTAACTTCTCCCCAGATATCTTGGGTACTTCCAAAATCGCTTAGAAATTTTGCATTTGTAAGAGTATAGGAAAGCGAAAAAGGAACAGAAACTTCATTGTTTTCTAATAAACTTGTTCTCAATAAAAATTCAAGTCCATTTACTAAAGCTTTACCAGCATTAAATGGATCTAGCTCCCCAAAACCACCTGTTGCTGCTAAATCATTACCCAATAAGTTAGTGTAGTTGTTTTGATAAAAAATTAATTCTGAATTGAATTTTTTATATGAAAGTCTAGTTCCAATTTCAATATTAATGCTTTCTTCAGCTTTCTGCCCCTCTGAACTTCCTGGAGGTGAATAACCTTTATGTAATCCACCAAACATAGAAACATTGTTGTTAAAGCTGTAATTTAGGCCAAATCCAGGTATAAATACTGAAACCTTATTTTGTCTATATGAAACCTCATTTTTATTTCTTTGAGGATTTGATTTTCCGTAATCATTTCTCTCTAAGTCAATAGATTCATATCTTATTCCCGGTGTAATTGTAAATCTTTTTAATTTGTATTTATACATTATATAAGAAGCAAATGAATTAGCAGAACTTATTCTATTGCCCTGCGATCCTTTATCTCCATATTTACTAAGTGACATGAACCCATTATTTATATTATATATATCTTCCCATTGAAATCTATCTTCTTCATCATAATGAAATCTAAAACCAATTTCTAGGTCATTAAATGAATCATTTTTCCCATACCAATGGTAATCAATTTTTGTTTGAATTCCTTTTGACACATATTCTCTATTATTTGCTTTTACTTTTAAAGAATTATCGGTTTCATTCAACTCTCCTCTGACAAGTGACATATGTCCAGAATATTTATCTGGATTTGATAATACCTTCGAAATTTTTTGTGAATCTCCATTATAAACTATATCATCTAGTTTGTACCAATTTCTTTTAAAACCATTATGGTAAAAATTAGATGTAATTTTAAATCTTTCAGATAGATTTAGTTGATGTGTAATTAAATATTGTGTATGTTCTGCATCCATTTTATCTTTTTCTGAACCCGGATATCTTAATGAAGGATTAATATCAAAATCATCATCTGTTAGACCTAAATAAGTTTCATTTGATATTTCATCATAATAATGAAACTTAAATTCTAAGCTTTGAGATATTAATGATTGATCTGAACTGTTTAGCCTGATCTTTGAAGTTATTTCATTTATATCAAATCCAGTATTTAAGTCATTACCCAATGCTTTAAACCCATCTGAATTATAATTTAAATACTCAACCATATATCCAAAATTATCGAAACTATTCCCAAATGTTGAATGAGTTTGACCTGTGTTAAAGCTACCATAATTGGTTGTGATTTTTCCCTTAAAAGATTCTGGTATTTCAGTTGAAACAAAGTTTATAGCTCCACCAGTTGTATATGGTCCATATTGAATCTGACTACTACCTTTTAATACTTCAACAGCCTGCATTCTTGCTATTGATGGAAAATAATAAGCTGATGAAGCGCTGTAGGGGGCTGGTGAGATTAAAATACCATCTTCCATTATTGCAATTTTTGAACTTCTCTCAGGTGAAGTACCTCTAATGCTTATGTTGGGTCTAAGCCCAAATCCGTCTTCTTCATAAAAATTTATTCCCGCAATCTTACTTAATGCTCTATTAATATCTGTATAGTTAAATTCAGCTAGTTCAGCAGTTGATAAAAAATATGCAGCTCCAGTTCTATTCTTTGCAACAAATTTATTTCCAAGTATTGTATTGGCTTTAATTATTACTTCATCTAATGCAGTTATAGAATCAATTCTTGTTTGAATTTGTTCTTGACTTTGTGAGTTTAGTAATAATGAAGAAATTAACGTTAGGGTGTATAATATTTTTTTCATAATTTTCAGTGTGTTTAATTCTAATTAAATACATTTAGAACGGTCCTAGATGGTTTACGGAAATAATAAATCTTTAAATTAAGATTTATCACTATTTAGAACCGTTCTAAATTATTTTTCCCCTAATATAAATATTTTATTTAGAATTGTTCTAAATAATAATATTTTTTTAATATTGTTATCTCAAATAATTATTATGAAGAAAATATTATCACTTTTATTTTTAATCACTATTGGATGCTCTAACAATCAGGACGAAATGATTGTTAACATATATAGTCAAAGGCATTATGATGTGGATCAACTACAATATGATAATTTTGAAAAAGAAACAGGGATAAAAGTTAATGTAATTAAAGCTAACGCTGATGAACTATTACAGAGGATTAAAAATGAGGGAGATAATAGCCCTGCTGATCTATTCATAACAGTTGATGTAGGTAAACTCTGGCAAGCAACAGATATGGGCTTACTTCAAAAATATGAAGACAACTCAATAACAGAAGGAATTACGGAAACCCTTTTAGATAAAAATGGATATTGGATTCCTGTAACATATAGATCTAGGATAATTGTGTATAGCAACGAAAGAGTTAAGGAAAATGAGTTAAGTACATATGAAGATCTTGCAGACAATAAATGGAAAGGAAGAATTTTAGTTAGATCTTCATCTAATTCATACAATCAAGCATTGTTATCATCATTAGTCGCTAATCTTGGTGAAGAACAGACAAAATCTTGGGCTAACGCTATCGTATCAAATTTTGCCAGGGATCCAAAGGGTAATGATAGAGACCAAGTTAAAGCAATTGCTGCTGGCCAAGGTGATATAGCAATTGTTAACTCATATTATATTGGCTTGCTTCTATCTTCAGAAAATGAAGAAGAGATTAATGCTGGAAAGGCAATATCAGTTTTCTTTCCTAATCAAGCTGAAGGTGATAGAGGATCTCATATAAATGTATCAGGAATTGCGTTAGCAAAGAATTCTCCAAATAAGTCAAATGCTCTTAAGTTGATAAAATATCTTACAAGTGATGATGCTCAAAAAACATATGTTAATAATACATTTGAATATTCTGTAAAATCAAATATTGAGCCTAATCAAATTGTTAAAGATTGGGGAAGTTTTAAAAAAGACCCACTTGATTTAAACATGTTAGGTAAAGAGAGAAAAAATGCGGTTCGTATATTTGACGCTGCTGGTTGGAAATAATAACCTAAAGCTTTAAATAATGAATGTTAAATCATTAACATTAATAATATCACTAGTACTTATATGTCCATTGATATATTTAGTCTATAGTGTTTTGGGTTTAAACCTTGAGAATTTTATCTATTTATGGAATAATCTTCTTGTTAGCTATTCATTTAATACACTATACTTAGTTTTTCTAACCTCTATATTTTCTCTAATACTAGGAATAATTCCAGCGTGGTTTATTTCAACTTCAAATTTTAAAGGAAAGAACTTTTTTGACGTTGTTCTATTTCTTCCTCTTGCCATACCATCATATATTATTGCATTTACATATAGTGATTTATTGAGTTATACTGGACCAATGCAAAGTTTTTTAAGAAACTATTATCCTGATATTTACCCTTATTTTAATCAAGACTACCTACAAATTGAAATTTTATCTATACTAATGGCACTTGTACTTTACCCATATATATATACAGCCTGTAGGATTTCATTTTCGCTTATTGGATCAAACTACATAAAGGTTGCAAGAAATCTTGGAATGTCTCAACTAAAAACTTTTTTTAAAATTATAATTCCAATTTCAAGAGTATCAATTTTTTCAGGTCTTTTTCTAGTGATTATGGAAGTTCTCAATGAATATGGCGCAGTAAAATATTTTGGAGTTAATACCTTCACAAGTGGAATTTTTAGGTCATGGTATTCAATGGAAGATGTTGATACTGCATCAATTCTTGCCGTATGTCTTTTAATTATTGTTTCAATTTTCTTTATTCTTGAAAGATATTCAAACTCTAAATACAACTATAACTATAAGTCAAACGATGATGTCTCAGGAAATTACACTTTAAATAAATCATCAAAGAGTCTTATATACTTTACATGTATAATTCCTTTTATACTTGGATTCTTTATTCCTGTAATTTATATAATAAAAAATGCTATTGATACATTTAGTAAAATCGATTTAAATGAGTTATATATTCTTTCATTTAATTCATTTTTTTTAGCTTTTATTTCATCTTTGATAATTGTAATAATTGCAATTTTGTTTCAATTTTTTAAAAAAATATCTAGAAGTAAAACTATATTTTTTTTAAGTGAGATTGTGTCCTTAACATATGCAATTCCAGGAGCAGTAATTGCATTATCATTAATACTAATTATCTCAGCTTTTTCAAACTTCTCAGGAATTTCAATCGTATTTGGTTCTTTAATTGTACTAATCTATGCATATGTAATGAGATACATGGCAGTTGGTATATCACCTCTAAAATCCAGTTTTGAGAAACATCCTGAATCATTTGATCAAACAGGAAGAAACCTAGGTATGACCAACTACAAAATTTTTAGTAAGATTCATTTGCCAATTAATAAGACCTCTATCTTAATAGCATTTATTTTATGTTTTGTTGACATAATAAAAGAGCTCCCAATTACACTTATACTTAGGCCATTTAATTTTGATACACTAGCTGTGAAAACATATGAATATGCAATTGAAGAGATGATTGCAAAATCATCAATATACTCTCTAGTAATAATTTTATTTGGTACGGTATTATTAATATTTTTGAGGAAAATAATCAATAAGAGTATTAATGTATCTTAACATTCAAAAACTAGTTAAATATTATAATAAGGATAATCCGATTATTAAAGAATTGGATTTCTCTGTTGAAAAAGGCGAGTTTGTTTCTTTTATAGGAGAAAGTGGTTCAGGGAAAACAACATTTCTTAAATGTTTAGCAGGTCTTGAAAAAATAAACTCTGGAGTAATAACTTTAAACAATAAGATTTTAAATGATAAAGATATATTTATAAAACCTCATCTTAGAAAAATTGGTTTTATTTTTCAAGATTATCCATTATTCCCTCATTTAAATACTTTAGATAATATTAAAATTAATTTAAATGAATCTTATTATACAAATATTGATTACTATATAGACTTAATGGGATTAAGTAATCTTTTGAAAAGATTTCCTCATGAATTATCTGGAGGAGAGCAACAAAGAGTTTCAATAGCGAGAGCCCTTGTTAGAGAGCCTGATCTTCTTCTAATGGATGAGCCATTTAGTAATCTAGACTTTGCTATTAAATCTAAGATTCAGAATGAGATTTACAAGATTTTAAAAAAAACTAACACTACAACTATTCTTGTAACTCATGATATTAAAGATACTTTTGACATTTCGGATAAGCTACTAGTTTTTAAGGCTGGAATAGTTCAACAATTTGATAATCCTGAGGAGATGTATTGTAACCCTGCAAATTGTTACTGCGCAAAAATGCTTGGAGAGCTTAATCAGATTCAAATTGAAGATAAGGAGTTTTACATTAGACCCGAAAAAATAAAAATTGTTAAAGATTCTAAATATAAAGTCAAGGTTGAAAAAATTTCTTTTGTTGGTAAAGAGTACAAAATCGAGGCTACTTTAAATGATGATTTAATTCACTTCTTCAGTAGCAACAACATTTCAAGTTCTAATGACTTATTTATTGATTTTAATAAAAATGATTTATTAGAGTTTGATAAAAAGTGTAGCAATTACTTCACATAGAATATTGATATCTTATTTATAATCATTATAAATTACTGTAAATGAGTAATTTATAATCATTCTAAGGTTTATTTGCATTAATTTTATGGTAAATTATAAAAATGATTCAAACAGTTAATACATGCGTAAATTGTACAAACATGACAGAGTCATTAGTCTGTGCAAAACATAATGTAAAGGTTGAAGTTAATAATACATGTGGTGATCACACTGTTATTGATTAATCTTTCATAAGCATCTAATTTTACGATTTTTAATTTTGTCACTTGTCTATCTATTTACAGTTAGACACTTACCTTGTGGCAAAACTTTTAATATATTTACTCTGTAAATAATTGATAAGTTATGTTCCAGAATAAAATGTCATTGAGATTGAGAATATTTATCTCAATGATTCTGTTAGTATTTACAGCAACTTTGCTTGTTCTTGGATCGACATACTATCAGTATAGGACAGAGTCTGACCAGTATAACTCTTACAGACAAGAAAGAAAGGAAAGTCAATTAAAAAGGCAGGTAAACTATATAGTTAATAAATACAATCTTTCAGAAAATTATGATCTTTGGGAAGATTATCAATCTGATTTTGAGGAAATAACACGAATTCATAGTGTTGAATATTCAATATTTAAAATTGATGGAACCCCTCTTTTCTACTCTTATCTTCCCCTAGATGTGATATCTAACAATTATTCTTTAGATAGCGATTTTTCAAGAATGTTAGTTTCTAATGAAGAAGGAAAATTTACTTCTGAGAACTCTACTGATGTTGGAAAGTTTCAGGCTTCTTACAGTGTTTTAAAAGATGACAAAGGAACAAAATATGCAATTTTATTTTTTCCATATTTTCAAGATGTATCATTCGCAGAAAGCGAGTTAAATGTTTTTCTATCGACCCTATATCAAATTTATTTTATAATGTTAGTTGTTGCAATTGTTCTAGCATATTTTATATCAAGGTTTGTAACACGATCAATAGAGACAATAAGATTAAAAATTGGTCAAACTGGGTTATTAAAAAAGAATGAAAAAATATATCTAAAAAATCCAACTAAAGAAATTGATAGCCTTGTTAATTCCTACAATAAAATGATTGATGACTTAGAGGATAGTGCCCAGAGATTAGCTAAAACAGAAAGAGAACAGGCTTGGCAAGAAATGGCCAAACAGGTAGCTCATGAAATTAAAAACCCATTAACACCTATGAGGCTAACTGTGCAAAGCTTTCAAAAAAATAGTGGAATAGTGTCTAATGATGAAAATAATAAAATCAATGATTTTTGTGATACATTAATTGAACAGATTGACACAATGAGTAATGTTGCAACATCATTTTCAGATTTTGCTACTCTTCCAAAAACTCAGCTAGAAAAAACAGATGTAGTTGATGCTACTAAAAAAGCTGTTGAAATATTTGAGCAAAACAATATAACTTTTGAGACTTCAAGTGATAGTATTTTTATAAAGTTAGATAAAGCTCAGTGGATAAGAGTAATGACAAACTTGATCAAAAATAGTATACAAGCCATACCTCATGATAGAGAGCCTGATATTTTAGTTAAAATATCTGAAAACTCAAATAACGTAAAAGTTTTAGTATCTGACAATGGACTTGGAGTTTCAAAAAGCAATCGTGAAAAGATATTTGAGCCAAAGTTTACAACAAAATCTGATGGTATGGGTCTTGGTCTTGGTATTGTAAGAAATATTATAAGTTCTCACAGAGGAAAAATTTCCTATAAATCAAAAAATAATAAGGGAACAGACTTTACTATTACTCTTCCAAAGTAGTTAGCAGAATTCGTTATAAGCTTGAACTAAATTTTGTGAAATCATATTAGCATCTCTACCTTCAATATGATGTCTTTCGACCATGTGTACTAATTCACCATCTTTAAAAAGAGCTATAGATGGAGATGAAGGTGGAAATGGTAACATTTCTTCTCTTGCAGCATCAGTTGCTTCAATATCAAATCCAGCAAAAACTGTACAAAGATTATCAGGAGTAGACTGATTTGATAAGGACATAATTACTCCAGGTCTAGCATTTCTTGCAGCGCATCCACAAACTGAGTTGACTACAATTAAAGTAGTTCCGGATTGAGATAGAGCATTTTTGACATCTTCTGATGATGTTAATTCTGAAAAACCTGAGTTTGTTAATTCAAGTTTAAATGGTTTTACGATTTCTTCTGGGTACATATTTTTTTTTACAAATATATAAAGATTACCAATTAATAATTTTAGATTAACTTATATTTAGGATTCAATTACACTACTTGAAAAATAAACAATTAAAATATGATCTCGCATATTTAAAAATGGCTGAAGAATGGTCTAAACTTTCATATTGTAAACGAAGACAAGTTGGAGCACTAATCGTAAAAGATAAAATGATTATTTCAGATGGGTATAATGGTACTCCTTCCGGATTTGAAAATATTTGTGAGGATGATGAGGGATATACTAAATGGTATGTGCTTCATGCTGAAGCTAATGCTATAGCAAAAGTGTCTGGTTCTACTCAATCAACAGAAGGAGCAACTCTTTATATTACATTATCTCCATGTAGAGAATGCAGTAAATTAATCTTTCAATCGGGAATAAAAAGGGTTGTTTATTCCAAAAAATATAAAGATCAATCTGGAATTGATTTCCTCGCTAAGTCGGGAGTTGAGGTTGATTTTATTGAGATCTAGCTATTTATTTTTGTCTCTGATTCTTTTGGAAATCATTAATATCAAAATTAATAGCAATGCACATAAAGAAAGTATAAAACAAATAAGCGCAATCTTGTTTTCATCATCTAATAAATTATAGATATTTAACTGTGTTAAATTAAATACTACTAACAAAATTGTTAAAAACAATAAAATTTTTTCTAGATTTTTCATTTTCAGATTGCAAACATAAGGTAAAAAATTTTCTCGAAGATATTTTTTTCTTTCATTTTAAAGCTAGAAAATAGGGGAGATATTTTATAAAACTTAAGAAATTATTGAATAAGAATTTTTTATTTTTTTAGTAAAAAAAATTATATGTAAACATTTTTTTTCATTGTTAAAAACTTTATGTTAATGTTAAGAAAATCTACTTTCAATTTTCATTTATATTTTAAATATTTGATGTCAGGAATTTTTCAGAAACCAAAAAAATTTTAATTATGCAGCAAGAACCACTTTTACAAGAAAATAAAGATAGATTTGTAATTTTTCCAATTGAGCACCATGACATATGGGAATGGTATAAAAAATGTGAAGCCAGTTTTTGGACAGCCGAAGAGATTGATCTTCATCAAGATCTAAATGATTGGAGTTCAAAATTAAATGACGACGAGAGATATTTTATCAAACACATCCTTGCTTTTTTTGCTGCATCAGATGGAATTGTTAATGAGAACTTAGCAGAAAATTTTGTAAATGAAGTTCAGTATTCTGAGGCAAAATTTTTCTATGGTTTTCAGATTATGATGGAAAATATTCACTCGGAAACATATTCTTTACTTATTGATACTTATGTAAAAGATGATAAGGAAAAAGACACTTTATTTAAGGCTATAGAAAATTTCCCAGCAATTAAGAAGAAAGCTGACTGGGCTCTTAAATGGATTGAGTCTGATTCCTTTGCCGAAAGATTAATTGCGTTTGCTGGTGTAGAAGGAATATTTTTCTCAGGCTCATTCTGTTCAATTTTTTGGTTAAAAAAGAGAGGACTGATGCCAGGATTAACTTTTTCTAACGAGTTAATTTCAAGAGATGAAGGTGTGCATTGTGATTTTGCAGTTCATCTTCATAATAATCATATTATTAATAAAGTACCAAAGGAAAGAATTAAAGAAATTTTAATAGATGCTCTTAATATAGAAAGAGAATTTATAACAGAATCACTTCCTGTGAGTTTAATTGGAATGAATGCAAAACTAATGACGCAATATTTAGAATTTGTTACCGATAGACTTTTAGATCAATTTGGATGTGAAAAAGAATTTAATGTTTCTAATCCGTTCGACTTTATGGATATGATTAACCTTCAAGGTAAAACTAATTTCTTTGAGAAAAGAGTTTCAGAATATCAAAAAGCAGGTGTTCTAAATAATGATAAAAAAGAAGAGTCAAACTTTGATCTTGACGATGACTTCTAAAATAATCGTTTAATTAATTTAATTTTAAAAATGGTATAGTAGGGATATGTCTATGTATGTAATTAAAAGGGACGGAAGAAAAGAGCCCATAATGTTTGATAAAATAACCGCAAGGATAAAGAAGCTTTGCTATGGTTTTAATGAGTTGGTTGATCCTGTTAGAGTTGCAATGAGGGTGATTGAGGGTCTTTATGATGGTGTTACAACTTCAGAATTAGATAACCTAGCAGCAGAAATTGCTGCTACTATGACAACTACCCATCCAGATTATGCATCTCTTGCAGCTAGAATTTCTGTCTCAAACTTACATAAAAATACCACAAAGTCCTTTTCTGATACTATGAAGGATCTTCATGTATACGTTAATCCAATAACTGGTAAAAAGGCTCCGCTATTATCAGATGAAGTCTATAAAGTGATTAAGAAAAATGCAGAGTTACTTGATTCAAAAATCATTTACAATAGAGATTTCGGATATGATTACTTCGGATTTAAAACTCTTGAAAGATCATATCTTTTAAAAATTAATGGAAATATAGTTGAGAGACCTCAGCATATGTTGATGAGAGTCTCAGTAGGTATTCATCTTGATGATATTGATGCTGTAATTGATACTTACGAGTTAATGTCAAAAAAATATTTTACTCATGCAACTCCAACTTTATTTAATGCAGGTACTCCCAAGCCACAAATGTCTTCATGTTTCTTACTAACCATGCAAGATGATAGTATTGATGGGATCTATGACACATTAAAACAAACAGCTAAAATTTCTCAATCTGCTGGTGGAATTGGTCTTTCAATTCATAATATAAGATCTACAGGATCATACATATCTGGAACAAATGGTACATCAAATGGTATTGTTCCAATGCTTAGAGTTTTTAATGATACTGCAAGATATGTAGATCAGGGGGGTGGTAAAAGAAAAGGTTCTTTTGCAATTTATATTGAGCCATGGCACTCTGATATTTATGATTTTCTAGATCTAAAGAAAAATCATGGTAAGGAGGAAATGAGAGCAAGGGATTTATTTTATGCTATGTGGATTCCTGATCTATTCATGAAAAGAGTTGAAAATAATGAAGAGTGGACTTTAATGTGTCCTAACGAATGTCCTGGATTATATGATTGTCACGGAGATGAGTTTGATAAGCTTTATCTAAAATATGAAAAGCAGTCAAAGGGAAGAAAGTCAATTAAGGCAAGAGAGCTTTGGGAAAAGATTCTTGAATCTCAAATTGAGACGGGTACTCCATATATGCTATATAAAGATTCTGCAAACAGAAAATCAAATCAAAAGAATCTTGGGACTATTAGATCCTCTAACTTATGTACAGAAATACTTGAGTACACTTCAAAAGATGAAATAGCGGTTTGTAATCTTGCATCAATTGCTCTTCCAATGTTTGTTGAAGATGGAAAGTTTAATCACCAAAAATTATATGATGTAACAGTTAGAGTCACCAAAAACTTAAATAAAGTTATTGATAGAAATTACTATCCTGTTAAAGAAGCTGAAAACTCTAACTTTAGACACAGGCCAGTTGGTCTTGGTGTTCAAGGTTTAGCCGATGCATTTATTCAATTAAGGATGCCATTTACTTCTGATGAAGCAAAAGAGCTTAATCAAGAAATTTTTGAAACTATCTATTATGCTGCACTTAATGCTTCAGTTGAGGAAGCTAAAAAAGATGGAGTTTATGAATCATATAAAGGCTCTCCAATTTCAAAAGGTGAATTCCAACATAATATGTGGGGAGTTGAAGATGATGATTTAAGCGGTAGATGGGATTGGAAAAAATTAAGAAAAGATGTTTTAAAGCATGGTGTGAGAAACTCTCTTTTAGTAGCACCAATGCCAACTGCAAGTACATCTCAAATTCTTGGAAATAATGAATGTTTTGAGCCTTATACTTCAAACATTTATACTAGAAGAGTTTTATCTGGTGAGTTTATTATTGTTAATAAACACTTACTAAATGACCTAGTTGAATTAGGACTTTGGAGTGAAGATATGAAACAAGATCTAATGGCTGCAAACGGATCAATTCAAAACATTGACGGTATTCCAGATGATTTAAAAGAGCTATATAAAACTGTGTGGGAGATGAGTATGAAGGATATAATCGATATGGCTAGACATAGAGGGTTTTTCATTGACCAATCACAATCACTTAATTTATTTATGGAAGGTGCTACTATGTCAAAACTTACATCTATGCACTTCTATGCATGGAAATCTGGTCTTAAAACAGGCATGTACTATTTAAGGACTAAATCTGCTGTTGATGCAATCAAGTTTACACTTAAGAAAAAAGAATCTGTTCCTGAAAAAACAGATGAGATTAAACTTGAAGCTGAAACTGAAGAGGTAGGTGAAGTTCAAATTACTAGGACAGAAAAAGCAGCTAAAACTAAATCAAAGGAAAAACCAGCTGCTGTTGAACCACTAACTCCTGAAGAGCTAAAACAAATTATCTCTCAATCTAAAGAGAACGAGGATGATGACTGTCTTATGTGTGGCTCATAATATTCTGAATTAAATTTTTATTATACCAAATCTTATATAATAGATCAATATCTGTTCTATATATATCTGATAATCAATTCTTTATATTCTAATGTTAATTTAATGTTACGTAAAAGTTTGATATTTGTTAATTAATAGTTAACTTTATGTTATAAAACAAAGGATTATGAGAATTTTTTTCGTGCTTTTTGCTCTTTCGATTGCGAGTTTGAGTGCTCAGGAAAAAAAGGTTGTTACTAAAGAAGGGACTAACACCTTTAAGGTAGTTTACTATAATCAGGCTGGAAATATTATTCAGCAAGGTTTTGTAAAAAACAAAATGCTTCATGGTGAGTGGGCTAGCTTTTATAATGATGGAAGGAAATCAGTATCTGGTCAATATCATAAAGGAAAAAAAGTTGGTAAATGGTTCTTTTGGAATCAAGGAAAAATTCGTGAAGTTGATTTTGTAGATAACAATGTAGTAAAAGTATTAGACTGGGATACACCTGCAACTATTGCTACACTTGATAAAGATTAAATCTCAATCTCTCCCTTTTTTATGAAATTTCTATGATTGCTTATAATTATAGTTATCACTGTTATTAGTGTAACTATAACACCAACCAACTTAAATAAGTTTATTACAAACACAATCAATCCACATATCATAAAAGCTGATAATGCTGTTAAAAACCAACCACCAATAACACTTACTACTCCTGACACTCTGTAAACAGCACTCTCTGAACTCCATGCTCTATCAGACAAAGATGTACCCATTGCTACCATAAATGTAACATAAGTAGTCGATAGGGGTAATTTATATGAAGTGGCGATAGAAATTAAAATTGCAGCAATAACAAGATTTAGACTTGCTCTTAATTTATCAAATGAAGGCCTAATCCCATCTATTGAATCGGTTATATTATAATTATCCTTTAACTTAAAAGAATTGTTTATGTGAATAAGAATTTTTTTTGGTAGTATTACCTTAAAAAGTTTGTTTAAAGATATGCCAAAATTAACTAAGACTTTTCCAATAAAATTTGCTTTGAATCTCTCATCTATTTCATTTTGATTTGATAAGTCTAAACTTGTTTTAACTACGTTTTTAGCTTTTGATGAAAACCATAGAGTTAACACCATAATTATACCGGATAAAAAAAGATACAGAGGCTTAGTGTTAACTTTTTCAGATAATGAAACCATTGAAAACTCTGATGCACTGATAGAAGATGAAGACCAAGATTGAAATGATTCAAGTGCGGCAATTGGAACTCCAATAAAGTTAACTAGATCATTTCCAGCAAATGCAAGAGCAAGAGAAAAAGTTCCAATTCCAATAATTATTTTATATATATCAAGTTTGAAAATATTTATGATTATTAACGAGAAAATATACCAAAGTATCAAGCTTATGATCCAAAAAAGAAAGATATTAGAATCTATAAATTCATTAATGGTTAAGTCATCCAAAACTGTGAAAGTTTGAGATGAGTAGGGAGTACCTTTTATTCCTTTTATTAGAATAAAATTAATTATTGATGTAAATGATAATGATCCAAAAATAGCATTTATGAGTATGCTTTTAGATTCAAAATCAAAAGTTAATATTACTCTTGATATCCATTGAATTATTGCACCAATTGAAAAAGCAATAAATACAGATAATAGAATTCCAATTACTATTTCAGTTGCTTTTTGAACATTTATATAATTTTCAATTTCTATAAGGCTGGCATCTGCATTAACTATTTTAATTATAGACATAACAACAGCTGCACCTAATAATTCAAAAACAATTGATACAGTTGTAGAAGTGGGTAGACCCCATGAGTTGAATAAGTCTAATATTAGAATATCAGTTATCATAACAGATAAAAAGATTATAATAATATCACTGAAAAAAAAAGCCTCAGGATTAAAGATTCCCTTTCTTGCAATTTCCATCATTCCACTTGAAGATAATGCACCAACAGCAACACCAAGACTTGCAAGTATCATTATATTCCTAAACGATATTACTTTAGATCCAATTGCGGAGTTTAGAAAATTTACAGCATCATTACTAACACCAACTATTAAGTCACTTACTGCTAAAAAGATTATTATTCCTAATATAAATATATAAGCGCTTTCCAATTGAATTATTTATTCAAATTTAGAACTTTATACTGTAACCTAGAGAAAAACTTTGTCCAGGATTGTATATTGAAAACGGACTTGTCTCAAGATTGTAGTAGTCATATTCACTCTCTCTTTTTGAATTCAATAAGTTTTCAGCCTTAAATGTTAAACTTTGATCAAAGTTTTTTCCAAAACTTTTTGAAATATTTAAATTTAAATTATGGAAAGGAAGAGTGTATACATCTGGTAGGTTACCAATCCCAACTACCTCTAAAGTCTTTCCTTGAACATTGTAATATGCTCCTATTTCAATATTTTTATCGAATGAATTATATATAAAACCAGAATTAATAAGGTATGGAGATTGTCCTTGTAATTCTCTTGAATTTTTAATTTCTTTATCAGGATTACTTGTAACTCTTCCAGTAAATTCAGCTTCACTCATTGTTAAATCAGAGCTAATTACTGAGGCGTTTAGATTTATTGAAAACTTATTTTTTGTAGTGTTTAGTATGTCTTTTCTTAGTTCAATTTCAGCTCCAATAACAGACGCTTCTTTGTTATTTCTCGCAATAAAAATTTTAGGTTGATTAGCATCATTTGCACCGATTTCAATGGGGTCATTAAATATCTTGTAAAAACCACTAATGGCAAATATTTGATTTCCGTCTCCATACGACTCATATCTTAAATCAAAATTATTAATCATTGCTGGTTTTAAATTTGGATTACCAAGAAAATATCTTTCAGTTATTGGATCAAAAATTTGTGCTGCAGAAGCTTCTTTAAAACTAGGTCTTGCAGTTGATTTAGAGTAAGAAAGTCTCAGGTTTACATCATCATTTATTGTTCTAATTAAGTTAATGGATGGGTAAAAATCACTGGAATCAACAAGAAGTTGATTTTCAAATTTTATTCCTTCAATATCCTCACCAGTATATTTAATTGTATATTCTTCAAATCTTAAACCAAAAGTAGATTTCCATTTTTCAGAAAATATAAGTTCAGCAGAAAGGAATCCTGCAATTGTTTTTCCTTTTGAGTCAAATTGATTGGTTCTCTGATATGATCCTTTTATATATGATCCTTCATTTGTGTTAATATCATACAAAAAAGTTGAGTTAAGAAGGTTGTTTGCATTACCTCCCAATGGCAGTGTTCCAACAGTACTGAATGGGTTTACACGATAATTTATTTCATAGTTATTGGTTCTATAGATTCTTTCTTTTGTTGTGTAAGCCCCTCCAATTTTTATTTTACCTTCAATTTTTTTACTATTTAAATCAAAACTTAGCATAACATTTGATGACAATGCATCCTCTTCCAAATCTCTCCACAATCTGGTAGGGTTTTGAGTAGTATTGGGAGCAATTTGCAGACCAGTTGGATTTTCCTCAAAGATTGTTTTTTTAAAGTCTTTATCATAAACTCTAGCAAATGACGGTGCAATCTTTATCTCTAGATTAGTATTCCCATTGTTGAATGTATGAAGAGATGAAAAAGGAATTGATAAAATATTTCTTTCTGTATAGGTTAAAATATCAGCTTGACCAACATAAGGGTTTTCAATAAACTCTTTATAAACACCCTTTATTGCAGTTGACTCACCTGAATTTAATGCAAGTAGGTTTAATCTATATTTTGAATTTCTGGTCTTGTATGAAACCCCAAGTAAACTACTAGCTAAATTTTGAACTGTCCCGAGTTCTCCTCTTTGTTCACCATATGGCTCTAATGGTCTGTTTATGTTCTCTTTTTCAACTGTTCCATTAAAAAAATCTTCATAATATTCGTAATCCCTTTTATAACCTAAAGCTGCTATAAACCCGATAGTTTTTTCATCGGAGATATTGTATTGATTACTTGCAGTAGCACCAATACTAAAGTCTAAAAAGCTATCAAATCTAGAAACTGACATAGTTTTTTGAAACATATTTGTGAGAAACATAGTTAGAGTAGTTTGACTTAAATTAAATGTTTCAACATCTGGAATTGGTTGACTTGATGCCAAGGGGCGATCAAAATATCCACTATCAAATCCTAAAGAGTTAAAAGCACTTTTTTCGTTTCCGATAAAGTTGCTATTAAGGTTCATATCTGGATTAAATGAACCGCTTATAGAAAAACTGTATTCTGGTAATACAGAAAAGTCCTTTAAAAGGATATCAACAATACCTCCGGTAAAATCTGCATTTAACTCAGCACTTGCAGACTTACTAATCAAAATATTATCTAGAAGATTAGTTGGAAAAATATCTAATTGAAGAGTGTTTTTATCTGGATCAAGACCAGGAACCTCTAGTCCACCAAGTAATGTCTTTGAGTATCTATCACCTAGTCCTCTTACGTAGACAAATTTCCCATCTTGAATAGAGACACCTGGGACCCTCTTAATTGCAGATGCAAGATCACTGTCACCAGTTTTCTTTATTGCTTGTGCAGATAATCCATCGATTAAATTTATTGCTCTTTTCTGGATAGATAATACTGCCGCTTCAGTATTTTGTCTTGCAGTTGTCGTAACAATAACTTCTTCTAGAGCGTTCGATGCAGGAAGCAATATTGAATTAACAATAACTTCTTCATTCTCACCTACATTAATTTCAGTGATTTTTTTAGTATCATATCCAACAAATGAAAATTCAAGAAAATAGATTCCAGGTTGAACATCAAAAATATATGAGCCGTCAAAATCAGTTGATGTTCCGCCAATATTGGAACCATCTGAAAGACTTATAAGAATGTTTGCAAATGGAAGAGGATCATTAAACTCTCCATCAATTACCTGACCGGAAATTACGGATTGAGATAAAATAAAATTTGTAAATAAAAGAAATGAAGCTATTAAAGTCTTTTTCATATTATATAATTTAAAATAAAAAGTTCGCTAGAGTTTATCTAGCGAAACTTTTTTTAGTTTAGGTTAAAACTAAACAATAACATGAAATAAGATAAAATCTATATAACTATTATTGTTGTGTTGTTTTGTGCCACATTGTCCAGCCAAATACTGATAAATCAGCTCCTACAGTACCACTAGTGACAACAGATGCCCATGCTGGAGTAGCAGTCGTTGTATCTGCTGTATTAGCAAGAATAGCAGCTAATGTTGTTGTTGTTTGAAACTGAAAGTTTTTGAAAATTAAAGTATTTTTTGCATTTGTTGTTGCTGATGCATCATATGTGTCAGCGTCAATACCCTCAATTACTTGACCATCCATTACTGTGTAGAGTACATTTTCAGTTGTTCCAGTTGCATCAGACTTCCAGTGACCTAATTGATCTGTCTTAGTTGTGTTGCCTTCAACTCCAATATATGTAACATCTTTAATAGTAAATTGTCCATCGTTTGCATCTGTTGAGTCTTCAGTACCATCAATTTCAAAAATATTATCTGTAGCAGCTTTTGTTTGAACCACAACATTTGTTATAGTTCCAGCATAACCTTCATCTAAATCAACTGCATCATCTGTGTTTGCGTAAATAACTAGATTAGTAACATTAACAGTTCCTCCAAAAATTTCGATACCATCATCGTCACTTCCTACAACTTCAATGTTAGTGATTGTAGTTGTAGAACCAACACCACCCATAGTAAGACCTTGTATCTCGTTACCTTCACTTATAGCTATACCATTGTGTCTAATTGAAACGTAAGACATAACTCCAGAGTCATCAGCATCATTCGTACCTCCATACTTTGTCCATGGATATCCTGATGCAATACCTTCAATGTCATCCTCACCTCCATCTTCTCCTACAGTTGCCTTTCCTAGTAAAATAATACCACCCCACTTACCTGTGTCAGTAGCAACTCTATTTGGGCTAACACCATTGTGTGTGTAGTCAAGTTGATCTTCTATGTCAGTAAAGATAATTGGAGAATCAGCAGTACCAATAGCTCGAATCTTACCACCTTTAGCAACGATTAAAGCTGTCGAATCCACACCTGTTAAACTAGTAGATTTAATAATTGTACCTGGTTGAATTGTCAGAGTTATCTGATCTTGAACAACTATTTTTCCATCCATGATCCATATCCTATCATTTGTCCAAGTTGTATCTTCATTAATGTAGTAGATACCACTATCTGAACCAACAGTTTGAGTTTCAGGAATAGTAACTGTTGGAGTTGTTGGAGTTGTAGCAGGGACAGTTACAGTTACAGTTTCAGTTTCTGTTACAGTTATAGTTTCATATACAACTTCAGGATCTTTTTCACATGAAATTATGAAAACTAATGAAGCAGTAATTAAAGAATAAATTTTATTTTTCATTTTAAATATTTTTGTTGAATTTATGTTGAGACAAATGTATTTTTTTGTTGGAGGTATTTGTTTAAATAAGAATTAATAAAACTTTTATTTAATGTTAATATTTATTGTCAAATGTTAACTAAATATTATGTACTATGCTATGTCAGATTAATATTTATTGAAAGGTTTCTTTTAAATTTTAGCCGTCAAAAAAATAATAGGGTTAACTAATATTTGGATTTAAATAGAAAAAAGTTATAATTTCGCCTTAAAACTATATTTTATGTCCAAGTTTGGTGAGCTTTTAGATGAAAAAAAACCTTTGCTTTTGGTTTTTTTTAGCGAGCTGGATGAAATATCAACATCTCTTCATCCTGTTCTAAAAGATGTTGCTGCTGCTCTTGGTGATAAGGGTAAAGTAATTAAAATAAATACTGAAAAAAATATTAAACTATCAGAAGCATTAAGAGTTAAAGTTATTCCTACTTTAATGATTTATAAGTATGGTGAAATGGTATGGAGACAAAGTGGAGACCAAGATGCAAATACTCTGATAAGTTTAATGAAAGACCAGCTTAACTAAGGAATGAATATTTTGTTGAATTTATGTTTGTTAATTAGTTAAGCTCTTTTTATTCTACAATATTTTTCAAAAGCTCATCAAGATTCTTTTTATAATTTTCATAAAACTCACTATTAAAGAGTTCTAAGCTATTTATAATCTTACTATAATTATTAATATCAGAAGTAATTCCCTCGATGTAAAAAATTTGTTCATCCTCATCTAGATTTGAAAAAACTGAAACTCTTCTAATTAAAAGATCTTCTATTTTATCAATAATCTGTTTTGAATATTCAAGCTCATTAGACTTTACAAGAGAAACAATAAAATCGGATACTGACATATAATAATCAAACTCACCATATATAAAGTTAAATTTCTCAGAACTAGAAATAAACGTTTTTATTTCTTCAACAGTTATTTCACTTGTATCAAAAACTAACATAGTTTCTATAAGATTTCTATATCTCTCAATGTCAGATATTATCTCCTCACCAACATTGTATTGGTTAAAAATTTCAAGAGACGAATAATAATTTAATCTATCAGAATATTTTAAAGAAATCTTTTTTACTACTTCCTGTGCTTTTAAATCTTTGTTAATTTTATAATACCCCTCTATGAAAGGAGTCCACAAGCTATAGTATCCATAAAAATCAATTGGCATTTTTTCAAATGCTAGATCTATTATCTCTTCTGCTCTATCATATTGCCCTTCTAGAATTAAAGTCTCTGATAATCTTGATAAATTACTTCTAAATGAAATACTATTTTTTCTTGTCTCTGGGTCGTGATATATCTCAGTGCTTTCAGAGTTACCCCATGACCACTTTTTTACAATATCATACATTAGATCAGAATCAACTCTCCCCATTTCATATGGGTTGCTTCTATCAATAGGTGTTCTAATTGGAACTAATTTATATACTAGGCCATCTAGTTGAAGATAATCTTTCATCCATATATATTCAGAATCCTCATAACTACCTCCGGTAAAATATATTGGCCTTTTCCAATCGTTATTAGCCAGAATATCTAACATTAAAATTTGATTTTTTGTTATAATAGATTCAGGCAGGTCAATATCAATATAATCAACTATAAGATCTTCATCTTCTTTATTTACAATTCCACTTTCTATCACATTCTCTTTATTAACAGGAAGTCTAATTTTATTTGTTGGATAAAAAACAGTTTCAAGTGCATTCTCAGGGTAATCGCTTGTATCACCTCCTGCTTGAGTTATTAAGTTCCTATATTTAGTTCTAGGATTATCACTAGCAACCCAGTCAACAAAATCCCCTATATCCCATCTTACAGAATCAAGCAGATTCTCATATCTTATATAGTCTCTAATACCAAAAGCATATGCCTCATGTTCCATTTGTGATGGTATAGGACTACTTTCATATGCTCTTCTTTTCATCTGGTCAATATACCAATCAGTTGCTAAAAGACTTGTATTGATAGTCCTTACATCAGTTCTAAATTCTTCAATCTCTTGCGCATACCATAGAGCAAAAGTATCATTGTCACCAATTGTAAAAATCATTGCATCTCTATCCTCATTAATTGATTGCAGATATGCTCTTGCTAGAGATTGCGCAGTATACCTATCTGATCTGTCATGATCATCCCAATTATTACTTGCCATTAATAAAGGAACCGACAATAAACACAATGAGTAAATACCTCCTTGTAAAAGTTTGCTATTATATTTTTTTAAATAATATGAAATTGCCGCATACCCCATACCTATCCAAATGGAGAAAACATAGAAAGATCCGACTAGAGCATAGTCTCTTTCTCTTGGCTCAAAGGGTCTTTCATTTAAATAAAACTTTAATGCAAGACCAGTAAACAAGAATAGTAGTAGTAATGTCCAGAAGGATTTTATATCATACTTATAGCAGAACATAAGTCCGATAATTCCAATTATTAGTGGTAGGAAAAAATAAGTATTTCTTGCTTTATTATTTTTCTGATCCTGATCTATTGCATCTTGATTCCCGATTCTTAACTCATCAATAAACTTAATACCACTTATCCAGTTTCCATTCATAATTGAATAGTCACCTTGAATATCATTTTGTCTACCCGCAAAATTCCACATAAAATATCGCCAATACATGTAATTTATCTGATAGGAAAAAAGAAAACTTAGGTTATCAAAAAGCGTCGGTTTGCTAATATTAAGATAAGGGCCTACAGATCGAAAGAACTCATTGTAATCATCACCATCAACTTCCCCTTGTAACTCTCTATTTAGAAACTCATTTACAGTTTCGACAATTACCTGTTCATTTTTATATCTATCTAGAATCTCAAACTTTAATGGATTAGTAAAGTTCATATAGTTTGCTGCATGATTAGAGCTCCACAACCTTGGAATCAAACCTCTATGTTTTGAATTTGAATTTATCTCAGAATCCTCCCAATAATTTACAACCTTATACCTTCCTGTAGTATAATCTCTTTCGTACTTTGGTTTTCCATCAACATATGGTTCTTTGTCGTCTTGGGGTGCATATATATCAGAGAACATTGGTCCATAAAAAAGATAAGTTTTTGGATACTGCTCTAGCCTGTAATATGCTAAAAGTGTTCTTGCATCAGATGGTGAATTCTCGTTGATTACGGTTTTGGCATTAGATCTTATCGGTATCATTAACCATGATGAAAACCCGATAAATACAAATAGAACACATAAAAAAAGAGTATTGAATTGAACCATTCCTTTCGATCTAGTATATGACAATCCCTTATAAAATATTCCAATCATTAATAGACCGGCAATTATTGTTCCGGAGTTAAATGGTAACCCAAACGAGTTTACAAAGAAAACTTCTAGTTGACCAAAAATCGATAAAGTTGAGGGTAATAATAGTTTAAAAATAAATAGTAATACTGATACAGATATTATGTTAGCTAACAAGAAACCCTTTAGGGAAACATCTTTATATTTTCTAAAATAGTATATCAATCCAATAGCCGGTATGGTTAGTATAGCCATAAAGTGAACGCCGAATGATAAACCAATTAAAAATGAAATTAGTAATAACCATTTATCACCTCTTTCATTTTCAAAGTCTTTATCCCATCTTAATCCAGCCCAAAAAGTTGAAGAGAGAAAAAGCATAGCCAATGCATATACCTCAGTTTCAACCGCGTTAAACCAGAAGCTATCAGAAAAAGTAAATGCTAATGCACCAATTGATGCACTTAGAATTATAGCCCATGAATTTTTAAATTCATTCGCTTTGAAAATTTTATTTAAAATCAAGGTTGTTGACCAGAATAAGAATAATATTACAAATGCACTAGATACTACTGATAGAAAATTTACTGCAAGTGCTATTAAATCATTGCTTGGTGCAAATAATGAAAAAATTGCACCCATCATTTGATGAAAAGGAGCTCCTGGTGGATGTCCAATCTGAAGCTTTGCAGAAGTTGAAATATATTCACCTGCATCCCAATAGCTAGCAGTTGGCTCTACAGTTAATCCATATGTAAATAGGGCAACCGAAAACAGAATCCAACCTGCTATATTGTTAATTTTTCGAAACCTAGTTTCGGACATTATTTGATTAATTAATTTAAGTTCAGGTTAATTTAATTACATTGAAACATTTAAATAATCTAGCTCAAGATTCTTAAAGCTTGAATTAAAATTTGGTATATCATTAGAAATAATTGTGTCATATATTTCCAATTGATTATTAACTTTTTCAATTAATTCATTCTTTACATTAATATCTTGGTCTGTGGGTCTAAAATCACCACTTCTAAAAGCAGAATTTAGATTACCTAAGTTATTTGTTAGCTTAACTCCATAATTTAATGGATCCTGATTACTTTGATTCTTTGTTTGATATAATTCATTTTCAACCTTGTCTAAAGAACTTGAAATTGACTTTGACTCTTCAATTAAATCCTTTGTAAGTTCATTGTCAGAATATTCTGACTGAAACTTTTTAAGATCATTTTTAATTTTTCTGATGTTAATTATTGCTTTGTGAGCTTTATCCACAACCGCATTAATCTCATTAACAAAATCAAATTGAGCTTTAATATCATCAATTGATCCTTCTGAAGTTGGGTCTTTTAAAATTGTAAAATCTTTAGAAAGCTCTACTCCATTAGTAGATAATTTTACAATATAATCTCCTGGAACTGCTTTAGCACCAGAAAAATCTGCTCCCCATAAAACCATTTTATCAAGTCTTTTTGCTCCTGAATATTTCATGTCCCAAACAAAAGAATTTCCTCCTTGTTTAACTTTCATTGAGTTTTCTTTGCTTTTATTTGAAAACTCCTTAATCAGTTCACCATTATTGGAGTGAATGGAAAGCTTTACCTCATCATTCTCTTTATCAAAGCTTGGTATATAATAATGAACAATAACTCCATTTGGAAGATTAGTCCCTGCTGTCAATGATTTCATTCCACCACCACCTCTCATTCTATATGAATCTTTTGGCTTGTATAGTTTAACCTGATCAGAAGATTGACTTAATTGATGCAGAACTGTTAGGTCATCTAGAATCCAAATACTTCTTCCTTGAGTTGCAACAATAAGTGAGTTGTCTTTTATTGTTAAATCAGTAATTGGAACAATAGGTAGGTTCTTCTGAAATTTATTCCAACTGTTACCTTTATCAAAAGAAATATACATTCCTGTTTCAGTACCTGCATAAAGAATATTTTTATTCACCTTATCTGATCTAACAACTCTTGTAAAGTGTTCGCTCTCTATTCCGGATGTAATTAATTTCCAATTTTTTCCATAATCCTCAGTAACATATAAATAAGGTGTAAAGTCACCTAGCTTGTATCTCGTTCCCGCTATGTATGCAGTACCTGTATCAAAAGAGGAGGCGTCAATACTATTTATCATCATCCAATCTGGCATTTTCTTTGGAGTTACATTCTCCCATGTGTTCCCACCATCTTTTGTTAAATGGATTAACCCATCATCACTACCAACCCATATTAATCCCTCTTGAATTGGAGATTCATCAACAGCAAAAAGAGTTGCATAATATTCTACTCCGGTATTATCTTGAGTAATAGGGCCACCAGATGAAACAAGTTTTGTCTTGTCATTTCTTGTTAAATCGGGACTGATTGTCTCCCAGCTTTGCCCCTCATCAGTAGAAAGATGAACATGGTTAGAAAAAGTATAAAGTTTTGACGAATCATGTTTACTAAAAGCAATTGGGAAATTCCAATTAAATCTATATTTCATAGCTTCAGCACCTTCACCAAGAGTTGTAATTGGCCATACATTAATTACTCTAGAAGTATTTTTTTCATGATTTCTTCTTTCTAAAAACCCTAAGTAGCTACCTCCATAAACAATTTCATTATTATTAGGATCAATAGCAATATGACCTGACTCTCCACCAGCAGTACTTTCCCAGTCATTATCACTTATGCTATAACCTAAACTTCTATGGCTTACTCTTTGGGTAGAATTATCTTGTTGAGCAACATAAATTCTGTAAGGAAATGAATTATCAGTAGTTACTCTATAGTACTGAGCTGTTGGTTGATTATAATAAGTACTCCATGTTTTTCCTTTATCATAAGTTACTTGAGCACCTCCATCATCAGCAATTATCATCCTTGAATTATCTTCAGGAGCAATCCATAAATCATGATGGTCTCCATGAGGAGCATAACTTGACTTAAAAGTTTTACCTCCATCATCTGAGAAGTGATATGCAACATTCATTACATACACACCATCTATATCTTGCGTATCAGCATATATCTTTGAATAATACCAAGCTCTTTGTCTTAGAGATCTGCTACTATTTGTATAAAGCCAGTTTTCACCTCCGTCATCAGATCTATATACACCTCCCTTTTCTTGATTTTCAACAATTGCCCAAACTCTTTCTGAATTAACTGGTGATACAGTTACTCCAATTACACCAATCGTTCCAGTTGGGAAACCACTATTTTTACTAATCTTAATCCAACTCTCTCCACTATCAATACTCTTCCATAAATCAGAGCCTTCACCTCCACTACTTAAGCTATGAGATGTTCTTTGAACTCTCCATGTAGATGCATATAAAATTCTAGGATTATTTGGGTCCATTACAATTTCAAATGCTCCAGAAAGGTTATTTGCAAAAAGAACTTTTTTCCATGTTAATCCTCCATCTACAGATTTATAAACTCCTCTATCATTTGTTGGTTTATAAATGTTACCAAGAACAGCAGCATAGACTATGTTATTATCATTAGGATCAATCACTATTCTAGGAATGTGTCTAGAATTGGGTAATCCAGAAAACTTCCATGTTTTACCAGCATCAACACTCTTGAATACCCCGTATCCAGATGAAACATTTCCTCTAATTGTAACCTCACCACCACCAACATATATTACATTTGAATCATTACTAGCAACTGCAATTGAACCAATACTTCCACCAAAGAAACCATCTGAAATATTTTCATAAGTTTTACCTCCATCCTCTGTCTTCCATACTCCACCTCCAGTAGCACCAAAATAATATAAGTCGTGTTGTCCAGTGACTCCAACAACTGCTGCAGATCTCCCACCCCTAAATGGCCCAATTTCTCTGTATTCAACTGACTCATGAAGAGCCTGATCAAAAGTTATACTGTTTTTTGATTTTTTTTGTGAATATAAGTTTGTATTAGATAAAAGAATAGTAATACAAAAAATCGTTATAAGATTTAATATTTTTTTTAACGTCATATTTGATATATTTATAAAAGCAAAGTAAAATAAAATATTCAATTTTCATATAGAATTATTGAGTATTAAATAAGGATGGATACATACGCAAACATACTACTGATTACTATACCTATTTTTTTAGTATTAATTACAATTGAAATATTATATGGTGCTTGGAAGAAAGATCAACAGCACTCATTTATGGACACTATATCAAGCCTAAGTTCAGGTTTTACCAATTTACTTGTAGATATTCTTGGATTAGGTATAATAATTTTTTCATATCCATTTTTCTACGAAAGACTTAAGTTTATTGATCTAGAGGAGAGTATTCTTCTTTATTTTATTGCTTTTGTATGTATAGACTTTGCAAGTTATTGTCATCATAGACTTAAGCACTCAATAAATATTTTTTGGAATATGCATGTGATTCATCATAGCAGTGAAGAATTCAATCTTGCCTGTGCATTAAGACAAAGTATTACTAATAATTTAGGTATAGGAGTATTGTTCCTAATTCCTGCAGCATTTTTAGGTGTACCTCCGCAGGTAATTGCTATTTTAGGACCACTTCATCTTTTTGGTCAATTTTGGTACCATACAAAGCATATAGGAAAGTTAGGTTGGTTAGAATATATTCTTGTAACTCCTTCACAGCATAGAGTTCATCATGCAATAAATAAAGAATATATTGATAAGAATCTTGCAGCAATTTTTTGTATCTGGGATAGAGCATTTGGAACTTTTCAAGAAGAACTTGATGATGTGCCATGTGTCTATGGAACATTAAAGCCTGTCGAGACCTGGAATCCAATTTGGATAAATTTCCAGCATTTATGGTGCTTAATTCAAGATGCTTGGTATACAAATAGCTTAAAGGATAAGTTTAGAATATGGTTTATGCCTACGGGCTGGAGACCAGAAGATGTAACAAAAAAATTACCTAGAGCTAAAGTTGAAAATGTTTATAACCAGGAAAAGTATAAACCAGATTATAAGTTGATTCATAAAATATTTGCCGGATTTCATTTTGTTGTGCAAAATATAATTCTATTTGTGTTTTTAACTTCATTTGCAGATATATCTGTAGCTGATAAAACTGCATATTTAATCTTAATCTTTTCAACTATTTTTAGTTCTACCTCTGTTATGGATGGATTTAAATGGTCAACTACATTTGAATTCTTAAGAATATTTATCGGAATAGCAATTATCATTTACAGTCAAGAGTTTAATCTTACATATAATTTTACTCTTGCAACTTTCTTGATATCATATTTTGGTGTATCTGCAATTCTGAATTTTTTACTTATTAGATCAGTACCTCTGCGTAATATTCAAGAAATTTCATAAATATATTTTTTAAAGAAAAAAATAATTTAAATTTGCAGCTAATTGGCCTATGGTGTAACTGGCAACACGTCTGGTTTTGGTCCAGAAGAGTCTAGGTTCGATCCCTAGTAGGCCAACAATTTTATTATCTCAATAATTTATAATAAATTTGCCAAGCATTTTGAAAATTTCAGAGGCGACATTATGTCCCTCTTTTTTTTTAAATAAAGTTAAGAACATGGAAAATATATCATTATTAGAATCTTTTTCGGAATTCAAAGATGAAAAGTTAATAGATAGAGTAACATTAATGGTTATTCTTGAGGAAGTTTTTAGAAATACCCTTACAAGAAAATTTGGAACAGATGAAAACTTTGACATAATTATTAATCCTGATAAAGGAGACCTTGAGATATGGAGAAATAGAATAGTAGTTAAAGATGGTGAAGTTGAAGACCCGAATGCTGAAATAGAAATAACTCAAGCAAGAAAAATTGAGCCTGACTTTGAGGTTGGTGAAGAGGTATCAGAAGAATTTAAATTAATTGACCTAGGTAGAAGATCTATTCAAGCATTAAGACAAAACCTTGTTTCAAAAGTTTTTGAGCATGATAGCAACAATATTTTTAATCAATTTAAAGACAGAGTTGGTGAAATTTTTACTGCTGAAGTACATCATGTTAGAGCTAGAGAGGTGATTCTTTTAGATGATGATGGAAATGAATTAATTATGCCTAAGGATAAGCAAATTCCAAAAGATTTCTTTAGAAAAGGAGACAGCGTTAGAGGAGTTATTGAAAATGTTGAGCTGAGAGGTAACAAACCCAGAATTATATTTTCTAGAACATCACCGTTATTCTTAGAGAAGTTGTTTGAACAAGAAATACCTGAAGTTTTTGATGGTCTAATTACAATTAAAAAAGCAGTTAGGATTCCTGGTGAAAAAGCAAAAGTTTCAGTAGACTCATATGATGATAGGATTGATCCAGTTGGAGCTTGTGTTGGTATGAAAGGATCTAGAATACATGGAATAGTAAGAGAGCTTGGTAATGAAAATATTGATGTAATAAATTATACAAATAATACTCAGTTATATATTACCAGAGCTTTAAGCCCTGCAAAAATTAATTCACTAAATATTGATGAGGAAAAGAAGACTGTTCAGGTTTATCTTAACCCAGATGAAGTCTCTAGAGCAATTGGAAAAGGAGGTCATAATATCAGATTAGCTGGAAGGCTTACTGGATATGAAATTGATGTCTACAGAGAAGGTGCTGAAGAAGATGTAGAGCTAACTGAGTTTAAGGATGAAATTGATGGCTGGGTAATTGAAGAATTTAGAAAGGTTGGATTAGATACTGCAAAAAGTGTACTTGAACTAGAAGCAGAGGATCTTGTTAAGAGAACTGATCTTGAAGAAGAAACAGTAGCAGATGTTCTTAAAATTTTAAAAGAAGAATTTGAAGATTAAATTATATGTCAACACCTGTAAGGTTAAATAAAGTTTTAAAAGAATTAAATATCTCTCTAGATAGAGCTGTTGATTTCCTTAGTTCAAAAAAAATCGATATTGAACCAAGGCCAACCTCTAAGATAGATCAAGAGACTTATGGCCTTCTTCTCGCAGAGTTTCAAACTGATAAGTCAGATAAAGATAAGCTTGAGGAAATTAATACTCAAAAGAAAAAAGAGCTCGAGGAAAAACAAATTATTGAAGAAAAACTTCAAGAGAAATCGGATGAGAAATTAGAAGTCAAGGAAGAAATTTTAAAAGAAACTGAATCCAAAACGGAAATTTCTAAACCAGACCAAGAAAATTTAGAGAAAGAAGAAGAAAAGAAAGATCCTGAAGATTCATCAAAAATTCAAACAAATTTTCAAAAATTAACTGGGTTAAAAAAGACAGGTGAGGTTGTTGATTTAGATTCAATTAAGAAAAAAGAAGATCAAGTTGAAGAATCTAAAAAAAGAAGAAGGAAAAGAATTAGTAAAGATGTTTCTCAACCCAATGAACATGCAAATAAATTTAGCAAGGATAATAAATCAAAAAATTTGAATCAAAAAGTTGAACCAACTGATGACGAAATTCAAAAACAAATCAGAGAAACTCTAGAAAAACTTCAAGGTAAATCTTCAAAGTCTAAGGGAGCTAAATATAGAAAAGACAAAAGAGATCAACATAAACTTAAAAGTGAAGAAGAGCTGGCTCAACAAGCTGAAGAAAGTAAGAAAATAAAAATTACAGAATTCATTACCGTTGGAGAGATTGCTACTTTAATGGAAGTCAGCTCAAATGATATAATATCTGCATGTATGAGTCTTGGAATTATGGTAACAATGAATCAGAGACTTGATGCAGAAACTCTTTCCGTTGTTGCCGATGAGTTTGGATTTGAATTAGAATTTGTAAAAACTGATATTGAAGAAGAGAAAGAAGAGGTTGAAGAAGAAGATGATACTGAAAATCTTAAAAAGAGATCTCCAATTGTTACTGTAATGGGGCATGTAGATCATGGAAAAACTTCTTTACTTGATTACATTAGGAAATCTTCTGTAACAGAAGATGAATCTGGTGGAATTACTCAACATATTGGAGCATATTCTGTGTCCGTAAATTCAAAAAAAATTACTTTCCTTGATACACCTGGTCATGAAGCTTTTACTGCTATGAGAGCAAGAGGTGCTCAAATAACCGATATAGTAATTGTTGTAATTGCAGCAGATGATAATATTATGCCTCAAACTAAAGAGGCTATTAGTCATGCTCAAGCGGGAGGAGTTCCTATAATTTTTGCAATCAATAAAATTGACAAAGAAGGAGCGAATCCTGATAAAGTTAAAGAATCTTTAGCTTCTATGAATTTAGTTGTAGAAGATTGGGGTGGTAAAATTCAGTCACAAGATATATCTGCGTTAAGCGGAAAAGGTATAGATGAACTTCTTGAAAAAGTTCTTCTTGAAGCAGAAATAATGGATCTAAAAGCTAATCCAGATAAATTGTCAACTGGAACTATTCTAGAAGCTTATCTTGATAAAGGAAGGGGTTATGTCTCAACAGTTCTGGTTCAAAATGGTTCACTTAAAATAGGAGATTATATTTTAGCAGGAAAGACAAGTGGAAAAGTTAAGGCAATGTTTGATGAGAGTGGTAATTCTCTAGAAGTTGCTAACCCTTCAACTCCCGTTTCAGTTCTTGGTCTTGATGGTGCACCTCAAGCAGGTGATCAGTTTAAGGTTTTAAAAGATGAGAAAGAAGCAAAGCAAATTGCATCTAAAAGAACTCAACTTGTTAGAGAACAAAGTGTAAGAACTCAAAAACACTTAACGCTTGACGAGATTGGAAGAAGAATTGCAATTGGGGACTTCCAAGAATTTAATGTTATAATT
This sequence comes from uncultured Bacteroidota bacterium, assembly GCA_902559905.1. Lineage (GTDB taxonomy): Bacteria > Bacteroidota > Bacteroidia > Flavobacteriales > Flavobacteriaceae > Marisimplicoccus. The sequence continues at coordinate 32,370 of CACEJV010000001.1, read as the reverse complement.
AAAGGTGATGTTGATGGATCAGTTGAGGCATTAACTGATTCTTTTCAAAATCTTTCAACTGAGGAGATTCAAGTTAATATAATCTTTAAAGGTGTTGGTGCAATTACAGAGTCAGATGTGCTTCTTGCTTCCGCGTCTGATGCAGTAATAATAGGATTTAATGTAAAACCAACTCAAAGCGCAAGAAAATTATCTGAAAAAGAACAAATTGATATTAGGTCTTATTCGATTATATATGATGCAATCAATGACTTAAAGGATGCAATGGAGGGAATGCTTTCACCTGAAATGAAAGAAGAAAATACTGGTGAAGCTGAGGTTAGAGATACTTTTAAGATTTCAAGGATTGGTACAATTGCTGGATGTATGGTAACCTCAGGAAAGATTCTTAGAAATTCAAATGTTAGGGTTGTAAGAGGTGATGAACAAATATTTGAAGGTAAATTACTCTCACTAAAAAGATTTAAAGATGACGTTAAAGAAGTCGCAAAAGGATATGATTGTGGAATACAAATAAATGATTTTAATGACCTTGAAGTAGGTGACCTAATTAAATGTTATCAAGAGATAGCTGTTAAGAAAAAATTATAAATCTGAGAGTTTTATAATAAAAGATCCAGGATAAACTCTTCTGATTTTCTCTAGGCTTTGGGACGCAACATTTATATCCTTGTATTCTCCTATTCTTACTTTGTAATTTGGGGTCTCGAATATTAGTTCAGACTTAACATCTTCATAGTTTTGTTTAAAATCATTATATATCGAATCTGCCTCATTCAGACTCCCATAAAAAATTTGAATTGTATAGTAGGTTGATTCAAAAGTTTTCTTGCTAAAATTTTTTTTGATCTGAAAGAATTTTTTAGTTAGTGTATCATTATAATTAACATCTTCATCTTGCGCAGAAGTATTCCAGAATGAAGATAAAAACATACAAATGACTATTGAAAATTTAAAGCTTTTCATCACTAATTTTATCAAATTTAACAAATTGCATTAACATCTTATTTAGAATCATTATAAATTAAATATTTGTTCATTTTAGAGTTCCTAAAATGGTGTTTATGATGTAAATTTGTGCTGTTAAAAAAAGTGGTCAAAAAACACTTTAACATCATGATTAAAAATTTAATTGCCCCCAACGAATGCTACTAATAAAAAGAATATTTCTAGTAGCACTTCTTCTACCTTCCTTAAGTATTTCTCAAGAAGCAGATATTCAGGCTGGAAAAAGTTTATTCAATGCTAATTGTGCAGCTTGTCATCAGTTAAATAGAAAAGCAGTTGGTCCAGCCTTAAGTGGTGTGTCTGAAAAGTATGATAGAGAATGGTTATACAAATGGATCAAAAATGGTACTCAGATGATAAAAGATGGGGACCCTCAAGCTGTTGCTATTTGGGAGGAGTATAATCGTGCGGTAATGACAAATTATCCACAATTTTCAAATGAGCAAATTGATAATATTTTAGCATACACTGATTATACTCCGCCTCCACCAGCGGTCACAGTTGCTGCATCGGCTCAAACTGTTAGTCAGGGATCTGATATATCCGTTAATGTAATATTAGCAGTTACTATTGTCATTTTCACAATCTTAATTGTGATGTTATTCTTAGTGCAAAGGACATTAATTAAGATTGCTAATGCAAGTGGAGTTAAAATAGAGAAAGATACAAAAAGTAATATTACACCTTTATGGCAAACAATTGTTAAAAATCAATTCTTGATTTTTATTTTGGTCGTAGGCTTCTTACTCTCAAGTGCGTATTTTACCTACGGATATCTTATGCAGGTAGGTATAGATCAAGGTTATGCACCTATTCAACCAATTCATTATTCACATAAAATACATGCTGGAGCAAACCAAATCGAGTGTAAGTATTGTCACTCTTCTGCGAGAGTTTCAAAACATTCTGGGATACCTTCATTAAATGTATGTATGAATTGTCATGAATATATTGCTGAATATAATGGTGAGGAAGATCTTGAAAATGGATACACCAGAGACTTTTATACTAATGAGATCAAAAAACTTTATTCCGCTGTTGGATGGGATGAAGAGAATCAAGTTTATACAGGGAATACAAAACCAGTAAAATGGGTTAGGATTCATAATCTTCCTGATTTTGTTTACTTCAACCATGCCCAACATGCACAGGTTGCAAAGATAGAATGTCAAACATGTCATGGGCCTGTAGAAGAGATGGAAATTATGTATCAGTATTCACCATTAACTATGGGATGGTGTATTGATTGTCATAGAGAGAGTAATGTTGATAAGGATAATGAATACTATCAAAAAGTTCACGAAGAGCTTTCAAAAAAATATGGTGTTGAAAAATTAACTGTAGCGCAACTTGGTGGGATAGAGTGTGCAAAATGTCACTATTAAAATGAAAAGTAAAAAATTATATTGGAAGGGAATAGAGCAATTAAATAGTGAAAGTACTATAGTTGAGGGGCTTGAGAATAATGAATTTGTTGAAAAGCTTCCTGTTAATTCAAAAGAAGATAATGATGGTGCTTCAAGAAGAGATTTTTTAAAGTATGTTGGTTTTAGTTCAGCAGCCGCTGCATTAGCAGGCTGTGAAGGACCCGTGATTAAATCTGTTCCATATGTTGTTCAGCCTGAGCAAATAATTCCAGGTGTTGCTAATTACTATGCAACAACAATTGCTGACGGAAACGACTTTAGCAGTATTTTGGTTAAAACCAGAGAAGGAAGACCAATCAAAATTGAGAGTAATAAAGATGCTTCAAACTTTGGGGGTGCTAATGCAAGAGTTCATGCTTCTGTATTATCTCTTTATGATGCCAATAGAATACAAGGTCCTAAAATTTCAGGTGAATACACTGATTGGGATACAATGATTAATCTCGTAAAAGTTAGCTTACAGAATTTTAAAGATCAAAATAAAAAAGTTGTATTACTAACTCAGACATATCCAAGCCCTACTACAAATAATATTATTAAAGAGCTTTTAGATGAGTACCCTAATTTAAGTCATGTGATTTATGACACTATTTCAGACTCATCTGTTTTAGATGCTTTTGAAAATATCTATGGTTTAAGAGCAATGGCTGACTATGACTTTTCAAAAGCTGAAAATATTATCTCTATTGATGCTGACTTTTTATCTGATTGGCAGGGTGGAGGATATTCTGCAGGCTACACCAAGACAAGAGTTCCAGATAAGTCTAGTAATAAAAAAATGTCATACCATCTTCAATTTGAATCGAACATGACATTAACTGGTTCAAATGCAGATGATAGAGTGCCTGCTAAACCAAGTGAACTTAAAAAAATTGTTGCAAGAATTTATACCAGACTAACAGGTAATGGTGACATAAAAGGCTCACTTACGCCAGAAATTGACAAATACATTGACTTATCAATTGAAAGAATCCTTAGCTCACCAAATAAATCTGTAGTTGTATCGGGAGTTGACGATGTTGAAATTCAAGAACTAATACTTCAAATAAATAGATCGATTAATTCGGAAGCTATAGATATTAATAATCCAAGGTTGATTAGACAGGGTAATAACTCTGAATTAAATGAATTTATATCTGAATTAAATTCTGGCAAAATCTCTGGAGTTATTACATCAGGTGTGAATCCACTTTATTCACTTCCAAATTCAGAATCAGTAAAACAATCTTTTCAAAATCTAGAGTTTTCGCTTGTTTTTTCTGAAAAAGAAGATGAGACAGCAAAGTCTGCTATGTATGTTGCAGCTTCTAATAATTATCTAGAGTCGTGGGGAGACTATGAGTTTAAGAAAGGTAGTTTTTTCCTTGCCCAGCCTACAATTAGACCTCTTTTTGATACAATTCAATTTCAAGACTTTTTCTTAAAACTTTTAGGATCAAATGTAAGTTTTTATGAAAGGATTAAATCAAATTGGCAGAATACTATACTTAAAGGCAAAACATGGGGTAAATCATTACAAGATGGTTATTATAATGATTTTACAAGTTTTAATTTAAGACCAAGAAAGTTATCTGCAAGCGTTTCTTCAATAAGTGAAGACAGACCCGAAGAATTTTCTCTTGTTCTTTATTCTAAAACAGGAATTGGAGATGGTTCTCAGTCTTCTAATCCATGGCTTCAGGAATTTCCTGATCCAATAACTAGAGTTACTTGGGATAATTATTTAACAATGTCAGCTTCTGACGCCAATAAACTTGGCTTAAAGAATTATAATGTATCGAACGGTGCTTTAAATGGTAGTTATGCTAATATTTCTGACGGTGAGAATCAATTAAAAGTTCCTGTTTTGATTCAACCTGGTCAAGCAAGTGGAACAGTTGGTCTAGCATACGGATATGGAAAGACAGAAGGTATGAAAGATGTTATGAAAGTAGGTGTTAATGCTTATACCTTTTATAATAATTTCTCTAAAAATCAAACGATTAGTATTTCCAAGGTAAAAGGTGATCATGAGTTTGCATGTATCCAACTTCATAACACTATGATGGGTAGAGATGAGATTATTAAAGAAACTGATATCGATACATATAACTCAAAAGAAAAGTCTTATTGGAATCCTACCGTTATGGTATCTAAAAATCATATTGAGACAAAAGTTACATCAAAAGAAGTTGATATTTGGAGAGAATTTGATAGATCCACAGGTCACCATTTTAACTTATCTATTGATTTAAATGCGTGTAATGGATGTGGTGCATGTGTTATTGCTTGTCATGCAGAAAACAATGTTCCAGTTGTTGGTAAAGAAGAAGTAAGAAAATCAAGAGATATGCATTGGCTTAGAATTGACAGATACTTTTCATCTGAAGACACTTTTGAAGGAGATGTAAAAGCCAAAGAAGGAACATCTGGATATAGAGAATATAGGGCTACACAAACTAAATTGGAAACTGCCGCTGTAAATCCTAAGGTAGTTTATCAACCAGTAATGTGTCAACACTGTAACCATGCTCCATGTGAAACTGTATGTCCTGTTGCTGCTACATCTCATGGTCGACAAGGACAAAATCAGATGGCCTACAATAGATGTGTGGGAACTCGTTATTGTGCAAATAACTGCCCCTATAAAGTTAGAAGATTCAATTGGTTTGCATATGCTGAAAATGATGAATTTGACTATAATATGAATAACGATCTTGGAAGAATGGTTCTAAATCCTGATGTAAATGTTAGGGGAAGAGGTGTAATGGAAAAATGTTCTCTTTGTATCCAAATGACTCAGAAAACTATACTTGACGCAAAAAAAGATGGTAGAAGAGTTGTGGATGGAGAATTCCAAACAGCATGTTCAAACGCATGTAGTGATGGTGCAATTGTTTTTGGAGATATTAATGATAAAGACAGTAAAATTTCTGAATTAAATCAAAAAGATAGAGCATACAGACTCCTTGAGAGTATAGGAACAAAACCTAATGTTTTATATCAAGTTAAGGTAACTAATAGTAAAAAAGTATAGTATATGTCATCACATTATGAAGCTCCTATAAGAAAACCTTTAGTCCTCGGAGACAAGAGTTATCATAATATAACAGAAGATATTGCTAGGCCAATAGAGACTCCGCCTAATAAGGACTGGTGGATTGCATTTGGAATATCTATGGCTGCATTTATGTGGGGTGTTGGATGTATAATTTATACAATTGGAACTGGAATAGGAACTTGGGGTCTTAACAAAACAGTTGGTTGGGCATGGGATATTACAAACTTTGTTTGGTGGGTTGGTATAGGTCATGCTGGAACTTTAATTTCCGCAGTGCTATTACTATTTAGACAGAAATGGAGAATGGGTATTAATAGATCTGCGGAAGCAATGACAATATTCTCAGTTATTCAAGCAGGACTATTTCCTGTAATTCATATGGGTCGACCTTGGCTTATTTATTGGTTTTTTCCAATCCCTAATCAGTTCGGATCTTTGTGGGTAAACTTTAACTCTCCTCTTTTATGGGACGTTTTTGCTATTTCTACTTATTTAACAGTTTCATTAGTATTTTGGTGGACTGGTCTACTTCCTGATTTTGCAATGATCAGAGATAGAGCTGTTAAACCTTTTCAAAAGAAAATTTATAGTTTAATAAGTTTTGGGTGGTCTGGAAGAGCAAAAGATTGGCAAAGGTTTGAAGAAGTTTCTTTGGTGTTAGCAGGACTTGCAACTCCTCTTGTTTTATCTGTTCATACAATTGTATCGTTTGATTTTGCTACATCTGTAATTCCAGGTTGGCATACAACAATTTTTCCACCATACTTTGTTGCAGGTGCAATATTTTCAGGATTTGCTATGGTTCAAACACTATTGATTATAATGAGAAAGGTTTCAAGGCTTGAGAGTTACATTACTGTTCAACATATTGAGATGATGAATATTGTAATTATGATTACTGGTTCAATTGTAGGTTGTGCATACATCACTGAACTTTTTATAGCTTGGTACTCTGGAGTTGAATATGAGCAATATGCATTTTTAAATAGAGCAACTGGTCCTTATTGGTGGGCTTATTTTTTAATGATGTCATGTAATGTTGTATCGCCACAAGTTATGTGGTTTAAGAAGATCAGGACAAGTATAATATGGTCGTTTGTAATTTCAATAGTTGTAAATGTTGGGATGTGGTTTGAAAGATTTGTGATTATTGTTACATCTCTTCATAGAGATTACCTACCTTCGTCATGGACAATGTTCTCCCCAACCTTTATTGATATTGGAATATTTATCGGAACCATAGGATTCTTCTTTGTATTGTTTTTACTTTACGCTAGAAGCTTTCCAGTTGTTGCACAATCTGAAGTAAAAACAATTCTTAAATCATCAGGAGAGAATTATAAAAAACTAAGAGATAAAAAATGAGTTCAAAAAGCTTACATGTTTTGTTTGATGATGATGATATTTTACTAGACGCTGTAAAGCAGATAGTAAAAAGTAAGATTCATATCAATGAAATATATACACCATTTCCAGTTCATGGACTTGATAAAGCTATGAAACTTAAGCCAACAAATATATCAATTGCAACATTTATTTATGGATGTATTGGTTTCACTGTTGCTGTAATGATGATGAATTATATTATGATTGTTGATTGGCCTCAAAACATAGGTGGAAAACCAAGCTTTACTTTAATTGAGAATATACCTTCCTTTGTGCCAATAATTTTTGAGATGACAGTATTTTTTGCTGCTCATTTAATGGTTATAACTTTTTATTTAAAAAGTAAATTATGGCCATTTAAAAAGGCAGAGAATCCTCACCCCTCTACTACTGATGATAAATTTTTGATTGATATGGAGACCGGTACAAATGTTGCAAAGACAAAGACTATGTTAAAAAAACTTGGTGCAATTTCCATAGATGTAATAAATAATGATGAAGATGAGAAATAGTTTAATATTAATTTTTTCCATAAGTATTCTACTTACATCATGTTTTGATCCATCAAAACCTAACTTTCAGTACTTTCCAGATATGTATGAGTCTTTAGCATATGAAACATATGCTGAGTCTGAAGCGTTTTCTAATGGAATCGAAGCTCAGCTCCCACCAGAGGGATCTATAGCAAGAGGATGGGAACCGTATGATTATGAAGATTCAAATGAAGGCTATGAACTTGCAAAAGCTCAATTAATATCTCCTTTGGAAGCTAATGATTATAATAGAAGCCAAGGTAAAGAGCTTTACGAAATTTATTGTTCTGTATGTCATGGAGATAAAGGAGATGGAATGGGGATTTTAGCACAAAGAGAAAAGTTTTTAGGAATACCTGCATATATAGATAGAGAAATTACTCCAGGTAGTATCTATCATGTACTTATGTATGGTATAAACGCAATGGGTTCTCATGCAGGACAGGTCAATGAAGAAGAAAGATGGCAGATTGCACAATATGTAATGGAACTAAGAGAGCAACAAAAAAGTAATTAATGTATAAAGATTATAAATTTTCAAATCAAATTAAAGTACTTTCTATTAGCTTAATTCTAATTGGACTTCTTGGAATCTTATATGGCTTTTATGTAGCCCCTTCGACTGTTGAAGAAGCAAAAGAAATTGTTGCAAGTATGAGTCATGATTCTGAACATGGAGGCTCTGATTATGGAGAGTCAGATCATGGAGATTCTGGTTATGGAGAGTCAGATCACGGAAATTCTGAACATGGATACGAATCGAGTGGTCATGAATATGATCATGACAAACATGTCTTTAATCAGTTACATAACAAGCCATGGGCAGCTATTTATGTACCCGCATTATTCTTCATGATGATTTCTCTTGGAGTATTAGCTTTCTATGCTATTCAAAGAGCTTCTCAAGCTGGTTGGTCTATTGTATTATACAGAATTATGGAAGGAATTACAGGCTACCTATTTTTAGGATGTGTATTTGTTTTAATTATTCTAGGTTTTTCAGCATTGAAATTTAATCATCTCTTTATATGGATGGATCCAGAAGTGGTAGCACATGATGAGATTATCAGAAATAAAATAGGATATCTAAATATTCCTTTCTTTTTTGTACGTGCAATTATCTATGTAGCAGGTTGGGTTATTTACAGAGAGATAACAAGAAGACTTTCACTTCAGCAAGATGTGAACAATGATATAAGTGTTCATAAAAAATTATTTAAGTTTTCTGCTGGATTTTTAGTATTCTTTTTGGTTTCAGAGTCAATGATGTCATGGGATTGGATTATGTCTATTGATCCTCATTGGTTTAGTACTCTTTTTGGCTGGTATGTTTTTGCTGGTATGTTTGTTTCAGGTATAACAACTATCGCACTAATTACGATCTATTTGAAGTCAAAAAATTATTTAGAATTTATAAATAATAGTCATATACATGATCTAGCTAAATTCATGTTTGGAGTAAGTATTTTTTGGGCATATCTTTGGTTCTCTCAATTTATGCTTATTTGGTACTCAAATATTCCTGAGGAGGTAACATATTTTATAACAAGAATTGAAGACTATAATTTCTTGTTTTTTGGAATGGTAGTGTTAAACCTTATATTTCCATTAATTGTTCTTATGAATAGTGATTTTAAGAAGACAAACTTTATTGTAATTTTGACAGGTATTGTAATTATAATAGGTCATTATATAGATGTTTATAACATGATTATGCCGTCAGCTGTTGGAGATATGTGGTCATTTGGGCCTGCAGAAATTGGTGGATTTATGTTTTTCCTTGGTATATTTTTGTATGTAGTCTTTAGAGCCATTTCAAAAGCACCAATTTTGGCTAAAGGTGATCCGTTTATAGAAGAAAGTAAAACATTCCAATATTATAATTTAGATTAAAATGACAATATTACTAGTTCTAACATCATTAATTTTAATTTCAATTGCAGTCTGGCAACTGACCAAAATTTTAGAGCTATCTAAACCTGCTGATTATGATGATAGCGAGATTGCATCCGATAAGGATAACGATATGCAGGGAAAATTAATGTTCCTTTTCCTAATATTTATTTATGCATTAACTGTTTTTTCTTTTTATCAGTGGGGTGACGTGATGCTTCCTGAATCTGCATCTGTTCACGGAGAAAATTATGATAACTTACTATGGTTTTCATTTGCCGTTATCTTTTTTGTTCAGACTATTACTCAAGCTTTACTTCACTATTTTGCGTTTAAATATAGAGGTAATAAGAAAAGAAAAGCTTTATTTTTTGCAGATAGTACATTTTTGGAGGGTGTCTGGACAATTATACCAACAATAGCTCTTGCAGGTTTAATATTATACGGATTATTTACTTGGGTGGATATAATGACAATTGAGGAAAATGATGATGCGCTTGTTGTAGAATTATATGCTCAACAGTTTAATTGGAAAGCAAGATATGCAGGAGAAGATGGTGTGTTAGGCGACGCTAATGTTCGTTTCCTTCAAGATTTTGGTGGAAGAAACTTGGTTGGAATTGATCCGACTGACAGGAATGGAGATGATGATATTGTGGTTCAAGAACTACATCTTCCTGTAAATCGTGAAGTTGTATTTAGAATTAGATCTCAAGATGTACTTCATTCAGCATATATGCCTCATTTTAGGGCGCAAATGAATGCAGTGCCTGGAATGATTAATCAATTTGCATTTATTCCTAATGTAACAACCGAGGAAATTAGATTAAGGCCTGAAATTGTTGAAAAGGTAAGAAAAATCAATAAGATTAGATTTGATAAAAGTGAAGATTTAGTTGCAAGTGGTGACTTTCCACTTGACCCATATGAATTTGATTTTTTACTTTTATGTAATAAAATTTGTGGAGCTTCTCACTACAATATGCAGATGAAAATAGTTGTTGAGACTGAAGAAGAATTTAACAGGTGGTTAGATGATCAACCTACATTTAAAGAATTTGTTCAATAGAAATAAAACGAAATGGCAAACAGAGGTAACAGAAGAGCTAAAATAGTTGGAACAGATATCGAGATTGATATTACTGAAAAAAAGGATATTGTTGTTGAATCTCATGATGATGATCATGGTCATGATGACCATCATCATAAGGAAACTTTCATAACTAAATATATCTTTAGTATCGATCATAAAATGATATCAAAACAATATCTAATAACTGGATTGATAATGGGTATTGTTGGTATTGCTATGTCACTTTTATTTAGACTTCAGCTTGCTTGGCCAGAAGAATCTTTTGGAATTTTTGATGTATTACTTGGTAAATGGGCCACGGATGGTGTAATGGACCCTAATGTTTATCTAGCATTGGTGACTATACATGGAACTATAATGGTATTCTTTGTCTTAACTGCTGGATTAAGCGGAACATTTAGTAACCTCCTTATTCCTTTACAAATAGGTGCTAGAGATATGGCCTCTGGATTTTTAAATATGATTTCCTACTGGTTATTTTTTATTTCTTCTGCATTAATGATCGCATCACTATTTGTTGAGGCAGGACCTGCTGCTGCTGGATGGACAATATATCCACCTCTTAGTGCATTACCTCAGGCACAGCCTGGATCTGCCGCTGGTATGACTTTATGGTTGGTTTCAATGGCATTTTTTATTGCATCATCTTTACTTGCTGCATTAAACTACATTGTCACTGTTTTAAATCTAAGGACAAAGGGAATGACAATGACAAGACTTCCTTTAACTGTATGGGCATTTTTAGTTACTGCAATTATAGGTGTTGTGTCCTTTCCAGTACTTTTATCTGCAGCATTATTATTAATAATGGATAGAAGTTTTGGAACTTCTTTTTTCCTATCAGATATCTTTATACAAGGTGAAGTACTCCATTATCAAGGTGGTTCTCCAGTTTTATTTGAGCACCTTTTTTGGTTCCTTGGACACCCAGAGGTATACATTGTACTTTTACCTGCTCTTGGAATTGCATCTGAAGTAATTGCAACAAATGCTCGTAAGCCAATTTTTGGATATAGAGCAATGGTAGGATCAATCCTTGCTATTGCATTTTTATCAACAATAGTTTGGGGTCATCATATGTTTGTGACTGGAATGAATCCTTTCTTAGGATCGGTATTTACGTTCACAACTCTATTAATTGCTATTCCATCTGCTGTTAAGGCATTTAACTACATAACTACAATATGGAAAGGTAATATTCAATTCAATCCTGCAATGTTATTTGCTATTGGGCTTGTTTCTACTTTTATAACAGGTGGTCTAACTGGAATTATTCTTGGAGATAGTGCGCTGGATATAAACTTACATGATACATATTTTGTTGTAGCACACTTTCATTTAGTAATGGGTATTTCTGCTCTTTATGGTTTATTTGCCGGTGTATACCATTGGTATCCAAGAATGTTTGGTAGAATGATGAATAAGACACTTGGATATGTTCATTTTTGGATTACTGCAATTAGTGCCTATGGAGTATTCTTCCCAATGCATTTTATTGGTATGGCTGGTCTTCCAAGAAGATATTATACAAACACGAACTTTCCATATTTCGATGATGTCGCAAACATTAATGTCATAATTACACTGTTCGCACTTTTAGCAGGTGCTGCACAAATTATTTTCTTGTATAATTTTATTAGCAGTATGTATTATGGAAAGAAAGCTGAACAGAATCCATGGAAGTCCACAACATTAGAATGGACAGCTCCAATTAAACATATTCACGGAAACTGGCCAGGTAAAATACCTCATGTTTTTAGATGGGCTTATGACTATTCAAAACCTGGTTCCAAAGAGGATTTTGTCCCTCAAAATGTTCCATTAAAAAAAGGTGAGAAAGAGCTTCAGCATTAGTCTTCCTCATAATCTCAGATTACACAATTAGTGTATATTTGATATAATGGATATAAATCAGGAAAAAGATAATGAATTTGACAAGGCTTTAAGACCTTTAAAATTTTCTGATTTTATTGGCCAAGAGTCAATAATTAAAAATCTTAAAGTTTTTGTTGAGGCATCTAATCAAAGAAACGATGCACTTGATCATACATTATTTCATGGACCTCCAGGTCTTGGAAAAACCACATTAGCACATATTTTAGCAAGTGAGCTTAATGTAGGTCTGAAGGTTACATCTGGTCCTGTAATTGACAAGCCAGGAGACTTAGCTGGATTACTTACAAGTCTTGAAGAAAGAGATATATTATTTATTGATGAGATTCACAGATTAAGTCCTGTAATTGAAGAGTATTTATACTCTGCAATGGAGGATTATAAAATTGATATCATGATTGAGTCAGGACCAAATGCAAGGACAGTTCAGTTAAATTTAAATCCATTTACACTTGTTGGGGCAACTACTAGATCAGGTTTTTTAACAAATCCAATGAGAGAAAGGTTTGCCATCTCAAATAGACTAGAGCATTATGAGGACAAGCTTTTATCAAAAATTGTTGAGAGGAGTTCAAATATTCTAGACTTATCCACAGATAGTGAATCTTGTTTTGAAATTGCTAGAAGAAGTCGAGGTACCCCAAGAATTTCAAATTCTTTGCTTAGAAGAGTTAGAGATTTCGCACAAATTAAAAGTGATGGAAAAATTAATCTTGAGATTACAAAATATGCTCTAAGTTCTTTAAATGTCGATAAAAACGGTCTTGATGAAATGGATAATAAGATTCTTGAAACTATTATAGAAAAATACAATGGAGGCCCAGTTGGGATTTCAACATTATCTACATCACTATCAGAAAATTCTGAAACTATTGAAGAAGTCTATGAACCCTTCCTAATTCAACAGGGATTTATTATAAGAACACCTAGAGGAAGACAGGTAACAGAAAAGGCTTACAATCATCTTGGAAGAAATAAAAACAATCAGAATAATTTATTTAATTAATAATTTATATTTGATGATAATTCATCCTTATGGCAAAGAGAAGAGATAGAAGAGAATCATTAGTTTATCATGCAAAGCCAAAGCCAGGAAAAATTGAGGTTGTACCTACAAAAAAATACAATTCACAAAGAGATTTAGCTATTGCATACTCACCTGGTGTAGCAATTCCATGTCAAGAGATTGAACAAGACCCTTCAAACGTATATAAGTATACTAATAAATCAAATTTAGTTGCTGTTATTTCAAATGGAACAGCTGTACTAGGTCTTGGTGATATTGGTCCTAATGCATCAAAACCTGTTATGGAAGGGAAAGCACTTTTGTTTAAAATTTTTGCTGATATTGATGTTTTTGATATTGAGATTGATGAAAAAGATCCAGATAAATTTATAAGTGTTGTTAAGTCAATTTCTACAACTTTTGGAGGAATTAACCTTGAAGATATTAAAGCGCCTGAAGCTTTTAAAATTGAAAGAGAACTTATAAATGATCTTGATATTCCTGTTATGCATGATGACCAACATGGTACAGCAATTATATCTGCTGCAGCTTTATTAAATGCACTTGAATTAGTAAATAAAAAAATTGAAGATGTAAAAATAGTTGTATCTGGTGCTGGTGCAGCTGCAATTGCTTGCACTAAGTTATACATATCCTTTGGTGCCAAACTTAAAAATATTGTAATGACTGATAGTAAGGGTGTAATAAATCAATCCAGATCAGGTCTTTCTGATGAAAAAAAGCTTTTTATTACAAAAAGAAAAATTAACTCTCTTGAAGAGGCAATGGAAAATTCAGATGTTTTTATTGGTTTGTCTATGGCTAACATTTTGTCGGAAAAGATGCTTGCCTCAATGTCAAAAGATCCTATTGTTTTTGCAATGGCAAACCCAGATCCTGAAATAGATTATAAAACTGCTATGTCTGTTAGAGATGATATAATATTTGCTACTGGTAGATCTGATCTTCCAAATCAAGTAAATAATGTTCTTGGCTTTCCTTTTATATTTAGAGGTGCTCTTGATGTTAGGGCTACCAAAATAAATGAAGAAATGAAAAAAGCTGCTGTGATAGCGCTTGCTGAACTTGCAAAAAAACCTGTCCCTGAGCAAGTTAATATTGCTTACGACGAAACAAAACTTCTTTTTGGAAAAGACTATATTATTCCTAAACCATTTGACCCAAGACTTATAAGTGAAATCCCCCCTGCTGTAGCAAAAGCAGCCATGGAATCAGGTGTTGCTCAAGAACCAATTTCGGATTGGGATAAATATACCCAAGTTTTAGAGGAGCGGTTAGGTAACAATCAAAAATTAATTAGAATAATTCATAGACGTGCTAGAAAAGCCAAAAACAAAAAACTTGTGTTTGCCGAGGCTGACCATATGGACGTATTAAAAGCTGCACAGATTTGTTTAGAGGAAGGGATTGCGGAACCAATTCTCTTAGGTGGAAAAAAAATTATTGAAGAACTCATGGAATCCCTAGAGTTTAACGAAGATATTGAGATAATTGATCCAAAAGATAAAATTAATAAGGAAAGAATTGAAGAATATTCACTAATTCTATTTAAGAAATTAAGGAGAAAAGGTAAAACATTAGATGATGTAAAAAGGCTTTTAAGAGGAAGAGATTATTTTGGAGCAATGATGGTAGAAAATGGTGATGCTGATTGTATGCTTTCAGGATATTCAAAAAGTTATCCTTCTGTATTTGTTCCTCTAATAAGATCTATTGGTAAAGCAGAAAATGTTCAAAAAGTTGCAGCTACCAATTTGATGATTACAAGAAAAGGTCCTTTATTCTGCTCAGATACCTCTTTAAATATTAACCCTACACACAAAGAGATTGCAAGAATTACCGTTGATACTGCTAAAGTTGTTAAAAGACTTGGGATTGATCCTGTAATTGCAATTTTATCTTATTCAAATTTTGGTTCATCAGACTTTGATGAAGCTAAAAAAGTTTCAAAGGCTGTTGAAATTCTTCACAGAGATCACCCCGAGTTGATTGTTGACGGTCCTATTCAATCAGATTTTGCCTTAAATAGAGAAATGTTAAAAAATAGATTCCCGTTTTCAATTCTTAATGGAAGAAAAGTTAATACATTAATATTTCCAAATCTAGACTCTGCTAATGTCACTTATAAAATAATTAAAGAATTGGACAGATCAGTTTCAGTTGGACCTATTCTTATTGGTTTAAATAAACCAATTCATATTTTACAATTAGGAGCATCAGTCGATGAGATTGTAAATATGGCTGCTATATCAGTTATTGATGCAAATGAAAGAAAAATTAGAAAATAATGATCACATATATCAAAGGAAGACTGATTGAAAAAACACCAACAAAGATTATAGTCGAATCAAATGGAATAGGATATGAAATAAATATTTCTCTAAATACTTTTGAGAAAATACCAGACGAAGAGAACATAAAAATTTTCACATATCTTCAAAGAAAAGAGGACTCTGACATATTGTTTGGATTTAGTGAACAAACTGAGAGAGCCATATTTCAACAACTAATATCAATTTCTGGAATTGGTCCTAGTACAGCAAGAACAATTTTATCATCAATTTCTCCAAAAGAAATTCAAGATGCGTTATGGTCAGAAGATGTAGATAGAATAAAATCTATTAAAGGAATTGGATTAAAAACTGCTCAGAGATTAATAATAGAATTGAAAGATAAAGTAGAATTATTTGACAAAAAAGATTTAGATTTATCTGGCAAAAATTATGACATAAAAAAAGAAGCTTTACTTGCTTTATCAGTCTTAGGTTTTAATAAATCTAAATCAGAAAAAATAGTAAGTAAAATTTATTTTGAAAATAAAGAAATAGAGCTTCAAGAATTAATTAAACAATCACTAAATAAATTATAAAATGAATATTCCAGAAGAACTTAGATATACAGAAGAACATGAGTGGGTTAAATTAGACGGTAATATTGCAACTATAGGAATTACAGATTTTGCTCAAAGTGAACTTGGTGATATTGTATATCTTGAAATCGATACATTAGATGCTGAGATTAATTCAAATGAAGTATTTGGAACAGTTGAAGCAGTTAAAACAGTCTCAGATTTATTTATGCCTCTAAATGGTAAGGTCGTAGATGTTAATTCTTCACTAGAAGATAATCCTGAAGCAGTAAATGATGATCCATATGGAGAGGGCTGGATTATAAAAATTGAAGTATCAAATCCATCTGATATTGATGCTCTTATGAATTCGGAAGAATATAAAAATTTAATAGGTAGTTAAAAAAAAATAAAGAATTAGCTAACTATATGAAATAATTATATTTTTTTATAGATTAGCACTTTAAAATTGATAAATGCAACCCAAAAAAAATCCAAAGGCTGATTTAAATAAAAACAGGAATCTATATTTTGTAATGGGTCTTACACTTGTTTTAGGTGTAACTTGGGGTGCGATTGAGTATAAAACATATGAGAAAGTTTTTGATCTTGCTGCACTAGATATGCTTGAAGATGATGATGAGGATATTCCTATCACAGAGCAGTTAAAAACTCCTCCACCTCCACCTCCACCTCCACCTGCTCCAGAGGTAATAGAAGTTGTTGAGGATGAAGAAGAAGTTGAAGAAACTGTAATTGAATCAACAGAAACTGATCAAGATGAAATTATAATTGAAGAAATTGAAGTTGAAGAAGAATTTGACGATATTGATGTTCCCTTTGCTGTAATTGAGGACGTACCAATTTTTCCTGGCTGTGAATCTGTTGCTAAGTCTCAAAGAAGAGCTTGCTTTCAAGAACAGATGAATAAACATATTAGAAGAAATTTTAGATACCCTGAAATTGCACAGGAAATGGGTATTCAAGGTAGAGTATACGTTAACTTCATTATTGCTAAAGATGGTTCCATCACTAATATTAGGATGAGAGGACCAGATAAAAACCTCGAAAATGAAGCGCAGAGAATAATAAGTAGACTACCTCAAATGACACCCGGAAAGCAAAGAGGAAGAGCTGTAAGGGTTCCATTCAGTATACCAATTACATTCAGACTTCAATAAAGGATATTTCCTAAACATAAATTAATGTCTGACACTTTAAATATAAAGCAATCGTCTTTATTTTCTCAAACTCTTATTTTAATAAAACATAGACTGTCTTTTAGTGTTGTTTTTTCATCAGTTTGTTCATATTTGATTGCCTTTGATGTATTTTCATTAACTACATTTTTACTTCTTATCATAGGTGGATTTTTTGTAGTTGGTTCATCAAACGGTTTTAATCAAATAATTGAAAGAAGAAGAGACGCATTGATGATTAGGACTTCTTCTAGGCCACTTCCTAGTGGAGCAATGTCAGTTAATCAAGCACTTATTATATGTTCTTTTCTTAGCTTGTTAGGACTAACTATGTTATATGTTATCAATTTTAGAACAGCAATCTTTGGGCTGATATCAATGATTATTTATTTAGCTCTATACACACCCTTAAAACCTGTAACTCCTTTATCTGTATTCTTTGGAGCTATTCCTGGAGCTATTCCTTTTATGTTAGGATGGGTTGCGGTTACTGACAGATTTTCAATTGAAACAGGAATTCTCTTTATGATTCAATTCTTTTGGCAATTTCCTCATTTTTGGGCTATTGGATGGGTCTCACACGATGACTACAAAAATGCTGGTTTTAAAATGTTGCCTAGTGGTAAAAGGGATAATGCTACTGCATTTCAAATTGTATTTTACACAATATGGATGATTATTGTTTCAACACTTCCTTATTTTAGTTTTACAGGAAAACTATCAATAGGTATATACTCTCTAATTTTAATTTTAGTTTCAGGATCTTTAATGTTATATCAAGCTTTGAAATTAATGAGGTATAAGTATAAACAAAACGCTATAAGACTTATGTATGCTAGTATTTTTTATTTAAGTTTTATTCAAATTATATTTGTTATCGATAAATTCATATTTCAATGAGTGAAGCAAATACAATAGATTCAAAGACTGCAAAAGCTAAAAAGATGATGTTATGGTTTGGTATGATAAGTATTACCATGACTTTTGCTGGTTTAACCAGTGCATTTATTATAAGTAGTTCAAGACCTGATTGGTTAGATTCTTTTGTTTTGCCAATATGGTTCACAATAAGTACTATTTCAATTATACTTAGTAGTGTGTTTTTTCAGTTAGCAAAAATTAAACTTGATCAATATGTTCGTGTTTCACTTCCAGAAAATATAAACATTTACCTTCAAAGAAATAATGTAAATATTTTTCTTGGACTTACTATTTTAATGGCAGTAACTTTTGTTGTTTCTCAGTTTTTAGGCTTTGGTGAGATCATATCACAAGGCTATTATTTTACAGGCCCTGAAAGCTCTGTAACTACTTCATATATATACATTTTAGCATTTTTACATTTAGCTCACTTATTTGCTGGTATTATTGTTTTAAGCATTGTCACAACTAGATTTAATAAACAAAAATATGAGAAGAATAAACTAGGATTTGAGATGGCATTAATTTTCTGGCATTTTCTAGGAGCTTTATGGATATATTTATTCTTTTTTATTAAATACTTCAGCTAAAAATTAATAAATTTGTACTCAAAATTGCCCTAGATGCAAGCATCTTCATTAACAAAAACAAAAAATAATTCATGGGGAGGAGGTGGAATTAAACCACTTGATGCAGCTTATGGAAAACTAATGATGTGGTTTTTTATTGTCTCAGATGCCCTTACATTTTCAGGATTCTTAGTTGCTTATGGATTTTCAAGATTTAAGAACATAGATTCCTGGCCTATAGCTGATGAGGTTTTTCATCATTTTCCATTTTTACATGGAGTAGACGCTCCAATGTATTACGTGGCCTTGATGACCTTTATTCTAATCTTTTCTTCTGTGACAATGGTTTTAGCTGTTGATGCTGGTCATAATAATGATAAAAACAAAGTTGCTTTCTACATGTTATTAACTATAATTGGAGGTGCAGTTTTTGTTGGATCTCAAGCATGGGAATGGAAAAACTTTATCAAAGGAGAATATGGGGCAATTGAAATTCAAAATGGAGAGATACTCCAGTTTTATGATATTAAAAAAGATAAAAGAATCCCCATTGATGATTTTGCTGTTCTTCAATCTCAGGAGAGAATAACCCATGATGATAATGTTGGTATATGGTATCAAAGTGAAACTATGCTTCCAGAAATTACTTTATCTGAGGTTATGGATGGCTTTAAAAATAATTCTGCTATCACAGTCAGAGTCGAAAAACTAGATGAGAAAGGTCAAAAAATAATTCTTTCACGTGAAGATGCAGAGGATAAACTTTCTTCAGCAACAAGAGTTGTAAAAGGGGCTAATTTAATTAGAAATGAGTATGGAAATCCACTTTTTGCTGATTTCTTTTTCTTTATTACTGGTTTTCATGGTTTTCATGTTTTCTCGGGAGTTGTCATTAATATTATAATATTTATAAATGTACTCTTAGGAACCTATGAAAGACGAGGTCACTACGACATGGTTGAAAAAGTAGGACTATATTGGCACTTTGTTGATTTAGTCTGGGTATTTGTATTTACATTCTTTTATTTAGTATAAACATGGCAAAGCACGAACATAAATTAGAAATTTTTAGAGGCTATTTAAAGTTTAAATCCAATGTCCAAAAAATTTGGGGTGTTTTAATTTTTCTGTCAATTGTTACAGCCATTGAAGTTGCACTTGGTATCTTAAAACCTCCAATTTTAATGAACTACTTTCTTGGTCTTAAATTAATAAATTGGTTGTTTATTATCATGACAATAATAAAGGCTTACTATATTACATGGGACTTTATGCATGTTAGAGATGAAAAGCCATTTCTTAAGAATACGATTATAGTTCCCCTGCTTATTCTAATACCATTTTTACTTTTTATTCTCCTATGGGAAGGTTCTTACATCTTTGATGTAATGCTAGATGGTTTAAAAGAATGGGATTTTGATATTTATTAATGAGTAAGAATCTTAAAAAGTATTTAATTCTTGGCTTTCTCTTTTTTTTCCCAATTTTCGTATATGTTTTTTTATCCACTGGGATAAATAATTTTGCCAAGTTACCAGTCTTAACTTATGGTGTAAATGATATAGTTAATTTGGAAGGAAATCTATCCAAAGTATCACTAAAAGACAATATTTCAATAGTTGGTTTTTGGGGTGGAGATATTGAGAACAAAAAATCTGAAGCTCTTAATTTGAATCAAAAAATTTATAAACGATTTTATGAGTTTCAAGATTTTCAATTTGTATTTCTATACAATGTCAAAGAATCTAAGGCAATTGAAGATTTAAAATTAGAATTAATTAGTGGTGTAGGTACAGATCTAAAAAAATGGAACTTTATTCCAACATCACAATTAAGTATCAAAGATGTATTTAATAGTTTTAAAACTAATATAGAATTAGATGAAAATTTTAGTACTCCATATGTATTTATTGTAGACAGAGATTTAAGTTTAAGGGGAAGAGATGATGATGAAGATACTGGAATGTTATATGGTTTTAACTCTCAATCTGTTGCTGAAATAAATAATAAAATGGTTGATGATGTAAAGATTATTCTTGCAGAGTATAGATTAGCTCTCAAAAAAAACGATTCACTATTTAATGAATAATAATTTAAAATATATTGGATTACTGTTAATTATAACTCTTTTTGGGATATTCTCACTTCCAAAAATATATGAAAGGGTTATCAATTCTGACATTACAGATTCAAATAGACTTCACAATAATGAGAGACTTTCTTATTTGACAATTTCAGATGAAAAAAGAAAAGCTCCTGATTTTATTCTAACTAATCAGGATTCTATTTTAATAACAAATGAGGATATGAGTGGAAAAGTATATGTGCTAGAATTCTTTTTTACAAGGTGTCCAGACATATGTATTGAGATGAATCAAAACATGAAGTTACTAGATGATAAGTTTGCTGAGACAGATGAATTTGGAATAATTTCAGTTACAATTGATCCCAAAAATGACACTCCTTCAATCTTAAAAAAATACTCTGAAGCGCTTGAGGTCAAATCTCAAAACTGGCATTTTTTAACAGGTGAGAAGGATTATATATATGATTTAGCAAATAATGGCTTTAATATTTTTACAAATGAAAATACAAGTTTTGCTGGAGGCTTTGAACATCAGGGTTATTTTGCACTTATTGATAAAGATGGGTATATTAGGTCCAGAAAAGATAGCTTTGGTAATCCAATTATGTACTATCTTGGGATAACTGATATTAATGCAAACCAACAGGGAATAGAGATGCTAAGCTATGATATAAAAAAATTGATAGATGAGTAAAATAGAAAATTCAGGTCAAACTTTAAAATATAAATCTTTAATAATTGTTGTCTCAATTGTTATTCCATTAGTGGTCTTAATATTATTTAACATAAGAATAACATCTTTACCACCGTTAACATTTTTGCCTCCTATATATGCTACAATTAATGGAATCACAGCTATACTTTTAATTGCTGCTCTTTATAGTATTAAAAACAAAAAAATAAAGCAGCATGAATTGTTAATGAAGATTTCAATCTTCCTTTCACTTGTTTTCCTTGTTATGTACATACTGTATCATATGACTACAGATCCAACTCCATATGGTGGAGAGGGTATAATAAGAACTGTTTATTTCTTTATTTTAATCTCACACATTGCACTTTCTATTTTTATTGTACCAATGGTATTAGTCACATATGTAAGAGCTATATCTAACATGTTTGATAAGCATAAGAAAATTGCAAGAGTCACTTTTCCAATTTGGCTTTATATAGCTGTAACAGGTGTTATAGTCTATTTAATGATTTCACCTTACTATGTTTATTAATGAATAGAGTTATACTCATATTATTAATTTTTGTTCTGTCCCCAACAGAATCTTTTTCCCAATGTTCTATGTTAAGCGCAATAATGGAGACTGACCAACAATATGAAGCTGCTAAAGGACTAAATAGAGGTATAGTCTATTTAATGTCAATACCCTACATCCTTGTTGGGTTAATTATATGGAAGATATACAGGACTAATAAAGCATCTAACTAATTTTTTTAAAAAATTTTTGTGTAACGTTTGCTTCTCATTAAAAAAAATGATAAGTTTGCGTTACATTTAAAAAATTTAATTATGAACATAGGAGAACTCGTGCCTATATTAGGTATTTTAACAGGAATTATTGTCCCTATTGCTGTATTTTTATGGCTATATCATGAAAATAAAAACAAGTATGCTGCCGTTATTGAAATCTCTAAGAATCTAGATGATCCATCAAAAGCTGAGGAATTGATAAAAATTTTTGAGGATCGAAAAAAAGGACCATTAGATTATAGAAGAAGTGGTGTTATAACTCTTTTCGTTGGTATAGGAATTTATCTAGTTGGATATATATCATTTGGTAGGCTTTTTGAAGCAGCTGGAGCTTTAGTTGCTTTCATTGGAGCGGGCCAGATAATAGCAGGCTATTTATATCCAAATACAGGCAAAGAATTAACAGATGCAGTTGAAGAATACGAAAAAAAATAAAGTTTGGGTAGAAATCATCAAAAACTTAATAACCGTCTTGAGGAGCTTAGGAGAAAAGCTAGCTTAACTCAACAAGAGCTTTCTGAAAAAGCTGAGGTCTCAAGAAAGAGTATAAACGCAATTGAAAATGGAATATATGTTCCTTCAACAGTCCTTGCTCTTAAAATTGCCAAAACATTAAAATGTAAAGTTGAAGATTTATTTAAATTGCCATTATGAAAGTAATAATTTACATTCTATTTATAATAACTACTATTTCTTCAAATAATGTTTTTTCTCAAGAAGAGAACAGTATATATTACATCACGGATCTTAGAGGTGATATCTCTTTAGAGATGGAAATAAATAATCTTCAATCCAACAATGGACCTTTATACATTCGTATTCTTGATGAGAATGAAAATCCAGTAATAGTTGGGACATCACCAGTTATTAATTACTCTGCTAGAATCTCTTTTGACTCAATCTCTCCAGGAAAATACGCAATCCAATTTTTTCATGATGAGAATGAAAATCAAAAGATGGATTTTAGTCTAATTGGAATACCAAAAGAAAAATTTGGAAGCTCAAATAATGTAAAACCTATTCTTGGTCCACCAAAGTTTGAAAAAATGCTATTTAATTTAACTGAGAATAAAAAGGTAATAATGAAACCAGTTAATTAGAAATTTTAATACTGGGATAACATATATTAAAATAAGAAATGTAATTTTACGCAAATATGATAGAAATTAAAAATTTACATAAATCCTACGAAATAGGGGCATCCTCATTGCATGTTCTTAAAGGTATTGACTTTTCTGTTGAAGATGGAGATTTAGTTGCAATTATGGGATCTTCTGGTTCCGGTAAATCAACACTGCTTAACATTCTTGGTATGTTAGATACTTCAGATGTTGGGACATATGATTTAGATAAGATTAGAATTGCAGATATGAATGAGAAAAAAGCTGCTAACTACAGAAATAAATTTCTTGGGTTTGTTTTTCAGTCATTTAATTTAATTAATTATAAAAATGCTCTTGAAAATGTTGCCTTGCCATTATACTATCAGGGAATATCGAGAAAAGAGAGACAAAAAACTGCATTAAACTTTCTTGATAAAGTTGGCTTAAAAGACTGGGCAGATCATCTGCCAAGTGAACTATCTGGTGGTCAAAAACAAAGGGTTGCCATAGCTAGAGCATTGGCATCAAATCCTAAAGTTCTTCTTGCAGACGAACCTACAGGTGCACTTGACTCAACAACATCACTTGAGGTTATGGCTCTTATTCAAAAAATTAACAATGAGGGTAAAACAATTCTTGTCGTAACTCATGAACATGATATTGCAAAAATGTGTAAAAGAGTAGTTCATTTAAAAGATGGCGTAATTGTCGAGGATAAAAAAATCAAACAAAACGTTATAAAAAATGTTTAATATAGAACGTTGGAAAGAAATTTTTCAGTCTATTCAGAAGAATAAACTTAGGACTGCATTGTCAGGTATGACTGTATCTTTAGGTATACTAATCTTTATAATATTATTTGGATTAGGAGAAGGTCTGAAAAATTCTTACAGTGATCTTTTCTTAAACGAAGCTAATAATGTAATCTTCATCTATCCTGGAAAAACAACTAAGCCTTATGGAGGATATAAAACAAATAGGAGAATTGAGCTTAAAAATGATGATGTTGCTGCTATACAAAATGAATTTTCAAATAATATAGAATACTTAAATCCAAGTCTATTTGTAAGTGAACCAATCAAGTATAAACTAGAATCATTTCAATTTGAAATTAGTGCTGTGGCACCAGCAAATCAACAAATTGAGAAACATGTTTTGATGAAAGGAAGATATATTAATGAAAAAGATTTAGAAGAAAAAAATAAAGTAACTACTATTGGAAGGCTTGTTGCTAGAGATATATTTAAAGGAGAAGATCCAATAGGTAAATTTATTAATCTTGGATCAAGAGCATTCAAAGTTGTTGGAGTTTTTCAAGATACAAGTGGGGATACAGAAGAAAATAAACTTATAATACCTTATACTACTAGACAGCAAATTCTAAAAGGAACTGATGTAATTGGAAATTTAGCTTTAACCTTTGATCAAAGCATAGGAGGATCAGGTGCTGTTAAACTATCAAATGATGTGAAGTCTTTATTAAAAAAGAGAAAATCAATTGATCCTTCTGATCCTAGTGGAATCCGAGTAAGAAATGTCGCTGATGAAATTGATAGATCACTTCAATTTGCTAATGCTCTTCAAATAATTATAACATTTGTTGGTATAGGTACTTTGGTAGCAGGAATTATTGGTATTTCTAATATTATGGTTTTTATAGTAAAAGAAAGAACAAAAGAATTAGGCATTAGAAAAGCATTAGGTGCTCAGCCAACGGAAATCATTAAAATGATATTAAGTGAATCAATTTTCATCACAACACTTTCAGGTTTTTTTGGAATGATTTTAGGAATTATTATACTTAATTCTCTAGACTCAGGTGCTTTACAAGATTATTTTATTACAAGAGCAGGTGTTGATTTTGGAATTGCATTTTTTGCAACAGTTATTTTAATTGTTTTTGGAGTAATTGCTGGCTATATTCCAGCAAAAAGAGCAGCTAGTATTAAACCGATTGTGGCATTAAGAGATGAATAATTTAAAAAAAATATTTGATAGGGACACTTGGGATGAGATTTTTGAATCTATTTCAAAAAATAGGACTAGGACTATTATTACTTCCATTGGTGTTTTTTGGGGAATATTCATTTACATTGCATTAGCTGGGTCAGCAAAAGGACTTGAAAATGGTTTTGATGAGGCTTTTAGTGGACTTAGTAAAAATTCCTTGGGAATATGGGTTCAGTCTACAAGTATGCCATATAAAGGGTTTGAGGAAGGTAGATTTCCAATATTTGAATTATCAGATGTAGAATATTTAGCTGACAGAGTTCCAGAAATTCAATATATATCTCCTGGTCTTCAAGCCGGAGCTTTTAGCGGTTCACCTCCATTAGTTGTTAGAGGGCTTAAATCAGATAACTTCAATTTATTTGGAAATTTTCCTGATCAAGCTAAAATTTCTGTAATTAAAATTTATGATGGTGGAAGATATATAAACGACCAAGATATAGAATATGAGAGAAAAGTTGCTGTTATAGGTGAAGGTACTCAGGAAAGACTTTTTGATCAAGATGAAGATCCCATTGGAAAATATATTAGAATTAATGATATAAACTTTAAAGTTATTGGTGTTGAAAAATATACTGAAGGAGATGGATTTGGATCAGACTCCGATATAACAATTCCATATTCAACCTTTGCTAAAATATATAATAGAGGAGATAAATTTGGATTTATGTTTATCTCAGGATATGATTATGTAAATCCGAACTATTTAGAAGAGACTATTAAGGAAAATCTTAAAGTAAGAAAGATTATACATCCAGAAGATGATAAGGCATTTGGATCATTTAATATTGGCTCATTATTTGAAAGTATAATAAAATTTACAAGAGGTATGGTTTTTCTTTCACTAGTTGTTGGAATTGCTACAATTTTTGCAGGTGTTATAGGTATTGGAAATATAATGCTTATTGCTGTTAAAGAGAGAACAAATGAACTTGGAATTAGAAGAGCTCTTGGAGCTACTCCTGGAGAAATAAAGGTTCAAATTGTTCTTGAATCTGTATTCCTTACAATTATTGCGGGAATTATAGGTATTATAGTAGGCGCTTTTCTTTTATTTCTAATTAATATAGGCACATCTGGATTAGAAGATTTTCCTTTTACAAATCCTACTGTACCTATAGCAATTGTATCTGGTGCTTTTATAACAATGATAACACTCGGAACTCTTATTGGACTTATACCAGCAGAAAGAGCTGTTAGTATTAAACCAATTGAAGCTCTTCGAGAAGAA
Source organism: uncultured Bacteroidota bacterium (assembly GCA_902559905.1). Classification (GTDB taxonomy): domain Bacteria; phylum Bacteroidota; class Bacteroidia; order Flavobacteriales; family Flavobacteriaceae; genus Marisimplicoccus. Next base: position 5,620 of record CACEJV010000001.1, on the reverse strand, counting down.
TAATAATTAAATAAATATCAATGAAAACAAAAAATATATTAATCGTTTTACTAATCTTAGGTCTATTATTTGCAATAGCCTATTTTGTCAGAACAAACAGTTCATCATCAATTCAATATGACACTTCGAGTCCATTTTCTTCTAGCATTCAAAAAACCTCTGTAGTAACAGGAACTGTTATTCCAGAAGATGAGGTTGATATAAAGCCTCAGTTAAATGGAATAATTGACAATATTCTAGTTGAGGAGGGAGATGTTGTTGAAAATGGCCAATTAATTGCAATTATAAAGGTTGTTCCAGATGAGAGATCAGTTTATGCAGCCAGGGCACAGGTAACTGCTGCAAAATTAACCGTTGAAAATGGAGAGAGACAATTCAAAAGAGCTAAAGAATTATTTCAAAAGGACATTATTTCTCAGCAGGATTATGAGGATGCTGAACTAAGCTTTAATAGTGCAAAAGAAAATTTACTTGCAGCAGAAAATGATTTAGAAATATTAAGAAAAGGTTCTGTAGCTGGATCTTCAACAGCAAATACAAATATTAGAGCAACAGTCTCTGGAACTATATTAGAGATTCCAGTAAAATTAGGTGATCAAGTAATTGCAGCAAATAATTTTAATGAAGGGACTTCAGTTGCAATAATTGCAGATTTAAATAAAATGATTTTTGAAGGTCAAGTTGATGAGGCAGAAGTTGGTAAACTTGAACTGGGACAATCTCTGATTGTTAATATGGCAGCAATTCCAGAAAAAGAATTTGATGCAAAACTAAAATTTGTTGCCCCAAAGGGTACCGAAGAAGGAGGTGCTGTCCAATTTAAAATAGAAGCTGACTTGACTTTAGATGAAGATACATTTGTTAGAGCTGGTTACAGTGCAAATGGATCAATCGTTGTTGAAGATAAACAAGAAATTATGGTAATTGCAGAGGCACTTCTTCAATTTGATAGAAGGACGCAACAACCTTATGTTGAAGTTGAAGTTTCTGATCAAAATTTTGAAAGAAGAGATATAACTATTGGACTATCAGATGGAATTAAAGTTGAAGTTTTATCTGGAGTTTCAATGGAAGACAAAATTAAAATCTGGAATAAAACGGAGCCTTTAAAAATTGAACCAGAAGAATCTGCGTTTGATCAATTTAGAGAAGATTAAAATAAATATCATGATAAAAAAAAATATATTATTTACATTTTTATTTTCTACCACACTTTTTTCTCAAGGGAATATTGAAATAATTTCTCTTCAAGATGCTATTGATATTGCACTAGAAAAAAACATAAACATAAAGCAATCAGAATTGAATCTTAAAAACTCTGAGTTATCAAAATCTGATGCAATAGGAAACTTTTTGCCAAATATTGGTGCTTCTGCAAACCATCAGTGGAATATCGGTAGAGGAATTAATGTTACAACTAATATTATTGAGGAAATAACTACTCAATTTTCCTCGGCAACTGCATCAGTTGGGCTTCCTGTATACAGTGGATCAAGAAATGTTTATCAATTACACAGGGCAAACCTTGAAATACTTGCTTCAAAATATCAGCTTGAAGATATTAAAGATGATATAAAGCTTTTCGTTGCGAATTCTTATTTACAGATAATGTTTAATAAGGAGATATTAATGGTTCAAAAATCTCAACTTGAAATTACAAAAGAAGAATATAAAAGGACTAAAGATTTAATTGAATCAGGAATATTTTCGCCAAGGCAAATATTTGAAATAGAAGCAAATCTAGCGTCACAGGAGCAAAATGTTGTTTTAGCAGAAAATAATCTAAGAGATGTTAAACTAAACCTTGCTCAAGTGCTTTTAATTGATAACTATGAAAGCTTTGACATTGCAGATGAAGATTTCAGCATACCTTTCTCTGATATACTAGAAAATTCTCCCAAAGAAATTTTTGAAAAAGCTAAAACTTTTAGAAATGATATTAAGCTTTCAGAGACAAACATTTCCATAGCAGAAAAGGATATTAAAATTGCAAAGTCATTCAAATTGCCCTCAATAACCTCATTTTATTCATGGAGTACAAGGATATCATATCTCGATAATTCACCAAGTTTCAATGATCAATTTGATTTGAATAAAGGTCAAACTTATGGATTAGGACTAAATATACCGATATTTCAAGGTAGAGCAATTTCAAATAATATTCAAAGATCCAAAATTAATTTAGAGAGATTAAAATTTCAATATGAACAAGAGAAACTTAATCTAGAAAACACTATTAATCAAGCATATAATGATCTTGTTGGTGCTATTAAGTTTTACGAAGCCTCTAATAAAACTGTTAAGTCTCTTCAAAGTGCATTCGAAGATGCATCTGATCGATTTTTATTAGGCTCACTTAATTCATTTGACTTTATTCAATCAAAACAGTTATATGAAGCTTCTGTTTCAGAAAATATTAGGGCAAAGTTTGATTATATCTTTAGACTAAAAGTCTTAGAATTTTATTTTGGTCTACCATTGTCAATCCCCATGGATAAATAAATTTAATGTCATTTATTTTAAATTTTGAGACATCTAGTAAAAACTGTTCAGTTACTCTATCTTCAGAGGGTAAGCTTATATCAAATTTTGACTTAGAAGATGATAAATATCTTCACAGTGAACTTTTAACAAGTACAATCAAAGATATTTTAACTCAAAATAATATAAGTGCTAGAGAACTATCTGCTGTAGCAATTGGTATTGGCCCAGGATCGTTTACTGGACTTAGAATTGGTTTTTCTGTTGCTAAAGGGCTATGCTACCCACATAAAATAAATTTAATTGGTATCTCATCTCTAAAAATTTTGGCTAATTCTATAAAAGCTGATTCTGGGGATATAATACCAATGATAAATGACAAGGGAAATTTTTACTATCTGTCAACTTTTGAAAATAAATTAAATGAGGTAGGTAACCCAACATTAGAAAAGGTTGAGCCCAACTTCATTAAAAAATATATAAAAGATGGCTCTACAATTGTAGTTAATAGCGAAGATTCATTCAAGTATATCAGTAATATTATAAATGATCAAATTAAACTTATTAATAAGTCAATATCATCTATAAATATGATTGATTTATCTTATGAATCGTTTCTTGAAAAAAGATTTGAAGATTTAGCTTACTATGAGCCTTTATATGTTAAAAAGCCTTACGTAAATTAAATTTTTAGAATCCAAGCTCTCTTTTTACATCTTCAATTAGGTCTTTACCATCTGCAAGAATTATTCCGCCATTAGGGCTTGAGTCAATTACATAATTAAAACCTTGTTCTTGTCCAACTTTAGTAATTGCATTTCTTGCTTTCTCTAATAAAGGGGTCATAAGATCCATTTGCTTTTTTTGAAGCTCTTGAGCAGCCGAGTCTCTGAATTCCTGCAAGTTAGTTTGCATACTTTCAAGCTCTTTCTGTCTTGCTTGATTTGTTACATCTGTTTGATTTGCAGCATCTGCAGAATAAGACTGAGCTTTGGTCTGGAATTCTTTAAAAGCATTGTCTATTTGAGTTGTATAATCCTTTTCAAGTTTAGCAAGCTCATTTTGAGCAGCAATCACTTCAGGCATTTCGCTTATTAATTGCTGAACATTTATATGTGCAACGTTAGACTGAGCATAAGTTGAAAGCGGTGCTAAGGTTAAAAAAGCCAACGCAATAAATTTTAGTCCTGATTTCATATTACTTTATTTATTTCCGAGTGCAATATCGTAATTTTTATTCAAATATTTACTAAAATTGCTGACCTATTACAAAGTGTGTTTGCCATCCAGATCTTTGACCTGTATTTGAGATATTTGAAGTATCAAATCCATATCCAAAATCAATTCCAAGAAGCCCAAACGCTGGCATGAAAACTCTTACTCCAACACCAGCAGATCTTTTTACATCAAATGGACTATAGTCTTTAAAATCATCAAAACCATTTCCAGCTTCAAGGAAGCTTAAAGCAAAAACTGAAGCAGTTGGTTTTAAACTAATTGGATATCTTAATTCAAGTGAATATTTATTATAAATAATAGAACCATCTCTACTTGACAATGACTGATTATCATATCCTCTAAGTGCAATTGTTTCTCTACCATCTAAAGCATACTGCATCATACCGTCACCTCCAAGAAAAAATCTTTCAAAAGGAATGTTTCCTTTATTCTTGTTATATGTGCCTAAAAAACCAAAGTCAGTCGTTGCTTTAAGTACAAATTTTCCAAATAATCTTGTATACCAACTTCCTTCAAATTTAAATTTGTAAAACTCTAACCACCTAAATTTTGCTTGATCAATTTCTGAAAGAATTGGATTTCCATTTCTATCTAAATACTCCGGTCTTTGATCTATATCTGAGAAATCATCCCCAGTAATTAATGAGTATGGTGGAGAGAGTCTTGCACTTAAAGTAAACTTTGATCCACCTACAGGAAAAATAGGATTTGTAAAAGTATTATTTCTAGATAACGCTATATTATATGCGATATTATGAGATTCTCCATCACCAAATGTAAATAAGCCAGTATAATAATTTTTTAGATTGTAATACTGATATGATAGTGACTGCGACAATACAAAGAAATCATCAGGTACTTTTAACCTTTTTGCTAGTCCAACATTGAAACCTTTGATTTGAAAAGATTGGCTTTTATCAGCTCTTCTTGTAAAATAATCATATCTATATTGAGTTGTTGAGGATAAAGAAATTGAGAATTGTACTGGCTCTTTTCCACCTAGCCAAGGTTCCACAAAACTAAAACTTGTTGTACTGTAAAAGGAGCTAGTTTGAAGTCTTACAGCAAGTGATTGTCCATCACCACTAGGAAAAGGCTGCCAAGCTTTTCTGTTTCTTATGTTTTTTATTGAAAAGTTATTAAAAGATACACCAAATGAACCCATGAAAGAGCCTGAACCATATCCACCTTGAAGCTCTAATTGACTTGCTCCAGCTTCAATTAATCCTAGTTCTATATCCACAGTTCCTAAATTTGGGTCAACATTTTTAAAGTCTGGACTTATTTGTTCAGCATCAAAAAATCCAAGTTGACCAACTTCTCTAATTGTTCTAACAACCTTATCTTTGCTGTAAAGTTCACCAGGTTTAATTCTAAGTTCTCTAAAAATTACATTATCATTTGTTTTAGTATTACCAACAACTGAAATTTTATTAAAACTAGCAAGTTTACCCTCATTAATTCTTATTTCAAAATCTATTGTGTCATTTTCAGCACTAACTTCAACTGCATTTACAGAGGAAAAAAGATATCCACTATTTTGGTATAAATTTGATATATCATTTGCGTCAGGATCTTCATCTTGTATTCTTTCCTTCAGTAAAACTCCATTATATGAATCTCCTTTTTCAATTCCAAGAATTTGATCAAGCTGAAAGTTAGTGTATGAGCTATTTCCAATGTATGATATATCTCCAAAGTAGTATTTATTTCCTTCATCAATATTTAAATTCAAATCAATTGTTTTTTCATCATTTATAACAATTGTGTCAAATTCAATTCTTGCATCTCTATACCCTTTTTCTTTATAAAATGATATCAAATTATCTTTATCTGCCTCATAATCTTCATCAATAAGTTTAGATTTTTTCCAAAATCTTAAAGGAAACCTTTTCTTTGT